>JBJOOF010000202.1:0-54163 GCA_046051425.1 Bacteroidota bacterium
ATAGGTTCCTGTAATATTTCCACTTTGGTAAGCCGCATTGCCTATGCCTATCGCGGTAAGAATAAGTCCCATGACCAGCAGCTTTCCTAGCTTAGAACCTGTGCTGTTACGCACTAACTGACTAAGATCCATCCGAGTGAGGATTCCAATTTTACCAGATAATTCTTGCAAAAAAATAGTCGCTACAATGCTCAAAACCAGAGACCATAGCAGCGTATAGTCGTACTGAATCCCGGCAAGGGTACAAACGGTAACGGTCCCTGGACCTATAAAGGCTGCGGTTATGAGAGGCCCTGGGCCAATAGAAGCTCCTAGTTTTTTTAGATTCACGTTGGGATTTTTTTTGAAAATAGGTAATTGGGTAGAATTTTTGTAGGTTTTCCGATACACTTTTAAAAATTCTCATGATTTGGATTAAAAGATTCGGAATGGTTTTGGGAGGAATTTTACTTCTTCTATTAGTTGTATTGGCCTCCGCTTACCGTAGTGATATTTCTCCTGAAGCGGTAAATGAAAAATACTTGACTCCCGAGTCCCAGTTTATTGAAGTTGATGGATTGAAAGTGCATGTTCGCATTTTGGGGGAAGGCGAACCCGTTTTCTTACTCCATGGGAGCTTTGCTTCCTTGCACACTTGGGATGCTTGGCAGCAAGCCATGAGTCCCTATTACCAAACGATCTCCTTGGATTTTCCAGGGCATGGGCTTACGGGTCCAGATTCCTTAAAGCGCTATAGTACAAAGGATTACAGTGAACTCGTTCGTGCGTTAGCTCAAAAACTAAACCTTTCCCAATACCATGTAGCTGGTAATTCCATGGGAGGTGGAGTTGCTTTGCAGCACGCCTCCGATTATCCAGGAAATGTGCTCTCCTTGAATTTGATCGATTCAGGGGGTGCACCATCAGCTGACCGAGGGACTGCAGATTCCACGTCCCAAAAGAAAGCGAATACAGGAGGGGCATGGATCTTCCAAGTAGCTCGTCATCCTGTTTTCTCCAAACTACTTTTGTCCTGTACCCCAAAATTTCTTTTTGCACTCAATATGGAGCAAGTCTACGGGGATGATTCCAAAGTTACGGATGAGGTTACAACGCGCTATTACGAGTTGATGCTTCGAGAAGGAAATCGACAAGCTACTTTAGATCGTTTGAGTCAGCCTAGAAATAGCAACATCCAATTTGAACGACTTACCATGCCTACCTTGATTCTTTGGGGTGCCGAAGACACCTGGATTCCCGTGGCTCAAGGGAAACGCTTGCAGAAAGCCATACCTGGATCTAATCTGGTCATCCTAAATGGAGTAGGACATGTCCCAATGGAAGAAAGCCCGACTGAAACTGTCGCAGAATACCTCAGTTTCCTCGGTGTGGAGGTACGAAAGACCTACCTTCAGCCTTTCAACCAAGTAGCCTATGCACATTGAACTTTTGGTATACCTCCTTTCTGGGCTTTCTTTATTCTTGCTGGGAGTTCTATTTTTTGGTAAGGGAAAACGAAATGCAGACAAGGAATTGCGGGAGGAGCTACAGGCCTTAACCAAAACGCTAAATGAGAATTTAGCTGAGGCACGAAAAGAAGCTTCAGAAAATCTCTTTCGACAGTTTCAACTGGTATTTGACAATCAGCGCACTTCTGCAAAAGATCAAAATGAAGCCTTGCAGCAGTTTGGGGAGCGTGTACGGCAATCCTTGCTGGATCTGAGTAATGTACAGCGGGAGAAGCTATCGGAGTTGAGCCGTCGCCAAGACGAACTCTTGAAAAACACGGAACAGCGTCTTGAAAAAATACGTGAGACTGTAGATGAAAAACTTCAGAAAACCTTGGAAACCCGATTGGGACAGTCTTTTGACTTAGTCAGCACTCAGTTGCAAGCCGTTCAAAAAGGGCTTGGAGAGATGCAAAGTCTGGCAAGCGGAGTGGGGGATCTCAAGCGGGTCCTGACCAATGTAAAAAGTCGTGGCCTTCTCGGAGAATACCAGTTGCAGGCTATTTTGGAAAATATCTTGAATCCAGACCAATACGTAGCCAATGCAGCTGTGACGGGTACACGGGAACGCGTGGAATTTGCCATCAAGATGCCTGGGCAAGCGGAAGAAATTTTCTTGCCTATTGACTCTAAATTTCCGCAGGAAGCGTATTTGCGATTGGTTGATGCGCTCGAAATTGCAGATAAGGGCTTGGCAGATCAATACCGACTGGAGTTGATCAAGGCCGTGAAAAAGTCTGCTGCTGACATTTTCAACAAATACATTCACCCTCCCCAGACGACCGACTTTGCCATCCTTTTTCTCCCTATGGAAAGCCTCTATGCGGAGGTGCTTCGCGAACCGGGTCTTGCTCAAATCCTGCAGCAAGAGTACAAAGTCATCGTGACAGGACCTACCACGCTATCCGCTATTCTCAATTCCCTGCAAATGGGCTTTCGTACCCTCGCCATCCAAAAGCGCAGTTCGGAAGTATGGCAGGTGTTGGGAGCCATAAAAACGGAATTCGGAAAGTTTGGAGTCTTGTTGGAGCGAACTCAAAAGAAACTCAACGAAGCAAATTCAGAATTGGATAAGTTGGTGGGGGTGCGAACTCGTATCATCCAGCGCAAGCTTAAGGAAGTGCAGGAGCTACCTGAAGGGGAGAGCACGCGCTATTTGGAGGAGTGATGGAGTGATTTCCCTTACTTTTTAGGAGTCTAGATCCATCTGGGCCAATATCTTCGCAATCTTATCCTCCACAGACTCTGAAGAAAGACTCGTTCGACTCAATCGATCTACCAAAATCGGGAATGAAAAGGGGGTAAGTTGACTCGGATAGCGTACTTGTATGGATTGCTTGTTTATTTTTCGAACGGCTTCAATGAGCAGTTCCTGCTCCATTTGTTGGTTTAAGACCTCAGCACGCGCTTGCTTCAGAAGGAGGTTGTCTGGTTCATAGTCCTCGAACACTTGAAACAATAAGCCTGAATTGGCCTGAATGTGTTTAAAGCTGGTCGGCTTGCCTGGATAGCCTTGAAAAACAAGCCCTGCGATACTGGCGATTTCCCGAAACTTACGCTTGGCGAGTTCACTTTCATTGATACAATGCAAGATATCTTCTTCCAGATGATCCAGGCTAAATAGATCCTCCTCCAGGAGTTCCTCAATGTCTAGTTGCACATCTGAAAACAATTCAAAGCCATAATCATTCATCGCCATGCTGAAGGATACGGGGAATCGCTGTGCGATGCGGTAAGCCAACAAGGCGCTGAGGAGTTCGTGCACCATTCTGCCTTCAAAGGGGTAGAAAAAGAGATGAAACCCCTCGCGAGTTTGCAAAGATTCAATCAAAAACGTTTGGGCATCAGGAACCAAGGAAAGCTGCTGCTGCAGGTCCAAAATCGGTAAAACCTGCCGCACTTCTTCAGAACGCACAATCCCCTGGTTGTAGGCTTTGAAGATTTCCTGGATTTGTTGCGAAAGTTTGGAAGAAAGGGACATGCGAGCCCCCATCCAACTGACCACTTGATTTACTTTCTTCGTGGTCACCTGCACCACAGCATCCAAGCCTTTCACATAGAGCAGTTCCAAGTTTCTCCCCGCAAAATAGAAGCGATCCCCCACCTTTAATTTGGCAATGAAGTATTCTTCCACCGTTCCTAGGTAGGCTCCATTTTTAAATTTCACCTTCATCGACACATCACTGACTATGGTACCCATGCTCAGGCGGTGCTTCATCGCAATTTTCTTGTTTTTCACCCGGTATATCCCGTCTTCTTCGACGACAACTTTCAAAAAGTCATCGTAACTCCCCAGGGAACTTCCGCCTTTGGTGATGAATTCTAAGATCCATTGGTATTCTTCTAGACTAAGTGCTGCGTAGGACTCCGTCTTTTTGATGATTTCATAAAGCGAGTCGGGTTCAAACCCTTCGCCCACTGCGAGGGTCACTAGGAACTGAATCAACACATCGTAGGGTAGTGAGGGAGGGAATTGGGATTCCAAGTCATCCTGTTCGATGGCATGACGCAAGGCAGCCGCTTCAATCAATTCCAGGGCATTGGTAGGTACAAAAAATACGAGAGAGGGTAGCCCAGGTTGGTGGCCTGCTCTGCCTGCACGCTGCACAAATCGGGATACCCCCTTGGGACTTCCAATTTGGATCACTCGGTCCACGGGACGGAAATCTACTCCAAGATCCAAACTCGAGGTACAAACCACTACCTTAAGGATGCCTTCGTGCAGGGCGTTTTCTACCCAAGTGCGGATCTGGCTATCCAAAGATCCGTGGTGCATGGCCATCCATCCTGCCCAATCGGGTCTGACTTCCAGAATTTTTTGGTACCACATCTCTGTTTGGGAGCGGGTGTTGGTAAAGACCAACACGGAGTTCCCTTCCTCTATGGTTTGGATTACCTGGTCTATCATGCGAATTCCCAGATGTCCTGACCAGGGGTATTTTTCTATTTCTTCCGGAAATAGGGAGGTGATCCGAATCTCTTTTTGAACCTTGGCTTTGATAATATGGAGCGGTAACTCCTTGCCCAGCAAGGTCTTTGCGGCTTGTTCCAAATTGCCCAATGTAGCGGAGATCGCCCAGCGCATAAAGGAATGACGACATTTCGCTTGCAAGTAAGCGAGGGCCAATTGTACCTGAACACCGCGCTTGTTGCCTACCAATTCATGCCATTCGTCTACCACCACGCAGCGCAGATTTTCGAAGAGGGGTTCTGTTTCTTTTTGGGACAGGAGAATGTGCAACGTCTCCGGAGTGGTAATTAGGCATTCAGGAGGATTTCGTTTGAAACTTGCTCGGGTCTTCGCATCGGTATCCCCGTTTCGCACTGCCACGGTCCAAGGCAACCCAAGCCCGTCGCAGGCTTCCTGCATCGCTTTTTGTAGATCTTGGGCAAGGGCTCTCAGTGGGGTTACCCAAATAATTTGCAGCCCATTTTTTTGTGGATTTTTCCAGTTGCCAGGATTATTTTGAATATAGTTCAAAAGCACCCCGAACCAGAGGGCGAATGTTTTTCCTGAACCTGTGGGCGCATTGAGCAGTCCTGATTTGCCATCCAAGTAATCGTTCCAGGCTTCCATTTGAAAGGGGAAGGGACTCCAACCTTTTTGGTGGAAGTAATCCAACGCTGGTTTTAGGCGAGCATCTTCCATATCAGGGTAGCAGCGCCTTTAGATCAACCAGGTTGTTGGCCTGATCGACGGTTTTATCTTTGCGCCAGCGGGCGATTCTTGGGAAGCGAATAGCCACTCCACTTTTGTGTCGTGGACTTGCTTGGATGCCTTCAAAGGCGATTTCAAATACAAGTCCAGGGGTAACCGTACGTACTGGGCCAAATTTCTCCTTTGTATTTTTCTTGACATAGGCATCTACCTCTCGAATCTCTGCATCGGTCAAGCCAGAGTAGGCTTTGGCAAAGGAAACCAATACCTCTCCATCCCAAAGTCCGAAGGTATAGTCGGTAAACAGGTCTGCTCGTCGTCCATGACCTTTTTGCGCATAGATGAGCACTCCATCGATGTGCATGGGATCAATTTTCCACTTCCACCAAGCGCCTCGCTTTCTCCCGGTTTCGTACACAGAATCTTTCTTTTTGAGCATGATTCCTTCTGTTAGAAGTTCTCTGGCATTTTCGCGGACCTGAGTGAGTTCTTCCCAGGAATTAAAGGAAAGCGTTTCTGAAAGGTTAAATCTAGGCTGGTTTACTGACCTCACGAGCTCCTCAAGAAGCGCTTTTCGGTGAGATAAGGGTTCATTCCGTAGGTCTTTTCCCTCCCATTCCAAGAGATCAAATGCGATAAAACTCACAGGGGCCTCAAGTAGGATTTTCTTGGAAAGGGTTTTTCGGGTGATACGAGTTTGCAGGATTGAAAATGGAAGTGGAACACCTTCGTTGAAAGCAAGTAATTCCCCATCGAGTACTGTGCCGTCTGGGACTTGATCTAGGAACTCCAAGATCTCTGGAAACTTTTCATTGACCAATTCTTCGCCTCGACTCCAGATAAAGGATTCTTGCCCTCTTCGGATCAGTTGCCCGCGGATACCGTCCCATTTCCATTCGGCTATCCAATCCGAACTTGAAAAGCTTTCTTGGAAACTAGCTTCAATGGGATGGGCCAAGAAAAAAGGATAGGGTTTCGACTGATCTTCACCAAGATCATCCGGATGAAGGAGTTCTCGAAGGCTTATTTTTTCTGGATCCCAATTACCCATCAAGCGATGCGCTACCTGTGCTTGGGACATCCCGGAATGGCTTGCTAGGGCTTGAATCAGTAGGTTTTGACTTACCCCGATTCGAAAGCCTCCCGTGATTAGTTTGTTGAAAACGAATCGCTCCAGGCTTGTGAATTGATCCCAAGCAGTTAAAATCTTTGTTTTCTTTCGGTCTTCATCATCCTGAGCCAAATCCTGAAGCCAATTGATCCATTCCGTTAGCGTTAGGTTATGAGTTTCAGTAGTCGAAGGAAGAAGCAAGGCGATCGTTTCTGCGAGGTCGCCAACCGCTTGGTAAGATTCTTCAAAAAGCCAATCGGGGATACCTGCTTTTTCTTGGCACCAGGTTCGTAATTGTTTCGTACTCACTTGACGCTTGGGCCGTCGATGAGAAAAAATAGCAATCACCCAGACTGAATCCGTATCCGAGGCATGCTTAAAAAACCAAGCCAATGCCTCGAGTTTATCTCCAGTTTTGGTGGATTGATCGAGTCTATGGATTAGTTCTGCAAAAATTTGCATCGATTGAAGGATTTAGTGGTGTATTTATTCAAAAAGAAGGAATGCTAGCCAAAAGGATTGCCTAAATTGGGATTTGAAATAAACCACTTTTTTGGAATTGCGTTTAACAAGAAAACTTACTTCTTATGAAAAGGTTACTCCTGCTGCTCACTTTATCTTTTGGCCTGGGATCCTGTGCGGATTCTGGTGACAAGTACTACACTGGAAGAAGTTTGGAAGTGGACCTATTTCAAGCCAGTACCTACAATTACAAAGGTAAGGTAGAATTCAAGGAAGTAGTAGGGGGAAGTTTAGAGTTATCGGTACGGTTGGATGGAGCAAAGTCATCCACGCAAGATGCTTTTCCTGCCCATTTACATTTTGGTAGTTACAACCAAGCCGATGCGCCCATCGCACAGGTGCTGAATCCAGTATCCTCCAGCAAGCTGGAATCCACTACCCAGTTGGGGCCTCTTTCGGATGGGAGAAATTTAAAATTTGACGATTTAGCTGCCTTCGATGGGCATATCAAAATTCACTTAGCGAATGAAGGTCCCGACTACACAGTTATTTTGGTGGCCGGAAATTTAGGTCCGAAATCCAAGGCAGGCTTTGACCCGAATCAAGTGGCAGTCTGCGGGAAGACTTTTTGATAAAAAAAGGGGCTAATCTGGTAAGATTAGCCCCTTTTTATGACTATTTATTTCCTTAGTTCAAAACCACAGGGAAGGTAAGATCTAAATCTGTTTCTCCACCTGCCTGAACAAAGTTGGCAAAGTTAGGATTGCTTGCTCCTGGAAAGTTTTTGTTTAGATCGTGTCGAAGGACCACCCGCATGTTGCTGTTGTTGGTACCGGTAGAAGAAGATACGGTTACTATGGTTTTCAGACCTAAAGCTACGCCACCGGCATCCGCATATTGAATACCAAAGAAGCTGCTATCGAACACTTGGCCCAAGAAGAAAAACTGATGTGCTGCAGCTTCAGTCAAAATTTCTTGAGTGATGTCTTCGCCTTTAATCGCATTTGTAACCTCAATCGTCATTTGATACTTTTTGCCTTTGGTCAAATTGATGGATTGGATGGTAGGAGTCTTGCCTACTTCAATCCCTTGGGGGTCACTGGCTTTGAAACTTAAAACAGATCCAACTAGTGCATTCGATGAATTCAATTCTTGAAACTTTAGGGTAACGTCTGTGATTACTTCACCGTCATTTTCTTTAGTAGGGTCTTCACTTTCGCATGAAGCAAAGCCAAATGCAAGTAGCGCAACTAGGTACAAGGATACTTTTCTTAGGTTTTTCATAGTGAATAAATTTAGAATTGGTAATTGAATTTGAGTTGAAAATTTCTTCCCATATCGGCAGTGAAATACCGAAAACGGTTCATGTATTCTTTGTATTCCGTGTTCAACAGATTATTCACCTGCAAGCTTAGACTCAAGGTGTTTTTGAAGAGTTCTAGTTTTTTGGAATACCCCAGGTTGAGCAAGGCATAAGCAGGAGGAGCAGGAGCAAGGTCGAATACAGGTTCTCGATGCTGTTTTGCAACGAGGGCATTGCTAAGTGTCATTCGATTTTTTCCTTGTTCTGGATTTTTCCCAAAAGAATAGGAGAGCCCCCAATCCATGCGATCTGAAGGAATAAATGGGAAAAAGGCATCGGTTTCGGTATTCTTAGCTCGAATGATCGAACCTTTGGCATAGCCATTCAGATTCTCCGTGAATGAATAAGTTCCTGAAAGGTCTAATCCATAAAAGAAAGCATCCGCTTGCAAGTATTCGTATACATTGAAAGTCCCTCTCAAGCTTACTAAAGTTTCTCCAGTTGGATTGAGGTAGATGTAGTCCCGGATCTGGTTGGCATAAGCCGTCAGCTCCAAAGTGGAACGTTTTCCTTCAAATTCGAGTCCATTTACCCATTTGAGGGATTTTTCTGTATCCAAGTTTGCATCACCCAATTCTACGGCAGCTGCGCCATGGTGGAGCCCTTGGCTAAATAGTTCATTGACATTTGGGGGTCTCCAGGCAGTACCTAGGTTGGAAGTAAAGGCCCAACTTGAATTGATTTGATACATGCCTCCCAGAAAAACAGAACCATTTTGATAGGTCAAATTGGCTTCCTGCAAGTCATTGCCCACGTATCTTGCTGCGGAGAGGGTGCGGTAATCGTAGCGAAGCCCTGCTTCGAGTTCTAGTGGACCTTTGATGTACTTTTCCATCAAAAAGACACCCCCATTCCTCAAGTCATAGTTGGGGATCAAAGGAGTAACTCCCGTACCAGGCACATTGCTATTGGCTTGTTGGATCAGGTGAATTCCCATAGAACCGGTCCAGTGGGATTTCAAATTGTGCTCGATAAAGAGTTCTGCCGTATTGGTAAATAATTCCAAATCTAGGCTAGGGCGTGCATTTAAATTCCCTCGTCGTCGGTCAAATTCCTGTCGATTGTTTTGTTGAAAGCCATACTGAAAATTGAGTTTCCAGGAAGGATTCAAGTGGTAGTGTGCCTTAATTTTTGCCAAATGGTGGGTGACCACCTGTTTGGGGTTGTTGATGGTGTAGGTAAACTCCGATTGGGTAAATGGAGCGCCATTCTCAATGATTTTAAGCAAGTCGGAGAGGTTGCCTGTGTGGGCATCTCGAAGAATACCCAATTCCGTGGTAAAAAAGCTGTAATAGGCTTCGGTACCTAGTTTGGATGAACTATAGCCCAAAGCCCCAGAAAGACTAGCCTCAGACATACCTGTGTTTCCTTGGTAATAATTAGGTGTTTGGATATTTCCAGCGCGTCTTGTGGCTCCTTGGATACGGTAACCCAATCCTGGGTATTTTCCGGATCCTCCTGCATGGGAAACAGCCACATTGCCTGCTCGACCATTGGTATTGCCTACCAGGTTGAGCTCTGTCGTAGATTTTTTAGAGGTTGGGAGCGCAGGAGGGTTGACCAAAATCACCCCACCCATGGCTTCAGGTCCATAGCGAACCGTCTCGGCACCCTTCACTACGGTAAGTTCATCGGCAAGAAAAGGATCAATTTCTGGAGCATGTTCCGCTCCCCATTGCTGTCCTTCCAGACGAATCCCATTGTTTAAGATTAGGATTCGATTGCTGTGCAGGCCGTGGATCACAGGCTTGGAAATTGTATTTCCGGTAGAAAAGGTAGTTACGCCAGATACCCGCTTCAAACTTTCGCCCAAACTCTCTCCTCTGGATAGAAGGAGTGCTTCCCCGTAGAGTGTGGATACTGCGGTAGTTGTTTGAACGGCCTCTCGGTGCCCATGTACTTCCACACCCGTGAGCGCTACAGCTTCTTCCTCCATTTTGAAGGTCAAATTGCTAGTTGCGGAATTCAGAACAATGGATTGCTTGATTTCCTTATGCCCGATAAAGGTGATCTGTATCCTTTGCTGACCTGGGCAAAGATTTTTAAGGGCAAAATTGCCATTAGCATCTGTGGCTACGCCAGTAGCTGATTCAGAAACCCACACGTAGGCGGCTTCAATGGGCTGGTTATTCTCCAAATGCAATACCCTTCCCCGTAAGACGAGGTCGCATTTTTGCGCAGAAAGGGTACCCAGTGTAGCTACCAAAGCCAAACAAAGCAAAATTGCTTTTTGAATCATAGTTGCAAAAATAAAGTATAACTTAAAAATACCTAGGATTTTTGTAACAAAGTTGCAAATAATGATCAAAGGTAAAATTTATAGATGTGCAGCTGAACTAGTTGTACCAAAGCCTCAGGCAAAAAAAAAGATCCAGCACTAGGCTGGATCGAATATAGGAAGGTAGGTTTTTGGTATTAATTACCAAGCCAATTTCCCCAAGGAATTCGGCTTAAAATCAAAACCAATCCAACAGCATATAGCATGTAAATGCTTCGGAATTTGGCTGTAGAACTTTCCAACTTCTTGGCTCTACTGTAGCCAATGGTGATCAACACAATGGCCACGATATTGATAAGCGGGTGCTCCAAGGCAGTTAAACGCGCCGCTGCATCAGACATGGCTCCTCCGCCTGAAAGCAACTCATAGCCTACTGGGCTGACGAAGTACAGAATTAAGCCCACAAGCAATTGCACATGGCATAGGATAAATGCGATTAGGGCAATTTTACGGTCTTTCTCTTGAAACTCGCGACCTGAAAGTGCTCCTACTAGAGACCAAAAAATTACAAGGATGAGTGCCGCTAATGCAAGATAGGCTAGGCCTGAGTGTGTGTGTTGAAGTCCAGTGTACATGGGGTATGTGTTTTTGTGATGGGTTTACTACTGAAATGAAATTCGATGGCAATATGTTTGAAAACTAATCTACATACAAGACTAGGCCCTTCAAATATTCTGTTTCCGGGTGAAAGCAATTGATCGGGTGATCGGCAGGCTGGGAGAGTTGGTGCAGGATCCGCACATTTCGCTTGCTTTCTAAGGCTGCCGCAGTGATCGTATTGGCAAAAAGCCGCTTATCGACCACCTGGCTGCAGGAGAAGGTAAATAGGATTCCTCCTGGTTTAATTTTTCGAAGTGCTTCCGCATTCAGGCGCTTGTAGGCCTGCACGGCATTGTGTCTTGCCTTTAAGCTTTTGGCAAAGGCTGGGGGATCCAAAATGATGAGGTCGAAGTCATCTCCAATCTCGCGAATGTATTTCACCACATCCGCCACAATGGATTGGTGCTTGCCTTTAAATCCTGTATTTATCGCGACGTTTTCTTCCGTCAGGTCAATTGCTTTTTGAGAAATATCTACAGAATGCACTTCAGTAGCACCCTCTTGCAGTGCCAGAACTGAAAATCCTCCTGAATAGCAAAAGGTATTCAGTACTTTTTTACCCTTGGAGTAGCTGGCGACTAATTTTCTGTTTTCACGTTGATCGATGAAGAAACCCGTTTTCTGGCCTTTTTCCCAATCAATTTTATAAGAAGCTCCATATTCTTTCACCAAGTCGGTTTCAGCTTTGCCCCATACCCATTCGTTGGAGGGCACAGCTTCTGCTTTGGGAAGGGTTTCGGAACTTTTGTCGTACACCCCTTTGAGCTGCTTTCCATAGACTGCGCGTAAGGCTTCTGTGATGCCTTGCAGCTGCTGGTGCATTCCGATGTGATGCGCCTGAATCACTGCGGTACCGTTGTAGTAGTCAATGATTAAGCCAGGCAGCCCATCGCCTTCCCCATGAACTAGCCGGTAAACAGTCGTTTCTTTCTGTTGGGTGAGACGCAAGGCCTCTCGTACCGCATAGGCAGCACGAATCTTCTCTGTCCAAAATGCAGCATCAATGGCACGTTCTTCGAAAGAGATAATCCGAACCATGATGGATCCCAAGGCATAATGTCCAATCCCCAAAAAATCATTTTTGGATGAATACACAGCGACCAAGTCTCCATTCTCGATGCCGTCTTCTTTTTTGGCAAGTGCCCCAGAAAATACCCAATGGTGTTTTCTGAGCAAGGAAACTTCTTTTCCTTTTTGAAGAAATAGCTTAGGATAAGTCATGGTTGGTTGAAGTTTTTTTAGGGAAAATCAGGCTTCCTAGTACCATCGCTAGCCCACTAGCGAAAAGCCCAATGAGATGAGTTTCTTGATCGGGCAAGTAGGATTCTGCTGCAAGATAGGCTGCCATACCCACAAATAAGGCAAGATAGGCTCCTCCAGGAGAGGATTTTTTCCAATAAATTCCGGCAGTGAGTGGTACAAATAAGGAGACGAGCATTAAAATAGACGCTCCAGCTACCAACTCGTAAATATCTGATTTCCAATAGGCCATGATGAGTGCGACTGCTGCCACTAAGATCACATTGGCTCGTAGGATCCACAAAAAGTGTTTGTCGGATAAATGCTTCCCAAAATAGGGGCGAATCAAGTTTTCCGAGATGATGGCCGCAGGAGCTAAAAGTCCAGAGCTAGTCGTGCTCATAATGGCAGAGATCAAGGCACCAAAAAAGAGTACTTGAATAGGAAGGTTACTGTGCTGCAATACCATGGATGGAAGGAGCATTTGCTTGTCTGCCAAGTACAATTCCGGATATAGGATTTTGGCTCCCAAGGCAATGAATAGTGGAAGCAAACCAAAGGTGAGGTAAAATATCCCTGCCAAATAAGTGGATTGCACAGCCACCTTTTCAGATTTGGAAGACATCACCCGTTGGTATATATCCTGGGAAGGGATGCTCCCCAATCCAAGGATGATCCAGGCTCCGAAGTAGGTGGTCCAGGCAGAAAAGTTGGCTTCAGGAAAAAATTGGAAGCTCTCAGGCGGAGCTTTTTCAATAATCACGCGTACACCACCCGCCTCGTCTGCTACGAGGTAGGCTACTGCCAGCAACCCGACCACAATCAAAGTAGTCTGCATAAAGTCGGTAATGGAAATGGCCCACATTCCTCCTAAAAAGGTGTAGAAAACGACAATGAAGGCAGAAATAACTGCTCCTTCTAGTAGGCTGAGATCCGTAACTGCTCCCAATACCAGACTCAAAGCAATCAGTTGCGCGGCAACATAGCCAAAGTAGGCGGGAATCATAAAGATGGAGGCGAAGAAGGCTAAGCGTTCACCAAATAGTTTCTTAAACACGTCCCCAATGGTCAGCACATTCATGCGATACATGGGACGGAGAAAGAAAAGTCCAAACAAAATCAGGCAGAGTGCTCCTCCAAAAGGATCCTCAATTACACCCAGAAGGCCTTCTTCGAGGTATACCGAGGAAGCACCGAAAATGGTCTCTGAGCCAAACCAAGTGGCAAAGAGGGCCGATGCAGACAAAAACAAGGGAAGGGATCGGCCTGCTAATACAAAGTCGTTCGAATTTTTCACTAGCCTAGACGACCAAGCTCCGATAGCAAGGGTAATGGCTAAGTAAATAACAATCGCAGTGAGCAGCACGACCTGGAATGCTTACGATTTAGACTGTACCCCCGTACATTTTTTCACGCAAGGACTTTATTTCAGGACTCATCAGGTAGTCATCGTAGGACATGCGTCTGTCGATGGTACCTTTGGGCGTAAACTCAATCACCCGGTTACAGGAAGACTGCACAAAGGTGTGGTCATATGATGACATCAGCACAGTGCCGTTAAACTCGATAATGGCGTTGTTGAAAGCGGTAATCGATTCCAAATCAAGGTGGTTGGTAGGTTCGTCCATTACTAGGAGGTTGGGATTCTGCAGCATCATTTTGGATACCATGCAGCGAACTTTTTCCCCTCCAGAGAGAACGGAACATTTTTTAAGTGTTTCCTCACCTGTGAAAAGCATTCTACCCAAAAAGGTGCGGACATAAGCCTCTTCCTGGTTTACAGAAAACTGCCGCAACCAGTCGATCAGGTTGAGATCTGACTTGAAGAATTCGGAGTTGTCGTTAGGCAAATAGGCCTTGCTGATCGTTACTCCCCACTTCAGGCTTCCCTTGGTAGGTGCTGTTTCTTCAACAATGGTTTGGAAAAATTTATTGACGGCCTGCTTGGTTTTGGAAATAAAGGCAATCTTGTCGCCTTTGTCCACCATCAGGTTAACGTCTGTAAAATAAGTGACGCCACCTTCTTTTAGCTCGAGATTTTCGGTCATGAAGATTTGGTCACCTGCTTCACGCTCTGGCTTGAAGATGATGCCAGGGTATTTTCTGCTAGAGGGCTCAATCTCATCCACATTGAGCTTTTCTAGCATTTTCTTACGGGCGGTGGCTTGTCTAGACTTGGCAACGTTGGCGGAGAATCGGGCGATAAAATCCTGAAGGTCTTTTCGCTTTTCATCCGCCTTTTTATTCTGGTCGGACCGTTGTTTCAAGGCCAATTGAGAAGACTCGTACCAGAAGGTGTAGTTACCGGAGAAGATTTTGACTTTACCAAAGTCAATATCGACCACGTGGGTAGAAACCGTATCTAGGAAGTGGCGGTCGTGGGAAACGACGATTACCAAGTTTTTAAAATCCATCAAGAAGTCTTCCAGCCAGACGATGGTATCAGCGTCCAAGTCGTTGGTAGGTTCATCGAGAATCAAGATGTCGGGATTTCCAAAAAGCGCCTGAGCCAAGAGCACACGAACTTTTTGATTGCCCGCCAAGTCCTTCATTAGGGTGTAATGGATATCCTCAGAGATGCCAAGGCCAGAAAGGAGGGAAGCTGCGTCGGATTCGGCATTCCAGCCATCCATCTCGGCAAATTCGGATTCCAGTTCGGAAGCACGAAGGCCGTCTGCCTCTGAAAAATCTTCTTTTAAGTAGATATCGTCCTTTTCCTTCATGATGGCATACAGTTTTTTATGGCCCATCAGTACCGTTCTTAAGACATCTATCTCATCAAATTCAAAGTGATTTTGCTTCAATACCGCCATGCGCTGGCCTGGCGTGATGTTGACTCCACCGGAGGTAGAATCCATGTCACCAGACAAAATCTTTAAAAAAGTGGACTTCCCAGCTCCGTTAGCTCCGATGACACCATAGCAGTTGCCTGGAGTGAATTTGAGGCTTACCTCATCGAAAAGGGTTCTTTTTCCAAATTTGAGGGAAAGGTTATCTACTGAAATCATGTGTATCGCTGAATTTGAGCGAGCAAAGATAGAAAAATATCCCTTTTGGCAGGAGGCTTATTCTGTCTAATCTTTCTTTGTTTCCACTCGGTAGACGTATCAACTTCTGAAAATAGTCTAGTATATTCACTGCGATATTTAAAAACCGCCAGTCCATCAGTATGCGCCTCATTTTCCGCCTTGTATTTGCTTTACTCTTCAGCTTGGCGGCTACTTTTTCCAGCTATGCGCAGCTTTCCACCACGGGAACGGAATTTTGGGTTGGCTTTATGGAGAACAACCGAAGTCTTCCAGCTACACCGGATTATGCGGTGCTATTGATTACAGCCACAGAAAATACGACTGGGGTAATCGAATATCTTGGACAGACGACTCCTTTTTCACTAACAGCTGGGCAGCAGTTTACTTTTCGCTTGTCCTCTGCTACTTTGGATTTGTTGCATCGGAGTTCAGGAGTGATTGAAAACTTAGGGATTCACATTACCGCTTCTGGAAAAATTGCTGTTCATGCGATCAACGAGCGCTACCGAAGTGCAGATGGGACCGTAGTTCTTCCCATTACAGCTTTGGGTAAGGACCATTACATCACTTCGCATTTTGAAGTAAATCCTTCCGCAAACCTGAATATCAATAATGAAAGTACACTTTTAGTAGTGGCCACCGAGGACAATACGCGAATTGAAATTACAACTGCTGAGAATTCCATTTCAGGTAACGTAAAGGGAATCCCAACAGAAATCACCTTGAATCGCGGTCAGAGTTACCAAATTAAGGCCCGTGGAGATCTGACCGGATCTCGAGTGCGTGTAGTCGGAGACAAAGCCGATGATTGTAAAAAAATTGCTGTGTATGGAGGTAACAAGTGGACCTCAGTAGGTGCCTGCGGACAAGCCAATGACCACCTCTACCAGCAAGCCTATCCCATCAATACCTGGGGAAGTTCCTTTGTGCATACTGCATTATTGGGCCGTTCTTCCGGTGAATTGGTTAAAGTATTGGCAGCTGAAGACAATACGGAAGTTCGGGTAAATGGACTTCTTCAAGGCAAGGTATTGAATCGTGGGGAATGGATGTCTTTGGAGTTTGGAGCGAATGTGTCTGGCAAAATAGATACCTCTAAGCCTTCGTCCGTCACCGTATTTTCAAAAAGCCAGTCCTGCAACAGTCCTACAGACCCTTTTGCAACTAATGGAGATCCCTTCATGATCTCCTATAGCCCTACGGAGCAATTACTTGCGGATTTAACCTTCAACGCCTACGCCTTACCTTCTATCGTTAATCATTACGTAAATATCGTAGTCAAGGCAGGTGAAGAGAATAAAACCCGTTTGGATGGGGTAGCAGTGGGTGCAAGTTTTCAAATGCTCCCTGGTGATCCAACCTACAAGATTGCCCGAATAGAAATTACCCAGGGAGTTCATACCCTTTCCAATCCTTCGGGCTTTGCCGCCTATGTTTATGGATTTGGAAATATTGAGTCCTATGGCTATGCAGCCGGGGCGTCTTTGACTAATTTAAATTTTGAAACCGATCCTGACTATGCATTTGATGTAGTAGGAGATAATGTGGCCTGCCTCAATCAGGAGGGTTCCTGGACGGTTAATCCTGAAAATCCAGACTTTACCTATTTTGTGTGGAACTTTGGAGATGGCACTGCTACCAAAATTGGAAAAACGGTTAAACATACCTACACCAAACCAGGTAAGTATGAAGTCAGTATTGTCGCCTCCTTGAGTCCAAATTCTTGTGATCAGCAAGAAGAAACAACCTTTGAGGTGGAGGTATTTGAGACCAAAGTGGAGTTGGTTGGTTCTCAGTCTGTCTGTCCGCTAGTAGAAGAGGTGATGTATCGGGTAAAAGACAAGCAAAATATCTCTAAAATGCTGTTTGAAGTGGAAGGAGGAACGATTCTGCAGGCCTATTCCGATTCGGTACTTATTCGTTGGGGTCCTTCTAATCCCAATGCCAAGGTTCGTGTGCTGCCATTCTCTGCCAATGGTTGTCCAGGTGCTGCAGTGGAACTACCTGTCGTTGTCAATCTTCGAATTGTGGTTACAGAAGCATTAGGCGAGAAAGAGGTGTGCTATGATCCTTCGGTTAACTTCACCTATTCTGCACCGGATCCTTTGCCAGGTAGGAGATATGAATGGATTGTAAAAGGTGGAACTCTAGTAAGTGGTCAAAATTCGGATAAAATCACTGTCGTATGGGACCAAGCAGATGTTACGGGTACGATAGGGTACACTGCTTACAGTTTGGTTGATAATTCCTGCGCAGGAACAGCTCCAGATATCCAAGTTAAAGTGGCGAAAGAACTCAAGTTGGCCGTTCTGGCAGTAAGTCCAGTGGGTTGTTTCGGTCAAGCTACGGGAAAAATTGAAGTGATAGCCAATGGAGGAACTCCTCCTTACACTTTTGTTTGGAGCCACGATGCTACCTTAAAAACCGTGCTCGCATCAAATCTAAAGGCAGGATTATATTCTGTAAAGGTGATCGATGCTCTTGGTTGTGAGAAAAACATCACAGGAATCGAGGTAAAAGAGCCTCCTTTATTGGAACTAACTGGACTTACCGCAACAGCCACTACCTGCTTTGGAAAAAAAGATGGAAAGGTGAGTTTGAAAGTGATTGGAGGGGTAGCGCCATACAGTTTAGAATTTGGAGGCAAACAGGTTTTCAATGGGATTTTTGAACTCGATACCCTTAAGAAAGAAAAGTACGTTTGGGAAGTAACGGATGCAAATGGATGTAAAATCCCTGTTTCATTTGAAATCACATCCCCTCCACCTTTGGTTGTGGATGTGACATTAGCGAAGACTGCCTGTCCTGGAGAAGACAATGGAGAGCTGCTCGTGGTTCCTTCTGGTCCAGCAGGACCGTTCCAATACCTGTGGACTCCTTCGAGTCAACTTACGGACCTTGCCACCGGATTGGCAAAAGGAACTTACCAAGTGCAGGTAACTGATGCTGCGGGTTGCGTATCCTTTGGTTCAGGTACGGTGATCGAGGAAGCTCCAAAAATCCGAATGCCAAATGCCTTTAATCCCACAGAAGCACCAGGCAAGTTTACTGGAGTCTCCAATTGTGTAGTTAATTTTTCGATGGTGATTTACAACCGCTGGGGCCAGCTCGTCTATTCTGGGGATGAGGGTTGGGATGGAACTTTTGCAGGTGACAATGCCCCAACGGATACCTATGCCTATGCTACCACCTACAGCTACTTGATGGAAGGCAACACGGTTCAGGTAACTTTCAAAGGTTCTGTGTTGTTGGTTCGGTAAGTCTACTTCACCGACGATCTACTGCTCTTTTGGGATAAATTCCCTAGTTTTGTTTGCCTTATCTTTTTAATGGAAATGAAAAAAATTTTGATCACCGGTGGTGCCGGATACATTGGTTCGCATACTGCGGTTGAACTTTGGAATGCAGGCTTGGAGCCGATTATTTTAGATGATTTTTCAAATTCACAGGAAGAAGTTCTCGATCGTTTGGAAGAGATTACTGGAAAGCGATTTGCATGTTACAGAGGGGATTGCAACCAACGAGCGATATTGGACCAGATCGCAAAAGACCATCAACTTGAAGGAGTGATTCATTTTGCAGCCTTCAAAGCCGTAGGAGAGAGTACCCAGCAACCTTTGGCTTATTACAAGAATAACTTAGGTTCTTTACTCGTCTTGCTAGAGTTTATGCGGGCAAAAGGGATTTCCAATCTGGTATTTTCTTCTTCTTGCACCGTCTATGGTCAGCCAGATGTGCTTCCCGTAACTGAGGCAACTCCTCGAAAAGATGCCGAAAGTCCCTACGGAAATACCAAGAAAATCGGCGAGGACATCCTTTTGGATTACGTCAAGAGCAAACCTGGAATTCGTGTGGTGGCACTCCGCTACTTTAATCCAGTAGGAGCACATCCAAGTGCAAAAATTGGAGAACTACCCATAGGTACCCCACAAAATCTGGTTCCTTTCATTACGCAGACAGCAGCTGGAATTCGTCAGAAACTCACGGTATTTGGCAACGATTACGATACACCGGATGGCAGTTGTGTCCGAGATTACATCCATGTGGTGGATTTGGCAGATGCGCATGTCAAAGCACTCAGTTTTCTCTTTGAAAAGCCACTTGATTTTTACGATGTGTTCAACGTAGGTACGGGCAAGGGAAATACAGTACTGGAAGTAATTCATGCCTTTGAACAGGTCAATGGATTGAAATTGGCTTATGAAATTGGTCCGAGAAGAGCAGGAGATGTAGTCAAAACCTGGGCAGATACCCAAAAAATCAATGCAGTACTGGGCTGGTATCCCAAGTACAGCTTGGAGGATTGCATGCGAGACAGTTGGCGCTGGCAACAGACATTGCCTCACTAATTCTATCCAATCGTATAAATCAAAAAAGCCCTTAGATCAAAATCTAAGGGCTTTTTTGATTTATAAGAATCTTACTCTTCTTCTTTTTTCGCGTCTTCAGGTTTTACAGCAACCATCTTTTTCACTCGGTCACCTTCTTTAAGTTCCTTGCTGACCACAAAATAAGGGCCTGCAATCACTTCATCTCCTTCTTTCAGTCCTTCCAAGATCTCGATGTTTTCGTAATCAGAGATTCCTGTTTTTACCTCGCGCATTTTGGCTACGCCATTTTCGCTTACGAATACAATTTCTTTTGGCTTGGCCGTGCTGGTAGCCAAACTATCCTTCTTCTCCTCGCGGGTAGTTACCGCTGAAAGTGGGATCGCAAGTGCATTGTTTTTGGAGTTGGTCAAAATCTCTACAGAAGCAGTCATTCCTGGACGGAACGGATACTTGTTGCCGGCCTTCACCAAATCCTGATAGGATTCGTTGAGGATGCGGATTTTTACTTTGAATTCCGTAACAGCATCAGGAGATGCCTTGGTGTTAGCAGTATTCGCGATGCTGGTAACAATGCCTTTGAACTTCTTTCCAGAAGCAGAGTAGGCATCCACATCGATAATGGTGGTGTCTCCCAAGGAAAGTCGTACAATGTCATTTTCGTTGACATCTACGCGAACTTCCATTTTGGAAAGATCTGCAATGGTCATCATCTCTGTTCCTGCCATTTGCTGTGTACCTACCACGCGTTCGCCTTGCTCTACCTTCAAGCTGGATACAATACCAGATACTGGAGAGTTTACATTAGTCAAACGAAGATTTTCAGATGCTTCGTTAACCGAAGCTTGGGAGCTTTTTACGATGAATTCAGAGGCAATTACATTTTGCTTCCCTGCTTCAAGGTCTTTCTGTGAGGACACATAATTGGCTTGAGCTTGCTCAAAATCAGCGTCGGAAATCGCTTTTTGCTGGTGTAGCGTACGTTGACGTTTGTACTCCAACTCAGAGCGAGTATACTGTGCTTCCGCACGCTGCAAGCTAGCACGTGCTTGCGCTAGGTTTGCCATCTGCTGGTTCATGTTGGCTTTGGTACGATCCAAAGCAGAGATGAAGTTATCAGGTCGAATTTTCACCAAGAGCTTGCCCATTTCTACAGAGTCGCCTTCTTGTACATTCAATTCGATGATTTCACCGGCTACATCCGGAGAAAGCTTTACTTCCACTTCAGGCTGAATTTCTCCTGAGCTGCTTACTTTTTCGACAATGGCTACTTTTTTGGCAGTAGCAAATTCGACTTCCGTTTCTTTGGCGCCGCCAATCCATCCGGCTTGTTTACCGATGATGGCAAAAATGATAATTACACCTACTGCGCCGAGTAGGTAGTAAAGCAATTTGTTAGACTTTTTAGTAGCCATGGTTTAGTTTAGATTAATGGGGTTACCAAGATAAAAATCAAGGACTTTGATTCTGAAAATATAGGTGTACTTCGCGTTCAATAGATCGGCCTGTGCGTTGAACAAGTTGTTTTGAGCAACTTGGAAATCAACCGAATTGATGGCCCCTAAGTTAAATCGTTGTTGTGCAATTCGGAAGGTTTCTTCCAAGCTCTTCACACGTACCAAAGATGCCTGGTAGGAAAGCTCGGAGGAAAAAGCGGAATTGTAAGCGGTCTCAATATCTTGTCTCAATCTGTTTTTTGCCTCTGTAACAGATACTTCTGCTAATTGTCGCTGTACTCGAGCACGCTGTAGGTTGGACTTGTTACTGAATCGGGTAAATAAGGGAATGCTGAAATTTAGCGTTCCTGACTGGGAAAAGTTATTTTCTACCTGGGTATTGAATGCTATGATTTCCTTCGATCCTGGAAGAAAAGCCTGATCTACGTAGTTGGAAAAAGCAGAAACTCCTGCATCAAGGGTAGGTAAGAATCCTCCTTTTGCAATCTTTACTCCATATTCTGCACTTTTCACATCCGCTTCCGCAGCTTTGATCTGCGGCATTAGTGCTACAGAAATCTCGAATATTTCGGCAGGTGTACCTGAAGCTAGAGCTTCCTTAGAAACCTCATACACTGGTTCGATTACATCAAAGCTTTCGGTAAATGGAATTTGAAGTGCCTGTGCCAACGCGAGCTTGGCCAATCTTAGACCATTTTTTGCATTGATGACATTCAACTGGTTGGTCGCATTTTGAGATTGCAAATCCAACAAATCCGAATAGGGTAGGGAACCGGCATCCACCAGCTGCTGGGTACGGCCCAATTGCTCTGTAGTGGTTCTCAACTGGTTTTCAGCAATTTTTACCTGCTCTCGGTTAAATACTACATCAATGAACAGATTGATCACATTCAAGGTGATGTCATTGCGCGTAGCTTCCAAGGTGTATTGACCTGATTCCAAATTGCTTTTGGCTTGGCCAATGCTGTTGTTGATGCGCATCCCTTGGAAGATCGGTGCTCCAGTATTTCCAAAAAGGTTGATGTTTCCGATTCTTCTGGTTTCAAACAAGTTGGTAACTGGGTTGATGGATCGACCCCAACGGTAGCCTGAACTTGCGCCTGCAGTCAAGCTGGGTAATCTTCGTCCTTGGCTTTCCAATAGGTTGGCCTCCGTGATGAGCTGATTGAGCTCAGTTCGTTTGAGTGTGAGATTGTTTTCTATGGCAATCTCCACACAGGTGATCAAATCCAAAGGTCCTGTAGGAACCTCTGTTTGCGCACTCACCTGTTGGAGGATTAGTAGCCCAAAGAAAAACAATGCAAAAAGTTTTTTCATCTGTGGTTGTTGTTGGTTTTGTGTAGTTAAAGATCAATATCTGGAATGTAAATCAGTTCCTTGATCCAGGGCAAGGAAAGGAGGTACTGACGCGTAATTTCTTGTATGCCGGAATCCATTTCAATCACATGGCAGGCCAAGTCGTGTTTCCCTTTTCTGGATACGGACATGGTCGCGATGTTTACTTTTTCTTGCGCAATTACACTTGAAATAAATGCAATTGCTCCCGAAGCATCATCTGCCTTGATAATTAAGGTATGGTTTTGTGCAGAAAAGTTGGCTACAAATCCATCCACCTCGGAAATATTGATTACTCCTCCACCTAAGCTTTCTCCTATGATTTCTACCTGACGCTCTCCCTTTTTAAGTTGGAGTTTGATCGTATTGGGATGATGGACTGAAGAGTTTCCAATGGATTTGAAGCTGTAAATCAACCCCTTTTCTTTGGCTAACTCCAATGCATCTTTAATTCGGACATCATCCGTTTTGAAGTCCATGAGTCCTCCAATAATGGCTCGATCGCTTCCATGCCCTTCGTAAGTTTTGGCAAAGGAATTATAGAAGGTCACGTTTGCTTCATCAGGAATGCCTCCTAAAACCCGAATTGCGGCTCGAGCAATTCGAACCACGCCAGCAGTATGCGAAGATGATGGCCCAATCATGATGGGCCCAATCATATCAAAAACACTGCTTTTGTTTGCCATAGGTCGGAAAGCTCCAAAAATGATGCTAAGTCCAAAATAGAGTCAAATCTACAGTTTCTGTTTTAATAAATCCCTATTTATCCCTCAATTTAAGGGGTTGGCCTCCCGTAATTTCACGAGATTTAAGACTCAAATCCTAAATATGAACGAATTCGAACAGTTCGTTGCGCGATAGCGATACACTAAAATATCACCCAGTCTTTAGGATTGGTATGTACCGGTCTGTCCTAGTTTATACTCGAAGAAGTTAGATTCCCAGGCAACCGGTTTTTTTACTTTGAATCATTCGGATAAAGATTTTCCTAGAATTGGTGCGATCGGTGTGTACACCTTTGATTCAATCGCTTATATTTAGCCATTAGATTTATTCCTTTGGAACAAAAAGTCTTCTATTTTACCCAAAACAACCTATTTTCCTTTTTTCTATGCTCTTACAACCTCTTGATTTACTCGTTTTTCTTGGCTATGCATTTCTAATTGTTGGCATGGGATTCTTTGTGTCCCGTGAAAAAGAAGGCCACGTAAAAGATTCGAATGACTATTTCCTCGCTAGCAAGGCCCTTCCTTGGTGGGCTGTCGGAGCTTCCCTGATCGCCTCCAACATCTCTGCGGAGCAGTTTATTGGTATGTCTGGTTCAGGTTTTGCACTCGGGCTGGCGATCGCTACCTACGAATGGATGGCTGCGGCTACCCTTTTGGTCGTCGCGATTTTCTTTTTGCCCGTTTATTTGAAAAAAGGCATCTACACCATGCCAGGCTTTCTTTTTGATCGTTACGATGCGCGAGTTCGTACGACCATGGCGGTGTTCTGGTTGCTCTTGTATGTATTTGTCAACCTGACCTCGGTCTTGTATTTGGGTGCCTTGAGTTTAAATACCATTCTCGGAATCCCGATGACCTACAGCATCATTGGCTTGGCACTGTTTTCCATGTTGTACTCCATCTATGGGGGCTTAAAGGCAGTAGCCTGGACGGACGTAATTCAAGTAGTGTTTTTGATAGCTGGTGGTCTAGCCACCACCTACATCGCCTTGGGAATGGTTGGTAATGGAAATGCTTGGGAAGGATTAATTACCCTAAGAAATGAAGTGCCTGGACATTTTTCAATGATCCTATCCAAGGGCGAAATGATCATTTCAGATGGAAAGGGAGGTACTCGAGATGCCTATTTAGATCTACCTGGCTTATCTGTGTTGATTGGGGGTATGTGGATTACCAACCTCAGCTACTGGGGATTCAACCAATACATCACCCAACGTGCACTTGCAGCCAAAAATTTGGATGAGGCACAGAAGGGGATGATTTTTGCCGGATTCTTGAAATTGCTCATGCCGCTAATTGTGGTGATTCCTGGAATTGCAGCCCTAGTCATTGTAAATAATGGAACGGACCTAGGTTTTATTGAAACGATGAAGGATCCAGTAACTGGATTGATCAAATCCGATCGTGCCTATCCTTCTTTACTTCAGATTTTGCCTACCGGCTTGAAAGGACTTGCCTTTGCAGCCTTGACCGCTGCGATTGTTTCTTCACTGGCCTCCATGGCCAACAGTACTTCCACCATTTTTACCATGGACATTTACGCCAAATACTTTGGTAAAAACTCCTCCGAAGCGGGTAAGGTACGTGTGGGTCGAATCACTGCGGTAGTTGCATTTATCATTGCTGCCATCGTAGCTCCAGCATTAGGCCAATTGGATCAGGCCTTCCAATTTATTCAGGAATACACCGGCTTCATTAGCCCAGGAGTTTTTGCAATCTTCTTCTTTGGAGTATTCTGGAAAAAAACCACCTCCAATGCTGCTCTAGTAGGCGCTTCCCTCAGTATTCCGCTTTCAGTGGTGTTGAAGGTAGTGTTCCCTGCTTTGCCATTTATTGACCGTATGGGCTGGGTATTTGTGGTCTTAGCTGTTTTGATGATCGGAATCTCACTAGTTGAAGGAAAAGGTAAGGATCATCCAAAGAGCATCGAAATCACCAAAGACTTGTTCCAAACCAGTACAGGATTCAAGATTGGTGCGATCCTTATCGTAGGTATTATCGCTGCACTTTACACTATCTTCTGGTAATATGCGTAAGCTACTCTTAGGGATTGATTTGGGAAGTTCCTCTGTCAAATCCTGTATTTTGGACGCGTCTACAGGCAAGGCCTTGGCCTCCAAAGCATTTCCCGAAGTTGAAATGCCCATTCAATCTCCTCAGTCCGGATGGGCTGAGCAAGATCCAGAGATCTGGTGGAAGCATGTCAAGGAAGGCATCGCCTATGTTTGCGGTCAAGCCCAAGTGCAAGCAGGAGAGTTGCTGTCAATCGGCATCGCTTACCAAATGCACGGGCTGATTTGTGTTGACAAATCCCAGCAAGTACTCCGTTCGTCCATCATTTGGTGTGATAGCCGCGCCGTAGGCCAAGGTGAAAAGGCTTTTCAAAGTTTGGGAGCTGATTACTGCCTCCCGCACTTGCTCAATTCTCCGGGGAATTTCACTGCATCCAAATTGCGTTGGGTGATCGAAAATCAGCCGGAAGTTGCCGCACAAATTTATAAAATCATGCTTCCGGGAGATTTCATTGCCATGAAGTTGAGTGGGGAGATTCTAACCTCAGAAACAGGCCTTTCCGAAGGCATCTTCTGGGACTTCAAGAAAAATGGCCTCAGTGAGCGGTTGCTTGCAGAAATGCAAATTCCAAACGAATGGATTCCAGAAGCCGTCCCTTCTTTTTCCCTTCAAGGGAAAGTTTCGGTGACTGCAGCAGCAGAAACGGGCTTGGAAGCGGGAATTCCCATTGCCTACCGTGCTGGAGACCAGCCCAACAATGCTTTTTCTCTACAAGTACTTCATCCAGGTGAATTGGCGACTACCGCCGGTACCTCAGGCACAGTGTACGGAGTAGCCAATACGCCGGTATACGATCCAAAATCCCGTGTGAATACCTTCGTGCATGTCAACCATTCCCAAAGTACCCCTTCCTATGGAGTGCTACTCTGTGTCAACGGTACAGGCATCCTGAATTCTTGGTTGAAGCGATTGCTGGGAGGAAGCTCCCTGAGTTACGAGGAAATGAATACCCTCGCTGCGGGTGCACCCATTGGTGCGGATCACTTGACATTCCTGCCTTTTGGCAATGGAGTAGAGCGAATCCTGCAAAATGTACCTATGGGAGCACATTTGCTTGGTTTGGACTTGCTGAAGCACGATCAAAAGCATATCCTGCGCGCAGCACAAGAAGGAATAGTGTCGGCTTTGACCTATGGGTTCCGAATCATGAAGGACATGGGAATGGATTTGAACACCGTAAAAGCAGGACATGCCAATATGTTTCTGAGCCCTCTTTTCCGGGAAACTTTTGTGCAAATGAATCAAGTAAACTTGGAACTCTACGATACCGATGGAGCCCAGGGTGCTGCTCGAGGAGCAGGAATTGGTGCTGGGATTTTTGTCTCAGAAGAGGAAGCATTCCATGGCTTAGCTCTCCTACAAACTCTTGCGCCAGATCCAGCAAAAGCAGATCAATACGAAGAAGTATACCAAACTTGGTCGGCTCGCCTGGATCAGCTCCAGAAACCAGCTGACAATTAATTACTAAACCTACACTCAATAAAACCTATACAATTATGGCTAATTCATTTTTTCCCCAGATCGGAAAGATTCAATTTGAAGGAAAAGAAAGCGACAATCCTATGGCATTCCGCTACTATGATCCCAACCGGATCATTGCAGGAAAATCCATGAAGGAGCATTTTAAATTTGCAATCGCCTATTGGCATTCCTTCTGCGGCACTGGGGGAGATCCCTTTGGTCCGGGTACCATCAAGCATCCCTGGGATGTCAGTGCTGACCCCATTCAGCGAGCAAAAGACAAGATGGATGCGGCTTTTGAGTTTATGACGAAAATCGGAGCAGAATACTACTGCTTCCACGATGTAGATTTGATTGACGAAGCGCCTACTTTGCTTGAATACGAAAAGCGCATGCAAATCATCACAGATCATGCTGCAGCTCACCAAAAGGCTAGTGGTATCAAACTACTTTGGGGTACAGCCAACGTGTTTAGCAATCCTCGCTACATGAATGGTGCCTCTACCAATCCAAATTTTGATGTGTTGGCATTTGCGGGTACTCAAGTGAAAAATTCCTTGGATGCGACTATCAAATTGGGCGGAGAAAACTACGTATTCTGGGGAGGTAGAGAAGGCTACATGTCTTTGTTGAACACGGACATGAAGCGGGAGAAGGAGCACCTTGCTCGATTCTTGACTATGGCTCGAGATTATGCGCGTAAAAATGGATTCAAAGGAACCTTCTTCATTGAGCCTAAGCCAATGGAGCCTACTAAGCACCAATACGATTACGATTCGGAAACGGTGATTGGATTCTTAAGATACTTTGGATTGGACAAGGATTTCAAATTGAATATTGAGGTGAACCACGCGACACTTGCGGGACATACTTTCCAACATGAATTGCAGGTAGCTGCGGATTGTGGCATGCTGGGATCCATCGATGCCAACCGTGGTGATTACCAGAATGGTTGGGATACGGATCAGTTTGCGCTCAACCTCCAAGAACTGGCAGAATCCATGTTGATCATCTTGGCTGCAGGCGGCTTGCAAGGAGGAGGAGTAAACTTTGATGCGAAAATCAGACGAAACTCTACAGATCCTGAGGATTTGTTCTTGGCGCACATTGGAAGTATGGATGCCTTTGCACGGGGCTTGATTATCGCTTCTGAGGTGCTTGAAAAGTCAGACTACTTGGAGCGCCGTAAAAATCGTTACGCCAGTTTTGATGCAGGCAAAGGCAAGTCCTTTGAGGAGGGTAAATTAACCCTTGAGGATCTACGGTCCTATGCCCTAGAAGTAGGGGAGCCTGCCCAAATCAGTGGGAAGCAGGAATACTTCGAAAATCTGATCAACAGATTTATCTAAAAAAAATGGGAGGCTTCAACCTCCCATTTTTTTGTGTTTATCCAAATTAATTTTGCTTTTCAAAAGGAATGCTATCCAACAATTGATTGGCTTTGGTCATTTGCTCCACTTGCTGCTGGTAGGCAGGATTGGCAGGCACCTGAGTTACTTTCTCTAAGAAATCGATGGTTTGAAATAATACCGTCTGCCAATCTTGAGAGGTAATGGAAGAGGCGATCACGTGATCTCCCGTTTTTGGAAAAGCCATCTCTTTTTTCAGTGCAGGGGCTGTACCCAATTGTCCAAACATTTCTTGCATTTTGGATACAGATACTACCATGTCTTTCTCTTGTTCATTCTTGTAATAGTAACCCATAAATACAGGTTGCTTCACCTTGGCAAAGGTTTCTTCATTCATTTCGCTGTACAGTAACACTGCCAAACTCTGGTAGCCATTGGCATGGTATTCTTCTGACCAGTAATCGCCTTTTTCACCCTCTCGCTGCTGGTTCATTACTCCGTCTTCCAAGAGCGTTTTCTTCATGACCCAGAAAACCCATGGCTTGAAAAACCCTTCCAGTAATCTTTTTTCATCGCGGATGGCAGGCGAATAGAGTGCCAGAGCATGAATATCTGCTTGCTGACTGGCGAGCAAAAGTCCAAGAGAACCACCCATGGAAGTGCCTACTACAATGACTTTTTCACCCAAACTTTTGCCTATTTGATAGGCCTCACCTGCTGCATTGGCCAAGTCTTGGGCTGTCAAGTATTCCATTCCGTTTTTTCGGCTAATGCCATGTTCGGGAAGGCGGGTTACAAATAAGTTGGCACCAAAATGTGCCGCCAAAAAGCGATGCACGGGATCGCCTTCCATGGGGCTGGCACCAAAGCCATGGATGTAGACGATGGAATAGGGTGTTTTTTGTTTATTTAAGGAATCCGCCCAAATGATGTAGGCCTTGTTTCCTGGCTTCATTCCTTTTACGGTATCCTCTCTTTTTGCAAGATATTCCTCGAGTCCTTCTGCATCACTAGGGATTTCTGGATAAGCAATAGTCAATCGCTGGGTTTCTACTTTGGGACCAAGCATGTACACGATTGCCAAAATCATGGCGGTAGCAAAAAGGCCTAGAAATATTTTTTTAACCATGGGTTGAAGTAGTAGGCTGTGAATCTTGTTGAGTGGGTAAATATCTCTGTTTTTTAGTTCATTGTTCGACTGGAAGAATCTGAATTTTAGATTTTCTGCTCCTAAAACCTACAGAGCCTAATTTTCGTTTACCTTCGCATTGTAAAACCCTCCAATTATGAAAAAATCACTGGCAATTCTCATCTTCTTTGCCCTTGGGTTCACTGCTCAAGCACAAGAAAAAGCGGTTCCGTATCGTTCCGTATTTTTGGAATTGGGTGGTTCAGGACTAGCCTATAGCTTCAATTACGATTTCCGTTTTGATTCGACTCGTACCGATTCCTGGGGGATGCGGGTGGGAGCAGGCGGGTATGCGATGGAAGGAGATTCATTCTATTCGGTGCCTGTATTGGTCAATAAACTGTATGGTAATGGGCCTCATTACTTTGAATTGGGCCTAGGGGCGACTTTTTTTGGATATACTAATGAAAAATACACCTATTGTGCGAAAGGATATTACGACCCCAATGGCATGTATGTTTGCACGGATCAGGTGATCAATAACGACTATAATTTTATCTTACCTGTGGATGGAAATCCAAGCCTGATGGGAACCATGAACATAGGTTACCGCAAGGTTCCGGTAGATGGTGGTTTTTCCTGGAGAGTAAATCTTACTCCAATCTTCAATAATAACGGCTTCTGGCCCTTGTTTGCTGGGGTCGGATTTGGCTATGCGTTTTAAGCAGCAGCTATTTTTTTTATCAGAGGATGTAGTGCCTTTGTCGGCCTCCCAACTTGTGATGGCGTACTTTTGTAGATTTTCAAGAAGCTTGTGAGTGTAAATGGCCATCATTTTCTCTACTTAATAACCTTTTTGCTGCTTAGTCGTTTACCTCTACAAAAACAAAATCTAATTTTTTATGAAAAAAATCTCATTTTTTATCACACTCATTTGTATGAGTTTCATAAGTTACGGACAGGACCAGAAAGTACCTCATCAATCAGTCTTCGCCGAACTTGGTGGTTCGGGTCTCGCTTTTTCCTTCAACTATGATTTTCGATTCGATGCCAGCCGTATGGACTCCTGGGGCATGCGCGTGGGTGCCGGAGGGTTTAAAATCGACGGAGATTCTTTTTATTCCTTCCCTGTGGTGGTAAACCGATTGTACGGGAAGGGCCCCCATTATTTTGAGGTGGGGGCAGGGCTAACCTTATTTGGGCAGGACGATGAAACCTATGCCTATTGTTCTAACAGTTTTTTGGATAGTAATGGAGTGAATGTTTGCATTGACACAGTGGTCTCAGATTCAGGACAATCGTTTATCCTTCCTGTAGATGGACCGCCTAGTTTGATGGGAACGATGAACTTTGGCTACCGTAAAGTTCCAGTGGATGGAGGACTTACTTGGCGAGTCAATTTAACACCCATCTTCAACAACAATGGCTTTTGGCCGCTATTTGCCGGTGTTGGCATTGGATACGCATTTTAAGAGCTAGGTTTACCTAGCTTTTTTATTTTTTCTCCTGAGCCAACAGATGTAGGGTCAATCGTTGAGCTTGCTTCTCTAGATCAATGCCCAGTTCGTCACGGGTAACTCGAATGACCCTTTCTCTGTCGGCTGCAGGTAATTTGTCGTAGCCCACCCAAGCACCGAGTATCCCGCCAGCCAAGGAAGCCGTGGTGTCGTTGTCTCGACCGTAGTTGGTGAGAAAGGTAAGCGTCCCCTGAAAGTCAAAATCAGTAAATAGCATGGCTGTAATCGCTTGCAGGTATATTTCTCCCGCATGGAAAGGCATGTCCTGTTGACGGCGATCCAATTCAGTATACGTATACTTCAATGCAGGATTGTCCAAGCTCAATCTTGTTGGGAGGGAATCGAGTTTTTTAGCTTCGCGGACGATCGTCAAGGCATCTTTCAGCAGTTTATGAGAAGTACGCCCAACCAACCGGCTTTGAAAATAACCTTCAGGATCCAAGCGGAGTGATGCCAATAGGCTGTCCTTTGTAGCATCCGGGGTCATTCCTGAAGCCGTAAGTGCCGCTGCTAGTGCAGCTAGATCTCGTGCATAGCCTAGGTCAAAAATGGATATTCGATAGGCTTCTTGGTAGGCTTTTGCGGGGTTTCCAGGATAAAAAGCACCAATAGCGGGCGCATAGAGGAGCCCAGCACAGACCATTTCGCCTCCATAAAATTTGCTTAAGGAATCTGCATAGCCTCCCAAATTGGCATCTCGATAGGGTGCAGCCACCTTAGCCCACTCCGAAAGCCAGTTGGCTTCTTGCAATGCATTTTCAAAGGGCTCTACGTCGGTGCCTTCCGTTGCTTTCAATTTGGTCAAACTCCCCTCGTAGGTTTTAAAAATATGGAAAGCAAAATCTTTGGGTTCTAGGGACTCTGATTTTTGTGTGAGTAAGTAGTCTACCGCAAGATTTTTCCATCGGGTATCATCCGTGGTGCCACCCGCAGGTAAATTAGCCTTCCAGGTTCCTTCAGGAGAGGCTTCACGCACCATGGAATCCAAATCTTCTACGAATCCATACTCGAGTTGGATCGCATCGCGAGTCCACATTTCTGTAGGTGCTCCCATGGCATCTCCCAAGGCGGAACCTACTAGCATACCCAATACGCGGTCGTACAATGCTGCCTCTGTGAGTCCAGATGAGGTAATTACCTCCGTTGAAAAAGCAGGAGCTGCATTTCCAGAATCCTCTTGGCTGCAGGAAAAAGCGAGTACTGAAAGTAGGAGGAGGGCTAATTTTTTCATTTAGGAGAGGAGGTATGTTCTTGCTCGCGCAAGTAGCGTTTTTTTGGAGTCCAAACTTAAAGATACCGGTAGTTGAGCAATACCAATCAATCGACGTAGGATTTCCACCCCTCGGTACTGCTGGACCAAGGACCAATCCACCGGTAGATGGTAGTGTTTTCGCACCTGCTCGCCCAAGTCTTCTGCCTGTGCGGAAAGATCCAGGTGCGCCAAGAAAACGCCCAGGTCAAATTCCGCATCACCGAGCCCTCCAAATTCCGGGTCGATGATTTTGATTCCAGAGGTGACCTGCAGCCAGCTGCCGGGATAAAAATCTCCATGCATCAGCACTTTTCCATCGGCTAGGTAGCGATCTCCTAGTGCTTGGATACGTTGCTTGAGGTCGGTATCGGTTTTATAGAGCATGCTTACTTCCTGCAGTCCAGGCTGGATGTTATCCAAGTCAAACCCATTTTCTTCTAAAAAAGGATAGTTAAAGATGTGTTCGTGATTCAATACACGCATCGCTCCAGTTGCTGGAAAATTGGTGATTTCCAATTGGTGTAAGTGGATCAAATAGTCTACCAAGTGCTTGATTTCCTCGTTTTTGAGCTGACGATTTCCCCCATACAGTGAGAGGAAGTCGCTCCCTTCGCCCAGGTCCTCCAGGAGCATGAGGTGGTTTAGAGCATCATAATGGAGCACTTTTGGAGAAAGAGATGCCAAGAATGGATTGCTGTCCAACTGTTTTAAAAATTGGTATTCAATCTCTATTCGAGAGATGGGTGCTGGAATCTGGGGGTATTTTCGTACGTAGGACTTTGCTTGCTTAAGAATGTAAGATCCTTGGTTGGTCTCAATTCGAAGGACCAGGTTCATGTTGCTTTCTCCTGGTACAGTAGCACTTCTAATCTTTTCTCCTTCTTTCCAAAATTCAAGGTTTTGGAGTAAGGGGAGGGAAGAATTTTGTTGGATATCAATCATAATCGTTCAAGTCGTCAAATTTAGACTTTCGCAAGAAAGAAGGAGCAGGTTTGAGCTAGAATATTCAATTTGCACACTCTTTTTTGATGACCGTCCTAGGTATTTTTCTATTTTTGGAAAGTAGAACTAAACCCTTGGAGGTTCGAATGGAATCCATCGAGTTTTGAAGGGTGAGCTATTCTTTCAGAAAAAAAGTAAACCCAATTTTAGCTTGAAAAAATTTGAAATAGTCAGCCCTATTCTTGGCCATGCCCAACTATTTTAAGTAATTAAACTTTTGATACACCCAAAATACTGAACTAATGAACGATTTCTCTTGGTTTAAATTCTATCCTTCCTCTGTCCCTAAAGAGGTGGATTGTACCGCTTATGCCAGTGTTGCAGCCCTTTTCGAAGAAAGTGTAGCCAAATATGGTTCTTCTGTGGCCTACGAATGCATGGGCAAAACCCTATCTTTCCAAGAATTGGATCGCTTGAGTGCACAGTTTGCTTCGTACCTGACTAAGGAACTTAAACTGGCAAAGGGCTCTAGAGTAGCCATTCAGATGCCCAACGTCTTGCAATATCCAGTCGTGATGTTTGGTGCACTTCGTGCAGGGATGGTGGTCGTGAATACCAATCCACTTTATACCCCTGCTGAAATGAGGCATCAGTTCAATGATTCTGGAGCCGATGTGGTGGTCATTGTCGCCAATTTTGCATCCAATCTGGAGAAAATCAAAACTGAAATTCAGGCCAAGCATATCATCGTCACCGAGTTGGGTGATTTGCTTGGAGGGCTGAAAGGGGCCATTGTCAATCTTGTGGTCAAGCACGTCAAAAAGATGGTGCCAGCATTTAACCTTCCTGATGCGGTAGGGTTGAAGAAAGCATTGGCTTTGGGAGCCAAACATTCGTTTTCAAAGGTGGCCATCACTTTAGATGATCCTGCATTTTTGCAATACACTGGAGGTACCACAGGAGTCTCCAAAGGGGCCGAACTCAGTCATGGAAATATTGTTGCCAACATGCAGCAAATCTCAGCTTGGATGAAACCCAAGTTGCGGGAAAAAGAAGAAATCGTGATCACAGCTTTGCCGCTCTACCACATTTTCGCATTGACGGTCAACTGCTTGGCTATGCTAAAAATCGGTGCACATAACGTGCTGATTACCAATCCAAGAGATATGAAGGCCTTTATTGGTGATTTAGCCAAAAAACGATTCACAGTCATCACTGGGGTCAACACGCTATTCAATGGATTGTTGAATCAAGAAGCTTTTGGAAAATTGGATTTCTCCGGTCTGAAGATTGCCGTGGGAGGTGGAATGGCGGTACAGAAAGCAACAGCTGAAAAATGGAAATCAGTAACCGGTGTTCCTTTAGCAGAAGGCTATGGCTTAACCGAGACAGCCCCTGTGGCTACTTGCAATCCCATCGATGGAACCGAGCGAATTGGTACCATTGGCATGCCTTTGCCCAATACCGAGGTGATGATTGCAGATGATGCGGGCAATCCGGTAGCTATTGGTGAGCGAGGAGAGATTTTGATCAAAGGTCCGCAGGTCATGCGTGGCTATTGGAATAGACCCGAGGAAACCGCCCTTGTGATGCATGGAGATTGGTTTAAATCTGGGGATATCGGCGTAATGGATGCCGATGGATATACCAAGATTGTAGACCGTAAAAAGGAAATGATCCTAGTTTCAGGATTCAATGTGTATCCCAATGAGGTAGAAGACGTAGTGGCTTCCTGTCCAGGAGTGTTGGAAGTAGGGGTGATCGGCATGCCTGATCCAAAGTCTACTGAAAAGGTAGTTGCCTATGTGGTCAAGAAAGACCAGTCACTTACTGAAGAAAAGGTACTTGAGCACTGCAAGGAGTTTTTGACCAATTACAAGGTTCCAAAGGAAGTGTTTTTTACGGACGAACTTCCAAAAACCAATGTGGGTAAAATCCTTCGTCGAAAAATTAAAGAAGCCCATCTTGAAAAGTTGGGCTTAGCCTAAATTAATCAGACTTGTTTCAATTAAAAACCGCGATTTCGCGGTTTTTTTGTTTTTTTGTGCTCCTATTTGAATTCTATACGAAGCGAAGACTCTTCTCTGATTCCCTAAATTTTTATGACCTGGCAACTAATTAAAGATGCGCTCTTGGGTAAGGAGCAAGATTTTACCCGTCTTCCCTTAAAGACTGCAATTTTTATTCTTGCCCTGCCCATGATCTTGGAAATGATGATGGAGTCTTCTTTTGCCATTGTAGATCTATTCTTTGTGGCGCAATTGGGAGAATATGCCATTGCTACCGTAGGCTTGACAGAATCGGTCATCGTGTTGACCTATGCGCTTGGCTTTGGCTTGAGCATGGCGGCCACAGCACTGGTTTCTCGGCGATTTGGAGAAAAAAATTACGAAGATGCTGGGTCAGTTACCTTTCAATTGCTGCTGGTCGGCGCCTTGATTTCCATAGTGCTAGGTATCTTGGGTTGGACCTTTGCTGCCGATCTGCTCCGCCTGATGGGGGCCGAGGAACAATTAATTGAATCAGGGTCAAATTACGCTAAAATTGTATTTGCGGGCAATACAGCCATTCTTTTGCTTTTTTTATGCAATGGAGCCTTCCGAGGTGCGGGTCAAGCCCATCATGCGATGCGCTCCTTGATGATTGCGAATGGACTGAATATTGTACTGGATCCCTTGTTGATCTTCGGTATAGGATCATGGGAAGGATTTGGTCTGGATGGAGCGGCCATTGCCACTACTTTCGGAAGGAGTATGGGGGTACTGTATCAGTTGTACCATTTATTCAATGGCAAGCACAAACTTAAAATCCTCAGAGAAAACATAGCCCTAAGTTGGGAGACGATCCATAAAATCATTGTGTTGTCTTTGGGAGGCATGGGGCAATCGCTCATTGATTCCATGTCCTGGGTAGCTTTGACCCGAATGAATGCTGAATTCGGTTCGGCGGCTTTGGCGGGCTATACCATTGCTTTTCGGATATTGATCTTCACCATTTTGCCTGCTTGGGGATTATCAGGTGCAGCGGCCACCTTGGTGGGCCAAAACCTTGGGGCACAAAAAACCAAACGGGCCGAATTGGCCGTGTGGCTGACAGTTCGTTACAATGTAATCTTCATGGCTTCCGTCACAGCCATTTACCTGCTGTTTAGCAAGCAATTGGTCAGTTTATTTACCAGTATTCCAGAGGTTGGGGAAGTGGCTGCACAAGGATTGTGGTTGATCGCCTTGGGCTATGTGTTTTTTGCAGTTGGCATGGTGCTGACCCAAGCCTTCAATGGGGCAGGGGATACTAAAACTCCCGCTTGGATCAATGCCGCAGTGCTTCTTGGCCTAGAAGTTCCATTGGCTTACCTACTCGCCTTTCCGCTAGAAATGGGTTATGTGGGGATATTTATTGCGATTGCTGCCTGCCACTCCTTACATGCACTGGTTTCCCTCTACTTCTTCAGAAAGGGCAAGTGGAAATTGAACATGGTGTAATTCTTGGGTGATTGGAGAAAAGCCTTAGGTGAAGTTGAATCTTAGATAAGTTACCGTGCGCCTTCGGCATGGTCTATTTCTTGGCCATTCAAACTTAGGTAACTTCCCATGGCATCGGCAGTCATGCAAGAATGTACGGGCAAGATACCTAGCAAATCACCAACCTTTACTGAATTCAATAACTCCTCTGAAGCTTGAATGATCCCATGTTCCTGGGAAATGCTTTTCACAAAGGAGTAGTGGCTAGGTATGGACCAGCCTTTTTCTGTTAAAAGGACTACTTCTCCAAAATTCTTTGTTCCATCGGGCTGAATAAGTACGTCCTTGGCTAAATGTACACCCCCGCCATGGATCAAAATCTCCTTTCGATCCTTGCGGATATCCACTACAGGTACAGCCAAGCACACGGCGATGTCTTCTCGCTGACAACTTCCCAATTGCACCTGCATCAAATCAAAAAATACAAAGTTGCCCGGTCCAAGTTCATCCACTGCGCCAAAATCCTCCATCACCGCACATCCAGGCGTGTCACCCAATCGGGTCACCAAGTTGGGATAACGACCCAGGTACTTCGCTTTCATTTGCGCTAGCGCCTCCTGACTTTCTTCGTATATTTTTTGGGTATCCTTCCCGTAGTAGGTGTGTCCAGGATGGATGTAAAAGCCCTTGAATTTGAGGTGTTGCGATCGACTAGCCTGAGTTAAAATCGCTTCTAACTCGATTTCATCTGAAGCTTGAATCCCAGTACGTCCATAGCCCGCATCCAATTCCACAAAAAAGGATACCTCTTCCGTCAGACCTTCTGCCAGTGCCTTCGCAGTAGCCGCATTCACTACTTGTACCGAAATGTCCTGATTTGCCGCAAGGCGATTTAGTCGAGGGATTTCACGGATATTGAAAGGAAAAGCGATGTGAATGCTGTCCCAACCTTGCCCGCAGAGGTATTCTGCTAGGGAGATAGACGAGGCCGTTACTTCACGAATTCCATAGTCTTTGGCCCAGTTTCCAACCGTACGAGATTGGGCAGTTTTCCAATGGGGCACCAACTTTTTTCCTGATTGATGCGCTTTGCTAGCCATTTTTTCAAGATTGGCTCGTGTGATTTTTTCGTCAATAAGAAGGGTGGGTGAGGCAATTTGATCGAGGTAGGACATGGAAAAGAGGTTCAGAAAACGAATATAAACAGAATCTTTTGTTTTCATTCCCCTCCGAATTTTCCTAAGAATAGAATGGAATTTAGTGAATTTAGGCCATGAACCTTTTTGTCAAAATCTCAAATTCCTGTGCATAAGCCAGTCAATTCTATTAAATTTGTGGCTTGCAACAGGCTCAATTCTGCCGGATGCACTCAACCTAGTTTTAGCCACTGTACCGACTATCTTCCATGGAAGCCAAAAAAATCAGAAGTACGTTTATTGAATTTTTTCAATCCAAGCAACACCAATACGTTCCATCTTCCCCCATTGTAGTAAAAAATGACCCAACCCTGATGTTTACCAACGCAGGGATGAATCAATTCAAAGATGCTTTTTTAGGAAATGAGGTTGCCAAATTCTCACGTGTGGCAAACTCACAAAAATGCCTTCGTGTAAGTGGTAAGCACAACGATTTGGAAGAAGTTGGGGTAGATACGTACCACCACACCATGTTTGAGATGCTAGGCAACTGGTCTTTTGGAGATTACTTCAAGAAGGAAGCGATTGAGTGGGCTTGGGAACTATTGACTGAAGTATACAAACTCCCAAAGGACTTGTTGTACGTGTCTGTTTTCCAAGGTGATAAAGGTGATAACCTGGCTATTGACCAGGAGGCCTATGACCTATGGAGTACTATTGTAGCAAAAGACCGCATCATCATGGGTTCCAAGAAGGACAACTTCTGGGAAATGGGAGACACTGGACCTTGCGGTCCTTGTTCGGAAATCCACGTAGACTTGCGTACTGCTGCCGAGCGTGCCGCCGTGCCTGGTCGTGAATTGGTCAACAATGACCATCCTCAAGTAATCGAGATCTGGAACCTGGTATTCATGCAGTTCAATAGATTGTCTGATGGAAGTTTGAAGCCTCTTCCAGCTACTCACGTGGACACAGGAATGGGTTTTGAGCGTTTGGTACGGGCAATCCAACACAAATCTTCCAATTACGATACCGATTTGTTCCTGCCGTTTATCCAAGCCTTGGAACTTAAGTCTGGAAAAACCTACGGCAAAGACGAGCCTACAGATATTGCCTTCCGCGTAATTGTGGACCATATCCGCGCGATATCCTTCACCATTGCTGATGGACAGATTCCTTCCAACAACAAGGCTGGATATGTGATTCGAAGAATCCTGCGTAGAGCAGTTCGCTACGGCTATACCTTCTTAGGATTTCAAAAGCCATTCTTGCACGAGTTGACCCCTTTGATCGCTTCAAATTTTGGAGATATTTTTCCAGAGGTTCGTGCCCAGCAGGAGTTTATTGCAAAGGTGATTCAGGAGGAGGAAGCCTCCTTCTTGCGTACGCTTGACAATGGACTTCGCATGTTAGATGGCATCAAAACAGAGTTGGTTGCCAAGAAAGAAGCGATTATTTCTGGAAAAACAGCCTTTGAATTGTACGATACCTTCGGATTCCCACTAGACCTTACTTCTTTGATTGCCCGTGAAAATGGGTTTTCAGTCGATGAAAAAGGCTTTGCCGAAGAAATGGAAAAACAAAAGACCCGATCTAGAGCAGCATCTGAGCAAGATACCGGGGATTGGGTGTTGGTCCATGAAGATGCAGGAGTGGAGTTTGTCGGCTACGATACGCTAGAGGCCTATGCACAAATCGTGAAGTACCGAACCATCTCGGATAAGAAAGGAGATCGCTTCCAGCTTGTCTTGGATAAAACTCCTTTTTATGCAGAGAGTGGAGGTCAGGTAGGAGATACGGGTTGGTTGAAGACTGAAGCCGAGCAGATTCGCGTTTTGGATACCAAAAAAGAGAATGACCTGATTGTTCATTTTGTAGAAAAACTCCCTCAGCATCCTGAAGCCCAGTTTTTTGCGGCAGTGGATACCGAAAAGCGCCAGCTTACCATGAATAACCATACCGCTACGCACTTACTTCAATCTGCCTTGAAGTCCGTATTGGGAGATCACATTCAGCAGCGGGGTTCCTTAGTCAATGAGCAATTGCTTCGTTTTGATTTTTCCCACTTTGGAAAAATGACTGAGGAAGAAGTGGCGAAGGTAGAGGCTATTGTAAATGCCAAGGTACGCGAGAATATTGCCCTGGTGGAGCAGCGAAATGTGCCCATTGAAGATGCCAAAAAGCAGGGTGCAACCGCCTTGTTTGGGGAAAAATATGGAGATTTTGTTCGGGTAATCACGTTTGGAAGGGATTTTTCGGTGGAACTCTGTGGAGGTACGCACGTACCTCAGACTAGCCAAATCGGCTTATTCAAAATCAGCAGTGAGGGTTCTATTTCCTCCGGTGTACGCCGTATCGAAGCGATCACATCTACTGCTGCTGAGCAGTACTTGCGTGAGCAGGAAGGGCTGGTGAAGGAATTGCAGGAGCTATTGAAAAATCCGCGAGACCTAGTTAAGGCGGTAGAGGCCTTAGTTCAGGAGCGAAATGAGTTGCGAAAGGAAATTGAACATTTGCACTTGGAAAAGTCCGCAGGAGTGAAGGAGCAGTTGAAAGGACAGTTTGTCGAAAAAGAAGGCAAGCAGGTACTCATTGCTTCAGTCGAATTGCCGAATGCAGATTCCTTGAAAAAGTTGGTATATGAGTTAAAGAATGAGGTTTCCAAAGCATGCATTGTTTTGGCTGCTTCCATTAGCAATACCCCTCAAGTGGCTGTATTTATCGATGAGTCTTTATTGGAGTCCACAGGGCTACATGCGGGCAACCTGGTTCGTGAATTGGCCAAAGAAATCCAAGGCGGTGGAGGAGGGCAACCTTTCTTCGCAACTGCTGGTGGTAAAGACCTAGCAGGCTTGCCTAAAGTGGTAGCGAAAGCCAAGTCCCTCTTGTTGTAAATGATTTTTACGACTCCATGTTGACACAGGAACTAATGGACAAGTACCAATTGGTGGTAGGGCTGGAAGTTCATGCGCAATTGGCTACCTCGAGTAAACTGTTTGCTGGAGATGCCAATAATTTTGGTGCTCAAGCCAATACCCAGGTTTCAGTCATTACGCTAGGGCATCCTGGCACCTTGCCCAAACTAAACTTACGTGCGCTAGAGTTTGCTGTGCGTATTGGTTTGGCATGTGAATCTCAAATAAGCAGAAAAAGCAGTTTTGATCGGAAGAATTACTTTTATCCAGATCTACCCAAGGGATACCAAATCACGCAGGACAAGGAGCCAATCTGTGTTGGGGGTAATGTTACCCTAACTTTGGAGGATGGCACTGAGCGAAAAATTCAACTGAATCGAATTCATTTGGAAGAAGATGCCGGTAAATTGATTCATTCTCCGGAGCGAGAGGAGAGTTGGGTCGATTACAATCGAGCGGGTACTGCATTGATTGAATTGGTGACCGAACCTTGCCTTCGATCTTCCGAAGAGGCGGTGGTATTTTTAGCAGAGATTCGAAAGATGGTCATGTACCTGGGGATTTGCGATGGCAACATGGAAGAAGGATCTCTTCGCTGTGATGCCAACGTTTCGGTTAGATTTCATGGTTCGGAAACCTTAGGGAAGAAAGTGGAAATAAAAAACATGAATTCCTTTCGCAACTTAGGCCGTGCCATTGATTTTGAATACGAGCGCCAAGTAGGCTTGCTTGAAGTAGGGCAGGATATTGTATCGGAAACGCGAACTTTTGATGCGGATAAAGGGGTTACTGCGAGCATGCGCACCAAGGAGGAATTGAATGATTACCGGTATTTTCCTGAGCCCGACTTACCACCGGTTATCCTTACAGAAGAATGGATTGAAGAAGTAAAGGCTGGACTACCGGCCTTACCTAGAGTCTTATACCATAAGTTTATAGCAGTATATGGATTACCCAGGTATGATGCCGCATTATTGACAGAAACCAAAGAGGTAGCAGGCTGGTTTGAGGCCCTTTGTGCACAAACTATGCATTACAAAGCCGCTTCCAATTGGATGATGGGTCCCATCAAGTCCTATTTAAATGAGACGGGAATGACCTATGTGAATTTTCCAATAGGTGTGGAGGCAATTGCTCAGTTGATTGCACTAGTTGAAGAAGGGCAGGTTTCCTTCTCTGTTGCGTCACAGAAGATTTTTCCTGAACTTTTGCTGCATCCGAATGTTACACCTCTGTCCATTGCGCAAAGGCTTAACCTGATTCAGGAGAGTGATGCAAGCTTTTTACTGCCGTTGGCAAAAGAAGTAGTGCTTGAAAACCCAGGCAAGGTTACCGAATACAGATCTGGGAAAAAAGGTCTCTTGGGCTTTTTTATGGGTGAATTGATGAAAAAATCAAAGGGAAAGGCAGACCCAAAAGTAGCCACCCAACTTATAACGGATTTATTAGCGAATTAAACGATGAGAAAATTTATGTTAGGAATTTTAGTGAGTGCCTCCTTGGCCTTTTTCTCCTGTGGAGAAACGGATTCTGCAGCTGGCAAAGTGGTTATTACCGGGAATCTACAAAATGCTCCAGAAGGGGTGGTAGTCCTATCCCAATACACAGACAGTAGACCTAAGGTGTTGGATACTTTGGAAATCAAGTCCAATGGAGATTTCACCTTTGAATTTGATTCCATTGGAACCCCAACTTTTTACGAATTGAACCTGTATGGACAGCGGATAGTGAAATTGGCGCTTTACAAGGAGAATGTGGATGTGAAGTTCAACTTTTCTGATCCCAATAGCCTCCATATTGAAGGTTCGCAGGATAGCAAAGAAATGCTAAAGCTGGAAAAATTGATGGATGCCTACCAGGGGCAAGTCAATCAGCTAAATGAAAAATACTACGAGGCGATGAGCAAAAACGACGCTGAAGTGATTCGTCAAATTCAATTGGATGCGATGAACTTAGAAGCGCAACAGGTAGTAAAGGTGAAAGAGATGATTGAAAGTATGGGAAACTCCTTTGCCTCCTTGGCTGCGGTGGGACTCCTAAATCCACAAAATGATTTTCCTTTCTTGGACGCCTTGGTTTCTAAACTCAACGAGAATTATCCTGAAACCATAGCCATCTTGCAGTTGAAGCAGCAGCTTGACGAAATGAGAGCCTTAGCTGTAGGGCAGCTAGCACCTGATATTGTGCTTCCTGATCCAAGTGGAAAGACCACCAAGCTTTCTGATTTGAGAGGGAAGTATGTACTGATAGATTTTTGGGCGGCTTGGTGTAAGCCCTGCAGGCAAGAGAATCCAAATGTGGTTCGTCTCTTCAATCAGTACAACTCCAAGGGTTTTGAAGTTTTTGGAGTCTCCTTGGATCGAAGCAGAGAAGATTGGGTCAAAGCGATTGCAGATGATCAATTGAATTGGACGCAGGTTTCTGATTTGCAGTACTTCAATTCCGCTGCTGCGGTGTTGTACCAGATTCAAGCGATTCCCGCTACTTACCTGGTCGATCCGGATGGAAAAATCATTGCAAAGGATTTGAGAGGCCCTAGTCTTGAAGCCAAGTTGGCGGAACTATTTGACTAACTGCTAAACCTCATGCATTAAAAAAAAGGCCTTCAATTTTGAAGGCCTTTTTGTGTTTAAGAGTCAACTTAAAAAAAAACTAAAGAAGGAAAAAGTTACCGTGTAGTCCTTCTTCAAAAAATAGATTCATTAAAAAAAGAAATGCTAAAAGTTTTATCACCCGTTATAAAAGTAATTAAAAAATTAGAAACTAAAAATTAAATTAAATAAAAAAAAATATAAAAAATTGCATTTAATTAATATTTACAATTAAACTCAATACAATTATTAACTACTAAATTCTCATACTTGCGATAGCGCTTGATTTTTGGATTTATTTTCATCCATGAAATCTTGGGAGAATCCAATTAAATTTTTGATTCTTTTTTCCGAATCGTCTATTTTTTTCTTGGAGTATAGCTGTGTTTGGCTTTTTGGGCTCAAACTTCTTGTTCTGAGACTTATTTTTACCCAAGTTCTCCTGAGAAAATTTTACATTTGTACTCCTTACTTTTCCTTAAATGCCGAAACTTCTCCTTCTTTCCACCGAACCGATAACCTTCAAACTTTTACTTTCTGGTCAGCCTAAATTGATGAAGGAGCAGGATTGGGAGGTGCTTCTGGTAAGTGCTGATGGGAGAGAGGTGCAGCAGATTTGTCGAACAGAAGGGGTGCAGCATGAAGTCATTCCCTTTGTAAAAGGGGTCAACTATGTGGAGGACTGTATTTCTTTTTGGCTGTTGTTCCAATTACTCCGAAAAGAAAAGCCAGATGTTATCCACAGTTACGATCCCAAAGCTGGGTATTTGGGAATGTTGGCAGCCAAGTTCGCTGGGATTCCCCACCGAATCCATAGCATCACCGAAATGCCGGTCCATGCAAAGAATCCCCAGAAAGGGTTTACACTTTTAGAAAATTGGACCTTTTCGAATGCTACAGCCCTATGGGTCAATTCCACAGGCATGTTTTCTTTTTTCACAAGCAATTCAAAACTAGACTCATCCAAATTTAGTCTACTTGGAAATGGATCCACTTTGGGGATTGATTTAGAAAAGTTTAATCGCCAAGTATTGAAAGAAAACCATTTGGTGGCTGCCACCATGCGTATCCTTCCTGGAGAAAATGATTTTATCATTTTGGCAGTGGGCAAGTTGATCAAACGAAAAGGGATAGAGGACTTGGTGACTGCTTTTTTGCGTTCTAAGATTGTATCTTCTTCCAAATTGGTCCTTATCGGAACTTTTGAAAAAGAAGAGGAACCTCTTGAACAAGAAATCTTCCAATCCATTCGCGAGCATCCTCGTGTGGTACAAATCGATTGGACGGATCACGTGGAGCATCATTTGGCCTTAGCCGACGTCTTGGTGCAGCCTTCGCATGAGGAAGGATTTTCGAATGTGCTCCTCGAGGCTGCTGCCATGCAGGTGCCTATTATTTGTTCCAACTGTGTGGGAAACACTTCCCTAATCAAGCAGAAAAAGACTGGCTTGGTATTTCCCGTAGGGGAGGTACCTGTATTGAAGGAGGCATTGGAGTTTGCCTATGTGAAGCGGGATGTGCTTGGCACATTTGCAGATGCATTGTTCCTAGAGGTACAGGAAAAGTTTGACCGCAAATCAATGCGTCAATTGCAGTTGGAAAAGTACCAACGCATGGTGTCTGGTCAAGAATAAGTGTTGCTATGGAATTGTTTTATGATCTAATCCTGATGTACTACTGATGAACTATCTTGTTACCGGATCTGCTGGGTTTATTGGATTTCATGTGGTTCAGCACTTGCTCTCTAATGGGCATAAAGTGCTGGGTTTGGATAACATCAATTCGTATTACAGCCAAGAATTAAAGTTTGCTCGCTTAGCAGAATCTGGAATTGCTTCAGAAAAGGTAGCGCCTGGGGTATTGGTGACTTCTAGTACCCAACCCAATTACCGTTTTATTCAACTTGATTTGGTGGATAAGCCCTCCCTGCTTCATCTTTTCGAAAGGGAGAAACTGGATGTGGTCATCCATTTGGCAGCGCAAGCAGGGGTCCGAAATTCGATCCTGAATCCGGAAGATTACTTGCATAGCAACTTTGCCGGATTTTTAAATCTCTTGGAGTGCTGCCGGTTTCATCCTGTGCAGCACCTGGTCTTTGCTTCTTCCAGTTCAGTCTACGGAAGCAATACCAAAATGCCTTTCTCCACTTCGGATGCGGTGGATCACCCGATTTCTTTGTATGCGGCTTCAAAGAAAGCAAACGAACTGATGGCTCATAGTTACAGCCACCTCTTTCATATTCCCACTACAGGATTACGTTTTTTTACAGTGTATGGCCCCTGGGGAAGACCGGATATGTCCTACTTCCTTTTTGCGGATGCAATACGCAAAGGGGAAGCGATTCAGGTTTTTAATGCTGGACAGATGAAACGGGATTTCACCTACATTGACGATATTGTGGATGGAATCATCCGGGTGGCAGAAAAGCCTGCTACCCCCAACCCAACTTACGATCCTCAGCATCCTGACCCATCGAGTTCGACGGCACCTTACAAGATTTACAATATTGGCAACTCTTCCCCAGTTCCTTTGCTAGAATTTATTGGAGAAATTGAGAAGGGCCTAGGGCAAAAGGCCAAGATGGAATTGCTTCCAATGCAACCTGGAGATGTAGTCGAGACGCATGCCGATATCAGTGAATTGGAACGGGATTTGGGGTATCAAGCCCATACAACAGTGGCACAAGGAGTAGCAGAGTTTACAAAATGGTACAGTAACTTTTATAAATAATACAATGTCAAAATCTATTTTAATTACCGGTGGAGCCGGATTTATTGGATCCCATGTGGTCAAACTTTTTGTGACTACCTATCCGCAGTATCGAATCGTCAACCTGGACGCGTTGACTTATGCAGGCAACTTGGAAAACCTGACCGAGGTGGAGCATGCACCCAACTACTTTTTTGAAAAAGCAGATATTCAAGAAGAGCAGGTCTTGGAAGCAATTTTTGCGAAGCATGGAATTACGGATGTCATTCACCTAGCAGCAGAATCTCATGTGGATCGTTCCATTTCTGACCCACTTGCTTTTGTGAAGACCAATGTCTTTGGGACGGTGAACTTGCTTAATGTGGCCAAAAAAGCATGGGCTGGAGCATTTGATCAGCATTTATTCTACCACGTATCTACAGATGAGGTCTATGGGTCCCTCCATGATGGTGGTTTTTTTGTAGAAACTACGGCTTATGATCCTCAATCTCCTTATTCCGCTTCAAAGGCTGCTTCCGATCACTTTGTGCGTGCTTATACCAATACCTACAAGATGAAAACGGTGGTTTCGAACTGTTCCAATAACTACGGACCCAACCATTTTCCTGAGAAGTTGATCCCGCTTTGTATCCACAACATCAAGAATAACAAGCCTTTGCCTGTCTATGGCAAAGGAGAGAATGTACGCGATTGGTTGTTTGTCAAAGACCATGCCCGTGCCATTGATGTGGTCTTTCACAAGGGCAAGCCAGGCGAGACCTATAATATCGGGGGTTTCAACGAGTGGAAGAATATCGACATCGTCCGTCTTTTGTGCCAAAAGATGGATGAGAAGCTAGGGCGTGAGCTAGGTGCTTCTGAAAAGTTGATCACTTTTGTGCAGGATCGAGCAGGCCACGATTTACGCTATGCGATCGATGCTACCAAAATTCAGCAGGAACTTGGATGGGAGCCAAGCCTACAGTTTGAGGAGGGGATTGAATTGACCATCTCCTGGTATCTTGAAAATGAGGGCTGGTTGGACCGAGTTACTTCTGGGGCTTACCAAACCTATTACGAAGAACTTTACGGAAACAGATAATAAAAAAGCCCGAAAGGGCTTTTTTTATGAGTTTTTCAATCAATACAAGGTTCTGAATCGAATGGTGCCTGGAATATTTTTCAGGGCTTCAATTGCTTCTGGATCGTACACCTTGTCAATATCCGTGATCACGTAACCGATTTTTTCATTGGTTTTGAGGTATTGCCCTACAATATTGATATGGTAGTTGGCGAGGATCTGGTTGATCTTGGCCAAGACACCGGGTTCATTTTGGTGCAAGTGGATGAGACGGTGCGCATCCTTCAAGAATGGAAGTTGGATATTCGGGAAGTTGACCGAATTGTAGGTGTTGCCCGTGTTGATGTACTCCATGATTTTTCCAGGTACAAATCGGGCGATATTTTCTTGCGCTTCCAGGGTGCTTCCTCCAATGTGTGGGGTGAGGATGGTGTTTGGCAATCCTTTGAGTTCCGATTCGAAGGATTCTTTGTTGTTTTTTGGTTCCTCAGGAAATACGTCCACGGCGCAGCCTCCGATGTGTCCAGATAGAATGGCATCGCGTAAGGCGGGGATATCCACAACATGGCCTCTACTCAGATTGAGCAGGAGGGCGCCAGGCTTCATTTTTGAGATTTTTTCCTGATCAATTAGGCAACTGTTATCTTTTCTACCATCCACGTGCAAAGTGATGACATCACAAGTCCCCAATAATTCATCCAAAGAGTTCATTTTGGTGGCATTTCCAAGGGCTAGTTTTTCGATGACGTCGTAGTAGAATACGTTCATGCCTAGGTTTTCAGCCAAGACTGAAAGTTGCGCACCAATGTTGCCATAGCCCACGATTCCTAGTTTCTTCCCGCGAATTTCAAAGGAGCCCGTTGCTGACTTGTCCCAGATTCCTTGGTGCATGCCTAGGGATTTGTCTTGGAACCTACGCATCAAGAAAATGATTTGTGCAATCGCCATTTCCACCACGGATCTGGTGTTGGAGAAAGGAGCATTGAATACAGCAACCCCTTTTTTCTGACATTCTTCCAGGTCAATCTGGTTTGTACCAATGCAAAAAGCACCGATCGCCAAGAGTCGGTTGGCATGTTCGAGCACCTTCTTGGTAACGGTTGTTTTGGAGCGGATGCCTAAAATGGAAATACCACTTATTTTTTCGCACAATTCCTCCTCGCTGAGGGCGCCTGATGCCACTTCCACTTGGTAGCCTTCCTCTTTCAGGAGTTCCAAGGCGATGGGGTGCACGTTTTCAAGAAGCAGCACTTTGATTCTGCTTTTTGGGTAGGAAAACTTCGTATTGAGTTTGTTGATGTACAAAATCTCGTCAAAGCTAGGAGCAATGTGGTCTGCTTGACTGGTGACCTTGGGGCGATTTACATTTTCTGTAAAGGCATAAAACTTATTGGCCAAGCCCGAGGCTTTGATTTCGTAATCCGTGTACCCATCACCAATCACATAAATATCCCCTTCGAGGTTGATGGATCGGATGGTTTCTGATTTCCCATTATTTTTGGAAAGCGGGTTTTCTCGGTTGAAATCGATGATTTTTCCACTTTCGTCGTAAATCAAGTCATTGGCAAATACATTTTCCTTTTTGATGCCGTATTCGGTGACGATCGGGATGATGAAATCCTTGAATCCATTTGAAATGATAAATACATCTGCTGCATTGTCTTTCAACCAATCTCTGTTGCGCTCAAAGGATTTAGATACCTTTTGCTTCAGGATCACAATCAATTCCCCAATTTGAGCCTTATTGGCTTGAAGGATTTGTAGGCGCTGCTCCAAACTCTCCCGGAAGGTCAAGCTTCCGTCCATGCCCTTGTCTGTGATGTCCTTGATGGCTTGGAGTTTTTCTTTTTGATTGGGATCTCCAGAAAGACTGATTTCCCCCAAAATATCTAAGGCCTCAACACGGGTAAAGGTACTGTCAAAATCAATGATGAATTTTTTGGTGATTGGCATGGAGCAGTTGAAATTTTAAACAGTAAAATTAAGAGATTGTCAAAAAAGTAGACCATCTATTTCTGAATTTGTTAAAAAACTTTTTGCTCATTGTGTTCCTGAAAATTCAGGTTTGTCCGAAAGTGGAATACCTCAACGGGTTTCTCTACACTTTTCCATCCTTAATTCTGCATAGGGGTGAAGTCCCCTTGTAAATTACTTTTGAGTCCTTGACTTTTCTCCTAATTTTGAAGTTCGGGTTGGTTAAGGAAATAAAAGCGAACTTGCTTTGTTTAGTTGACCTGCCTACTAAAATTTGACTAGAACAAATTGAACCATGAAAACGAACGCTACTATTTTTATCCTAGCCCTAGTTGTGGGCCTTGCTGCTTGCCAAAAAAAGGGTGTTGTGGCTCAGAAAACCACCTACGAACTAGTTGGTGAAGCCAAGGTGGTACCAGGAAATTATGGGGATGTGGTCAAAGAGGCAGATGTGGTGACTACAGCTACCTTGGTTCAAAAAGTGGAATCTTCCGGAACCTTTACCGGAAAGGTTTCGGGAAACATCAAGGAGGTATGTACCAACAAAGGCTGCTGGTTTGCGATGGAGTTGCCCAATGGATCTAACATGCGAGTTACCTTCAAGGATTATGGATTTTTTATTCCTACCAATTCCCAAGGATTCCCGATTACCATCGAAGGCGTAGCTACCTTGTCTGAAACAGATGTAGAAACCTTGCGCCACTATGCAGAAGATCAAGGCAAGTCCAAGGAGGAGGTAGCAGCAATTACTTCACCAAAAAAGGAAATCACTTTTGAAGCATCAGGGGCCCTAATTAAAGCTAAATCCTAATGCCACTGGCTTTAGATAACTTACGTGTTGGTCGGATTTACCGCTTGGTCAATCAGGGTGAAGTCCGGAAAATTGAAGTGATGGCTTGGATATCCGGCGAGAATTTCCGGATTAAAGATTTGGACACCCTTGAATTTTACACCTTGCACGAGTTGCTGCAATGGGGTAAGGGCAAAGATTACGATCTGGAGGAACTGCGGTAATTCAGCATCCATTTTTTTATTTTTAAGTCCAAATAATTAGGATCTAGGGCTCTTCAGCGTAACTAAAATCACAGGAAACGTCTTCTTCTACGGCTAGATTTACGTATTCGTTTTTTCAATCATGCCAAAGAGTTTAGCAAATGCCATCGCTGGGGCCAAGTGCCCGAAATGTAGAGATGGAAACATGTTTCCTGTCTCTCCATTTAGTTACCGAAAACTCACGGTCATCCATTCCCAATGTGCCGTTTGTGGTGCTGATTTTGTTCCTGAGCCAGGGTTTTACGATGGGGCCATGTACATCAATTATGCATTTTCGGTAGCGCTGATGGTAACCTCTTTGGTAGCTATCAATGTATTGGTTGTCAAGCCGGAACTTTGGATGTATCTGAGTTCTGTGATGGGGCTCACTCTATTTTTAATGCCTGCTATGCTTCGCTATTCCAAGACGCTGTACTTATATGGAGTAGGTAAATTAAAGTACCGAGGTTTTTGAGCCAGTTAAAAATAAGTTTTCACCAATTCTGATTCTTTTGTATCTTATTCATTCTTAAACGAATAAGATGAAAAAATTTGCTCAGAAGTTCCTCATTTACAGTATGGGGTATTTTTACCTGGTTGCGGGTGTCAATCATTTTAATTCCCCTGATTTTTACCTTCCACTCATTCCTCCGTTCTTCTCCAATCCTGAATTGATTAATATTCTTTCTGGTGTTGCTGAGATATTATTAGGTTTAGGGGTATTGTATTTACCTACTCGCAAGCGTGCTGCATGGGGCATTTTTGGTTTGTTGATTTGTTTTATACCGTCTCATGTGTATTTCATCCAAATCGGTTCCTGTATTGAAGGAGGGCTCTGCGCTCCAGAATGGGTAGGCTGGGTGAGGTTGTTGATTTTTCACCCCATACTTCTTTATTGGGCTTACTGGGTGAGCAAGCACCAGGTGATTAATAAAGAAAACTAACCAAAAACAAGATTAGGCTAAGTTTTTTGTTTTTTTTGGTCACTCCATTTCCCTAATTCTGATGCTCAAGAAATTCAATCGGATATGCTTAATTACTTTTTGTTATTATTACTAACAAAAATGATTGAAAAGCAAACTTTTGATTCTTATCTTTCGTTATAGCATCAGTTTCGACAGAAAAGCATGGAATCTATTTTAAAAAAAATACGGGTTGAGGTCAACAATAAACTGTTTCTAAAGGATCCATTCAGTTCGGAATTGGGAATGCTTATCGTAAGAGAGGGAGCGTTACTGATTCAGGAATTGGGGATGGAGCACTTCACCTTTAAGAAATTGGGGGCAAAGATTGGGAGTACAGAAGCAGCGATTTACCGTTATTTTGAAAACAAGCACAAATTGCTCTTATATCTTAGTTCTTGGTATTGGGCTTGGTTGGAGCATAATTTGGTGTTTCTCACTGCAAATCAATCGGATGCAGAGGAGCGATTAGCCGCTGCTATTCGTCTCTTGGTTGAGGGCCCCATTTACAAAGAGAATGATTTTTTGAATCCTGAAGTGTTGCGCAGCCTTGTGATCAATGAATCCATCAAAGGGTTCTTGACTAAGGAAGTGGATTTGGAACATGAATCAGGAATCTTCGCCCAAGTATACAAGTTTGGAGACCGAGTATCTTCCATCATTAAGGAGATCAATCCAGATTACCTGTATCCAACCACGCTTGTTTCCACTATTCTTGAATCCAGCCTGTTACAAAGTTTTAATTCTCAGCATTTACCCGGTATGCTTGATGCTGGCCCAGAAAGCAAAGACCGTTACCAATTCTTTTATCAACTCGTGATCAAAGCCATTCACTGATGCAGCCCGAACTCGAATTAACACCGATCAAACGATTTTTCAACATTCTCAAGGAAGAGAAAAATCAAGTATATGCCATTTATTTCTATGCGGTTTTAAATGGATTGATTACACTTTCCCTGCCTTTGGGGATTCAGGCCATTCTCAACTTTATTCTAGGAGGTAGGATAACTACTTCTTGGGTGATTTTGGTAGTTATAGTGGCTGCTGGGGTGATTTTTGGAGGGTTTCTCCAGATTTCCCAGTTGCAGATTATGGAAAAATTCCAGCAGCGAATTTTTTCTAAATCAGGCCTTTCCATTGCTTATCGCCTGCCGCGAATAAAAACTGAGATCCTTCATGGAAAGTATGCACCCGAAATAGTCAATCGCTTTTTTGATACGGTAAGTCTTCAAAAAGGGATGGCCAAAATCTTGATTGATTTCTCCTCAGCCCTCCTTCAAGTGATTTTTGGACTCTTGTTGCTTTCCTTCTACCACCCGACTTTCATCCTATTTGGATTAGGTCTTTTTGGAATTTTGGCCTTGATCTTTTACTTCACTGCTCCTCGGGGCATGGATACCGCCATTAAGGAATCATCCTACAAGTACAAGACTGCCTTTTGGTTGGAAGAAGTAGGGAGGACGCTCAATTCCTTTAAGTTGGTGGGTACCACCAATCTACCAGTGCTTCGTGCAGACAAACTGATTCAAAAATACATCGAGTTTCGTTCCCAGCACTTTAATGTATTGATTTTTCAATACAAGGTAATGGTTGGATTTAAGGTCTTGATTGTGACCAGTTTGTTGCTTGCAGGTAGTTTCTTATTGATCAATGATCAGATTTCGATTGGACAATTTGTTGCGGCAGAAGTGATCATTGTATTGGTGGTCAATTCTGTAGAGAAACTAATTCTTTCACTGGAGTCGGTTTACGACACCTTGGTTTCAGTTGATAAACTGGGACAGATTATGGATTTGGATTTGGAGCACCACGAGCCTAATGAAAAAGTAATTGAATCGACAACTGGAGGCTTAAAGTTTGGAATGGAAAACGTGGTTTTTCAACCTGCAGATGCGCTCTATCCAATTTTGAATGGAGTGTCTTTGACCATTGACCCTGGAAAAAAAGTAGTGGTAACAGGTCAAAGTGGAAGTGGAAAAAGTGCCATGATGGCCTTGTTTGCTGGTCTTTACGAGCAATATCAAGGCAATGTGCTTGTCAATGATTTATCCTTGGAATACATTAACCTCGAAAAATTTAGAGGTATGGTGGGTGATTTTTTGGAACTGCAACAAATTTTTCACGGTACGATCCTAGAGAACATTTGCATGGGCCGAAGTCACGAAGAAGGACAACTGGCTGAAATTTTAGAGTTGGTAGGCTTGAAAGATTACATCTATCATGCGCCTTTGGGATTGGAAACCCAACTTCAGCCAGAAGGTAAAGGTTTGGCAAAGACCATTGCCTTTCAAATTATTTTGGCGAGAGGCTTCATGGGAGATCCTAAAGCGTTAATCATGGAAAATGTACTGAACTATGTGGATCCTACAATTAAAGCGCGCGTGATCGAATACCTTATGAATGGTCCTTGGACCCTACTGATGATCTCGGATGAACCGCAGGTGCAAGCGCTTGCTGATGAAGTGATTTTAATGGAAAAAGGTAAGTTGGCCTTCCAGGGTAACTACGAAAACTTTAAAAAATTTAAAAACTAAAGCGCCATGTTGAATATTTCTAAAAATACCATCAAGGAAACGCTACCCTTTAATGGGGCTAAAAGTTTGGTCATCACCCTTCCGCTCAAGGAAAGTAGGAAAAGGATGAAAATTTTAGGATGGATGATTGTGGTGTTTTTCCTGATGCTATTTCTTCCCTGGACACAAAACATTCGATCCAAGGGCTTGGTAACCGCCCTTCGTCCTGACCAGCGACCACAAACGATTCATTCCATCATTGCTGGACGAATCGAAAAATGGTATGTGGCAGAGGGAGACTTCGTCGCAGCTGGAGATACCATTTTGAGGATTTCTGAGATCAGGGATGAGTTTTTTGACCCCTTGCTTCTTCCGCGAACCCAGCAGCAGGTAGATGCCAAAACCAGTGCTGCTGAATCTTATGGAGATAAGGTAGGTGCATTGGAAAACCAAATCTCCGCGCTAGAGCAAAACAACATCCTAAAACTGCAGCAGGCCAGAAACAATTTGAAGATTGCAGAATTAAAAGTGCAATCCGATAGCATGGAGTTGGTACAAGCCAAAGTCAATTTCGACATTGGAAAGTACCAATTGGATCGAGCCGAGCAACTTTTGAAGGAAGGATTGATCTCTGTGACAACTTTAGAAGGGAGAAGGCTTAAGTTTCAAGAGGTTCAAGCCAAATTGATCGGTTCTGAAAACAAATTTTTGAGTAGTAAGAATGAATTTATTACCTCACGAATTGATTTAAGTGCGATAGATAACGAATTCAAAGACAAGGTTGCTAAGGCTCAATCCGACAAATTCACAGCCATGTCCTCTCAATTTGATGCAGAAGCAATGGTTACCAAACTTGAAAACCAGTACTCCAACTATGCGCAGCGCTCTCAGTACCGCTACATTTTGGCACCGCAAAATGGATACATAGCCAAAGCTATTCAGGTGGGTATTGGTGAAACGATTAAGGAAGGGGCTGAGATTGTAAACATTGTTCCTGCGGATGCAGAATTAG
>JBJOOF010000203.1:0-35037 GCA_046051425.1 Bacteroidota bacterium
GCCCTAATTGCGTGTTGTACTAACGCAGGTACCGGTCATCCCTATTTTTGGGAATCTTGTTTACCTAATTCCAGTCCATGAAAGGGTTTCGCTTTACTAAATTCATCCCCACGCTCGATCCCGAAAAAAATCGGTTTGAAAGCCTATTGGACATTTTTCTGCAGCTCGTCACCATGACCGGAGGGGATGTGTCGGAAGCCTTGAGCTGGCTGACCAACCTGGACAAGCGCTACCAGCTGACTAGCCCAGACTATGGCATAGGCAACTTCATTGAAGACCTCAAGTCCAAAGGCTACCTCAGCGAGGAAAATCAGCAAGGCAAATTTGAAATCACCGGCAAGGCAGAGCAAACCATCCGAAAAAGCGCACTAGAAGAAATTTTTGGCAAGCTGAAAAAGAGCAAATCAGGACAGCACCGCACCCAAATTTCTGGTCCTGGTGAGGAGCAAGGATCGGAGCGACGGGCTTATGAATTTGGAGACAACCTAGATCAAATCGCGCTAACCGATTCCCTGCGCAATGCCCAAGCCAATCGAGGCATTGGTGGCGATTTTCTATTGACCGAGGATGACTTGGAAGTCGTGGAAAATGAGCAGCGAACCCAAACCTCCACGGTCTTGATGATTGACATTTCCCACTCCATGATCTTGTATGGAGAGGACCGCATTACTCCAGCCAAGAAAGTGGCGATGGCCTTGGCCGAGTTGATTAAAACCCGCTACCCCAAGGATACCCTAGACATCATCGTCTTTGGAAACGATGCTTGGCAAATTGAAATCAAGGATTTGCCCTACCTGCAAGTGGGGCCTTACCACACCAATACAGTGGCAGGACTTGAACTCGCCATGGATTTACTTCGACGTAGAAAAAACCCCAACAAGCAGATATTCATGATCACCGATGGCAAGCCTACTTGCCTGAAGGTGGGCATCAAGTACTATAAAAATGCTTTTGGCATTGACAGCAAGATTTTGGCAGAAACCCTCAAACTCGCTGCGCAATGTCGGAAACTGAAAATACCAGTAACCACCTTTATGATTGCCTCTGACCCGTACCTGAAAGAGTTTGTCAAAGAATTTACCCAGGTCAACAATGGCAATGCCTACTACAGCAGCTTGAAAGGGCTAGGCAATTTAATTTTTGAAGATTATAGACGAAACCGAACCAAACGCTTTTAGAATGGATTACGCAAAACTCAAAGGAGAGCAGCTCCTTCAAATCAAAACCCTTGGCCAACTGAAGGCAGCAGGCTACAGCCCGAAGTCCATCAAAGAGGAACTTCGGGATAACCTGATCCAGAAGATCAAAGCAAAGGAAAACGTATTTGAGGGCGTTTGGGGATACGAAGACACCGTCATTCCAGACATCGAACGGGCGATCCTTTCCCGACACAACATCAACTTGCTTGGATTGCGGGGACAGGCCAAAACCCGCATTGCGCGGATGATGACCCTGCTCTTGGACGAATATGTACCCGTTCTCTTCGGGTCGGAACTCAATGAGGACCCGCTTCTTCCGCTCACTACTTTTGGCAAGAACCTGATCGAAGAAAAAGGGGACCAATGCCCCATCTCCTGGTTGCCCCGATCCGAGCGCTATGCCGAAAAATTAGCCACCCCAGACGTATCTGTTGCTGACTTGATCGGCGATGTAGACCCTATCAAGGCTGCCACACTGAAATTAAACTACAACGACGAGCGGGTAATCCACTATGGCTTAGTTCCCCGATCCCACCGCTGCATTTTTGTGATCAACGAACTTCCCGATCTTCAAGCGCGTATCCAGGTGGCTTTGTTCAACATTCTCCAGGAAGGCGATATCCAAATACGAGGATTCAAACTCCGCCTGCCACTAGACATCCAGTTTATCTTCACTGCCAACCCGGAGGACTACACCAACCGAGGTAGCATTGTCACTCCCCTCAAGGATCGAATTGAAAGTCAAATCATCACGCACTACCCCAAGTCAATCGAAATCGGCAAGAAAATCACGGGACAGGAAGCTCGATTGGAAGGTAAGCCAGTGGCCAACATTCATGTGCCGGAACTGATGAAAGACCTGATCGAACAGATCGCTATCGAAGCCCGTCACTCAGAGTTTGTGGATGAAAAAAGCGGGGTATCTGCACGTTTGACGATTTCTGCCTACGAGAATTTGATTTCCGCAGCAGAGAGACGGATGTATCGAAATAATGAATCCGCTACGGTCATTCGAATATCCGATTTGATTGGTGTCATTCCAGCCATTACCGGAAAGGTAGAACTCGTCTACGAAGGGGAACAAGAAGGTGCTGGATTGGTGGCCTACAACCTGATCGGTAAAGCGATCCGCAGTCAATTTGTGGAGTATTTTCCATCTCCCGAGCAAAAGAAAAAAGAGAAAGCCGGCAATCCCTACGTGATTCCATTGGCCTGGTTTGGGGAGGGAAATGAACTGGACCTCTTGAGTGACTTGAGCGAAAAAGCCTACAAAAGCGGACTGCATGGAGTCCCTGGTTTGGAGGAAGTGGTCACCCAATTGGTGGGAACCTTGCCCGAAAAAGAAAAGGAATTCTATATGGAGTTTGCGCTCCATGGCCTGGCGGAATATTCTCAGTTGAGCAAAAAATTGCTAGACACCGGGCTTCAATTTAAGGACCTGTTCAGCTCCATGTTTGAAATGGGGGCTGATGAAGACGAGGATTTTGAAGAGGAGGAAGACGATTCCTAATTCAAAATCGGAGGACCGCTTTCGAATCTAGTAGCAATCACAGATCTGCTGCTAGATTCGTTATATTTGTGAGATGGCCGAAAATCAACTTCCGAAGGCATTTGAATTGCAAATGCAGGCGCTACTCGGGCCTGCAGAGTTTGCTCTATTTCAAGAAGGATTGGAGCGCCCAACGCAAACTTCCATTCGGCTCAACCGGAATAAGGCGGTAGACATTTCCTACCCAAAACGACCCATTCCCTGGGCGAAAGACGGCTATTTTTTGGAAGAGCGGCCGAGTTTCACGGGAGATCCTAGCTTTCATGCTGGAGCCTACTATGTGCAAGAGGCTTCCTCCATGTTTATCTCTCACATCCTGGAATCCCAGCAGATCCCAAAGGGAATCTACCTCGATTTGGCGGCTGCCCCTGGTGGAAAAAGCACTTTGCTCTCCAGTTACCTGGGTGAAGAAGGCCTCTTGGTGGCCAATGAAGTAATTGCGGCCCGTACGCAAATCCTGAAAGAAAATGTGATTAAATGGGGGCTAGGGAATACGCTTGTGAGCAACAACGACCCCGAACATTTTTCTCCTCTGGATGGATTTTTCGACCTGGTGCTAGTGGATGCTCCTTGCTCCGGGGAAGGAATGTTCCGCAAAGATCCCCAGGCTCGAGCGGAGTGGTCACCGGATCATGTCCAACTGTGTTCCGCCCGACAAAAGCGCATTGTGGACAAGGCAGGTGAATTGGTCAAGGGAGGGGGCTATTTGCTTTACTCCACCTGCACCTTCAACGAAAAAGAAAACGAAGAGATCCTTCGCTTTTTAACCGAGGAATTTGCGTTTGAACCCGTACGCATCCCTTTAGATGCGAACTGGGGCATCGTGGAAACGGAAGTGAGTACCGCTGACGGGACCTTTTATGGCTACCGGTTTTTTCCGCACAAGGTGGCGGGAGAGGGATTTTTCATCACGGTATTGCGAAGACCTGAAGAGGCATACACGCAAGTGGCTCCTGCCAACAAGGAATTCAAACACCATAGCCTGAAGCGCGTGGGGGAAAAGGAATCCGCTTTGCTTGAACAGGAAATTGGAGCAGATGGCTCCGGCAAATTTTACCTGCTGCAGGACGCTTACTTCCGAATGCAGGGGGAGTATAGCCGTGAACTGGAAAAGCTAGCCCAGGTGCTGAGTGTGCGGTATTTCGGGGTGGAGCTAGGCAAAAAACAGGGAAAAGAATGGATTCCTAGCCACGAGTGGGCCTTGTCTACCCTACCCAAAAATGGGTTTCCGCAGCAGGAGTTATCCGAGGTGGAAGCCTTGGATTTTTTACGAAAAAAGGACCAGGCCTTTGGTGATCTCCCTCTAGGATGGGTCCTTCTTACCTATCAGAAACTTCCCTTGGGATGGATCAAGAATTTGGGTAACCGGGTAAACAACTATTACCCCAAGGAATGGCGGATTCGAAACTAAAAACAACTGCCTCAAACCGCCTTTTTAAAATTAATTATCGACTACGCACCAAGAAAAAGGCCGCGCTTATTAACTTAGAAGACTAGTCCAACACCACAGACTCCATGCTCAAAAAACAGCGATACGAAGCCTTTATCCAGCATTTTTCGGAAAATATGCCCGTGGCAGAGACGGAACTCCAGTACGACAATCCTTTCCAGCTCTTGGTAGCCGTGGTGCTTTCCGCCCAATGCACCGACAAGCGGGTCAATATCGTCACCCGAGAACTTTTCAAGCATTTTCCAACAGCAGAACACCTCGCAGCGACACACTCTGATGAACTTTTTCCCTATATCCGATCTGTCTCCTACCCAAACAACAAAACCAAACACCTGATTGGGCTTGGAAAAATGCTGCTTTCAGACTTTGGAGGAGAAATCCCTTCGACTGTAGAAGAGTTGGTCAAACTACCGGGGGTGGGGAGAAAAACAGCCAATGTGATTACCTCCGTGATTTGGCAGCAACCCAATATGGCGGTGGATACGCATGTGTATCGGGTATCCAGGCGCTTGGGGCTGGTTCCACTAACCGCCAAGACTCCCTTAGAAGTAGAAAAGCAATTGGTCAAGCATTTGCCCAAGGAGCACATTCACAAGGCACACCACTGGTTGATCCTACACGGACGCTACACTTGCCTCGCAAGAAGTCCCAAATGCAGTGCTTGTGCAATCACCCATCTGTGCAAATACTACGAAAAAACGCACCAAACTGTGGATAAGTCCTGAAAGACGCGGAGCTAAACCCTAATTTTCTTCTCCATTCCGAGGCCGGTATCCCGAATCCTTAAACAATTTTTTTGCATCCGATTCACGCATCAGTTCGGGCAGCGAAAGATCCTGCTGGATTGCATATTCCTCCACAATGTTCCATCCAATCCAACGGCCAATCCGACCCGGAGCATCCATGCTGATGGCGTCGGTGCTTGGAGCCTCTCCAATGTACTTTCGTATTTCGAAAGGATTGGTTTCAAACAAGAGTTCGTTTTCAATAAAATGCGTCCAAATGAGGTCCTCATTGTCCCAGCAGGCCTGAATTTGTTCGGGCGTATACCCGATTAAGTACTGGTCCGAAGTGCAGGGAAGGATGGATTTGACAAAATGGTAAGCCTTTCCGTAGTAGATCATTTCCGCCAAGAGCGTATTGTCTTGCGTATCAATTTCGTTGTAACGGGAAGAAATCGCCAACACAACCATGGGCACTAGGTACTTCCGTTCGTATCGAGAAGCGATGTACTTGGGCAAATCCGGCTGGAAGACATGGTCGCTAGGTAAAAAATAGTCCAAGCCAATCACCAAGATGTCTTCTTCTACCAAGAGATCTATGCCAAATCCAGAGACATAGGTATATACCTTGGGCGCCTTAAAGTCGGGGTAATAACTTTTCAAATAGGCAAATGCCTGCTCCAGCTCCACTTTAATATCGGATATATCCGCAAACTCTTTGGCAACTGCCGCATTCAAGGCCTGGAAAGCCGAATCCTGATTTGCGAGGAGCAGCTCCTGGGCCAAGGTGTCTACATGGGGATAAGTCTCTTGCTCCATCACCTTATTTGCTATTTCTGGATATTTTTCCAGTAGGAAACGAAACTCTTCCGTACTTTTTGCTGCGAAAAATTCTTGTTCCAAACGATGAATTTCCAAGTTTGTCCGGCCCTCCAATCGCTCCTCATCTAGGCTGCAGGTGGTGTCTGAAGATTGACAAGAGAAAAGACCTAAGAATACTGCAAGAAAGAGAAGTGGCCTATACATGAATGAAATTTTTGGCAAGTTAAGGAAAGCAAGACAAAACTGCATGAACTGAGACCCTCGGGATAAGGCCATGATTTAAGACCAAAACCAGACGTAATTGGTTTGAAATGAGGGCACAAAACGAAGTCTCTTTCCGTCAAATCTGTCAATACATTTGGTATAATTAAGAATTAAACGGATTTTTATAGATTAGATTCTACTAGACCCTACGGAATTTCCTTTTCACGATGAACTCTATTCTTAAAATTACCTACTTTTTCGCTTTTCTCTGCCTTTGGGTGGTCACCCCCAGGGCTCTTTACGCGCAGTCCACTGCGGACATTACTGCTATTCGTGTAGATCAACTCAGTGATGATCAAATCGAGGAACTAGTCAAGCGGGCACAAGATGCCGGGCTGAGTAGTACAGACTTTCTGATGATGGCTCAAATGCGAGGCATGCCATCCGGAGAAGTAGAAAAACTTCGAAACAGAATTGAGGGCTTGGCTACAGGATCCAGCAAGTCCAGATCCACGAATGTATCAAAAAGAGCTGCTCGCGAACAAATTGACATCAATGACATCACCAGAGGCCTGATGGAAACACAGGAGTTGATGGATGAAGAAAAAGCGGATTCCTTGCTATTTGGGAGCGCCTTGTTTTTTCAAAAGAATCGGAAACTAAGCTTTGAGCCGAGCCTAAACCAGGCCACTCCCAAGAATTACATTCTTGGACCAGGAGATCTCATCTATGTGGATATCTACGGACAATCTGAGAAATATTACGAGGCAACCGTCAACCCAGAAGGTTCCATTTTATTGGATAACATCGGCCTGATTGCGGTATCTGGTAAAACGATTGAAGCTGCAGAAGGAATCATCAAAAGCCGAGTAGCCGCTTTCTATTCTGGGCTTTCTGGAGCAAACCCAAAAACCTTCCTTCAAGTCACCCTTGGAAACGTCAAAACGATCAAAGTCCATATTTTGAATGAAGTTCGCTTACCGGGAACCTTCACCTTGAGCGCTTTTTCAACAGTTTTCAACGCCCTATATGCGGCAGGAGGACCTTCCGATAACGGAACCCTACGCGCCATTCAACTAATCAGAAACAACAAGAAAATTGCTGAAATTGATGTGTATGACCTGCTCATCAATGGAACGGCCAATTTGGATGTGCAGCTCCAAGATCAAGATGTGATCCTGGTCAACCCTTATCTCGCTCGAGTGAAGGTGATGGGGGAGGTTAAGCGCCCCTTGGTTTTTGAGGTCACACCTGAGGACAATCTAGAGGACATCCTTCGCTTTGCTGGGGGATTTACAGACTTGGCTTTTAAAGATCGCATTTCCATCTCTCGCATCACCGGAAATCAACGCTCCATCTCGGATGTATATCAAAACCAACTGGGGCTTTTCAACCTGAAGGGAGGAGATGAGGTCACTGTGGGAAGAATTATAGACCGCTACACCAACCGAATTCAAATTAAAGGAGCAGTCTTTAGGCCTGGAATTTTCTCCTTAACAGAAGGGCTTACGCTAACTCAATTGATCAAAAATGCAGATGGCCTCAAAGGCGATGCCTACACTCAGCGAGCCAGCATCTTGCGAACCAAGGGAGACCTTAGTTCAGAAGTATTGGAAGTAAATCTTCAAGCTGTTTTGGAAGGCCGCCAAGAAGATGTGGTCTTACAGCGTGAAGATGTAATCCGTATTTCTAGCATTTATGACGTTCAAAACGAACGCTACATACAGATCTTGGGTGAGGTAAAACGTCCAGGCACCTATCCTTATGCAGCAGGAATGACGCCTGAAGAATTGATTCTTATCGCCGGTGGCTTACAAGAATCTGCCAACATAAAAGACATTGAAATTGCCAGAAGGCTGGAAGATTCAGATTCAGGAACGCTATCGGATATCATCACCACTTCCATCAATCCAGACTTATCCTTCAACCCGAATGCCATTTCTTTGGCGCCCTTCGATCAGGTAATCGTGCGAAAGCGAGCCAATTTTACGATGCAGCGACTCGTATCGGTAGAGGGACAGGTCAATTCTCCTGGAATTTTTGCTATTCAAACGAGCGTAGATCGAATCTCCGACCTAGTCAAACGAGCAGGTGGAGTCAACCAATTTGCCTACACCAAAGGCGCTACCTTGATTCGTAAAACAGAGTTTTTTAACACAGAATCCGAACAGGTTCGTAGACAGAAAAATTTAGAGGCACTACGCGTTCTTCTTAAGGAGAATCCAACCAACCCTGAAGCACAAGAAGAGCTCCTTATTCGTCTTTTCAGAGACCTGCCAACCGAAAAAGTGGCGAAAACAGATTCCACTGCCAATAATGCCAAACGAGAGTCGTTGGATCAAATTGCTGCAGAAACCCCTGGTGTGGCGGTTAAATTCAAGGAAACTGAGGCCGTTGCCATCAACCTGGAAAAAATCCTTGCGAATCCCGGTTCTGAGGAAGATTTGGTACTCGAGGAAGGCGATATTCTCAATGTGCCCAAGCTCTTGCAAACCGTTCGTATGCGTGGAGATGTAGTCTACCCAACTACCTTAAGACACGAGCAAGGCCGTAGCCTTCGGTTTTACATCAATGGAGCAGGTGGGTTTGACCGAAGAGCCAACCGCAAGCAAACCTATGTAGTCTATGCAAATGGGGCGGTAAAACGAACAAAAGGATTCTTTGGAGTTCGAAGCTACCCAGTCGTGGAGCCTGGAGCTGAAGTGATTATTCCAAGTAAAGGACCTAAGATCCCAATTCGTCTAGGCGAATTGGTGGGCGTCACCACTGGACTGGCCACCTTGGCTTTGGTTCTTTCTCAAATCAACCAACAGTAATTCCAATGAGCGGAAACTCACATTTTTCAGCCTCCCAATTCACCTTGAAAGAGGTGGTACAAAACTTGATCAATTGGGTTAAATTTTTCAGCTCCAAGTGGAAAGTTCTCTTCCTATTCTTCGTACTAGGGGCTGGAATGGGCGCTGGATATTCTCAACTAAAAGACCCTGTTTTTCATGCTGAAACTTCTTTCGTTTTGGAGGAGGAAGGAATGGGAGGAATTGGTCAAATGTCAGGGATTGCAAGCCTTCTCGGTGTTAATTTGGGCGGCATAGGAGGAACGAATGGCCTATTTCAAGGGGATAACATCATGGAGCTGTACCGCTCGGACCGAATGCTTGAGGAAACACTCTTGAGTCCCTTTGACAAAGAGAGTTTATTGATCGATCGGTTTATTGAATTCGAAGAGTTGGAAAACAAATGGGCCTCCAAAATCGATTTATCTACGCTAACTTTTTCTTCTTCCAAGGAGAACCATGGGGTCAAGCAAGACTCAGTAATCAAGGAAATCGCCAAAATCATCCGAGAAAAACAACTGGCTGTAGTCAAGCCGGATCGGAAATTGAGTATTATTCAGGTGAATGTCTCTTCTAAAGATGAGGCGTATGCGAAGCTTTTCAACGAAACGCTGGTGAGTAAGGTAAATACCTTTTACTTGGAAACTAAAACCAAAAAAACAGGGGAAAACCTCCGTATTTTACAAACTCAGGCAGACTCGGTTCGGGCAATTCTAGATGCAAGTCTCGGCTCCTTGGCTGCCGAACAAGATCGCATTCCAAATGCCAACCCATTGCTGAGTGCCGCCACAGTCAATGGGCGCCGCAAACAAGTTGATGTCCAAACTAGTGCTGCAGTTTTTGAAGAAATTGTGAAAAATCTGGAGATGGCTAAAATCAACCACCGCGTCAACACCCCATTAATTCAATTGATTGATTCTCCCAAGCTGCCCTTAAAAAGATCTGAAGTTCGTTTGGTAAAGGGGATGGTTTATGGAGCCATCATTTTCGGTTTCTTAGCCCTTAGCTTTCTATATCTGAGAAGAATCTACCAAAAGCATTTGCAGGAAGTCTAAACCAAAGCTTCCATGTTTGAAAAAATGAATCTGTTGATCCCTTTTGGGAATTTTGTCCGGAATAAATCTCTCCAGAATTTTCTTTTTCTGGCATTGATTCAATCCTCAACGATTTTGATTTCCCTCATTTCCATGCCCCTCCTGATTCAAAGTATCGGGGCGGAACAATTTGGTTGGGTCAACTTATCCTTTTCCGTAATTATTGTATTCAATATTTTAGTTGGCTTTGGGTTCAACTTGAATGCTCCTCGAGAAGTTGCTCTCAATCAATCCAACAAGGAAGCGCTTTCGCAGTTGGTTTCCAATGTGTTTTCAGCCAAAATCCTCCTTGCCGGGTTTTCCACAGTCCTCATCTTGATCGGAGCCTACGGACTGAATCTCTTCCAAGGATATCAAACCGTTTTAGTATTATCCGTATTTCTGCTCTTTTCAGAAGCCACCTTTCCGCTCTGGTTTTTTCAAGGGATGGAAAAAATGAAGCTGATTTCTATCGCCAACGTCTTCAGCAAATTACTTTATTTATTGGGTATCGTCCTTTTTATCCGTGATCCGGAACAGTCCAAATGGGTCAACTTCATCCTAGGAGCATCAGGATTAGGCATCAATATCCTGTTGCTGATTTACATCCATTATGCCTTGGATATCAAGTTTTACAAACCACGATTCCTCGAGCTATTTACCTTATTAAAAAATACAGGACTGCTTTTGCTATCCAATATTGTGACCCATTTCTCTATCAATGGGACATTAGTGGTATTGAGTTTTTTTGCTTCCGCCACTACCTTAGGCCTGTTCAGTCTTGCAGAAAGAATCTCCATGGTACTTCGGATGTTTCCTTCTATGGTCATCCATTCTATTTTTCCCAATGCTTCAAAGCTGCTGAAAGAAGATTTGAGTGCTTTTATTAGCTACCTAAAGAAAGTTAGTTTCGTGGCCTTGGCCGTAGGGTTAACTGTTTCTTTGGCTGTTTTTGGGCTGGCACCCTTTATCATCCAATTATTTTCAAAAGCGGAATTTGTAGATTCCATCTCCTATTTGCGGGTTTTAGCATTTATCCCCTTTTTGGCTTGCCTCAATATTATGAATGTGGTCATTTTCCTTGTCAATGGCCAAAACAACCTGATGTTCAAATCTTCCTGGATGATGGGTTTATTTATGATTTCCAATTCAATTTTTCTTACCAGCCACTATGGGGCGATTGGACTTTGTTATGCCATGTTATCTACCGAAATCGTGGTTTTTTTAATCTGTTGCGTTTTAAATTGGGTATATAATCGGCCATTGATTTTAGCTATCTTAAAAACTAGTAAACCCAATGCAGCTTGAAAAAAACGGTGAGATGACTCAATTCAGAGAAAATTTGGGAGAAGTTAGCATGGAGCCCAACAGCCTTCCCAAGGTAGCCATCATCATCGTCAATTGGAATGGATATGAGCTGACAAAGGCTTGCTTGGAATCCCTAAAAGAACTGCAGTACTCCAATTTTCAAACTGTTTTGGTGGACAATGGTTCCGTCGACGGTTCGGGAGAGAGGCTGAAATCCGAATTTCCTGAGATTGAATTACTAACCAGCCCTGACAACCTTGGATTTACAGGAGGCAACAACCTTGGAATACAGTGGGCGTTGGACCATTCTTATGATCAGGTGCTTTTGCTGAATAATGACACCCTTGTAGAGCCTGACTTTCTGGATCCATTGGTTTCTTTTTTAGAACAAAACCCAGATTATGGTGCGGTGCAACCCAAAATCATGTTTGAAGCGGAACGGGATAAACTATGGAATGCGGGTGGCGGATATTTCAAGGGGTTGGAAATGACTTGGTCCATCGGCATAGGGCAACTAGATGAAGGGCAATTTGATCTGGAAAAAGATACACCTTGGATTACGGGATGTGCGATCCTTGTGAAGTCGGCTGTAATCAAACAGGCAGGAATGTTGGACAATCGGTTTTTTGCCTACTACGAAGATGTCGAGTGGTCCTTCCGAATCAAAAAATCAGGGTTCCGGCTTCGTTACCTTCCTCAATCCAAAATTTATCATGTCGCGGGAGGATCCTCCAAAAAAATCAAAACCAAAGAAGGCGTCATTCCTCCAATCCTCCACTATTACCGGACTAGAAACCACCTCTTTTTAATCCGAAGCCATTCAAATCCAGTGTCCTTTGTATTAAGTTTGTTCTACCAAACCCTAAAAAATGCTGCCTTCATTCTGTATTTGGGATTAAATGGTAGGTTCCAAAAAGTAAATGCAATTTTGAAAGGACATTATGAAGGTCTTTTTTCCAAATGAAACCCATTTCATGAAAAGTCCCAACACCCAATTATTCCCAGATATTGAAGCTTACTCCAAAGAAAGCGGGTTAAGTCCTGAAGTACTCGAAGAGGCATTTAAGCTTGAAAATCATTACCATAAATTGTTGGTTCAGGAGGAAGATGCCAAAAAAAGAGAGGGCTTATACGATGAATTCTATTCCAACCTCCTTCAATTTTACGGCAGAACAGCAAAGAAAGATAGTTCGCTTGAAGAAAGAATAGCCACCAAAGATCCTCAGGTTACCCTTTTTGAAAAAGAGCTGAAAGGAAAATCCATCATCGATTTTGGTTGTGGTGAAGGATATTTTCTGATGAACATCCAAAAAAAGATTCCTTATAAAAAGCTTACTGGAGTGGATGTCTTTATTCCCGAAACCCTCCAAAATCATCCGAGTATCAAGTTCATTTCCTCCGGCATCATCAATTTCAGAACCGAAGAAAAATTTGAACTGGCCTTTTCAGACAATGTAATCGAGCACCTTTCGCCCTTGGATTTGATGGATCATCTTCGGTCAGTCTATGAGAGCTTGGTGCCCGGAGGGAAATTCATCTTGGTGATGCCAAATCGACTGTTTGGACCGATGGATGTCACTCGAATTATGGACAATTCCAGCTCGGGACGGATACTGGCGCAAGGAGGGCATCTCAATGAGTCCTCTTACCATGAGATGGTGGGAGCGTTGACCGAAACTGGGTTTTTCAATTTTCAAACGGTCCTCCCCATCCCAAAATTCAAATACAGTACGTTTAAAAACAACAGGATAAAGACGGACTGGATAATCGGCATTGAGCAAAGTAAGTTTTTATTGAATATATTCAGGGGTATAAAAGTCAAGGGAAGGTGCCCTGTGAGGTTTACAGTGACCTTGATCTGTCAAAAGCCTGAACTGCATTGATCGCTCAAACACTTTTTATTTTATCACTTTTAGGTTATGCGCTGCTGCTGCACTTCACGCTGAAGGCCATGGTCTTCAAAGGAAAGTGGGAGTACCTGGTGTTTTTTTTGGCGGCCTACCTCCCCTTTCATACCACCTTTTTAAGTATTTTATTTCAGGCAACAAATTCCAAACTGCCAATCACCTTGTTCCAGGTTGCTAAGGACTTGGTGGTCATCGGATCTGTGCTGATTTTTGTACTCTACAGACGAAAGGTTTTTGAGTATCCCATTCGCTTCCAAACAGTGGAATGGCTCTTTTTGGCATTTATTGGGTTGGCATTTATTTTTCTTTTATTACCCATCGGAGAGCCCAGTTTTATAGAAAAAGCCCTTTACTTCAAGAATCTTCTAATTCCTGGACTGGTGTTTTTCGTGGGGAGAAACACCCATTTCGAGGATTTTGAAGTCAAAAGATTGTTTCAGGTCATTTTTGTGATTGCGTTTTCTGCATTCGTGGTCAATCTCTTTGAGGCATTTATCGGTTCCCATTTACAAACCTTTACGGGGTATGCCCTTTTCAATTATGGCATATACGATATGGAGCCTTCTGGCAATTTTGGGTTATCCTGGACCTTCGAAACCCAAGCCATGACCAAGAGACTGGCCTCGTTTTTTGCAGATCCTTTGGAGTTGGCCAGTTCCGTGCTTTTAGGTTTTGCGGCTGGGCTAATCTGGTTTTTGACATCCAAAAGAGAAGAAAGTTTCCCCTACACTCTTGTCATGCTTTGCTCCATGGGAAGTCTGTTTTTCTCGAGTTCAAGGTCTGCTTTTGGGGCTTTTTTTATCATGTTGTTTTTTATTGCAGTGATTTTTAAGCTCTATCGGTTGATCCTATTTGGTTTCGGCCTTGTCGCAGCATTTGTCGTCTTCGTCGTATTCTTTGCCTCTGAAGACTTCTATTATTTCGTGATCGATACCCTAACCTTCCAAAATGCATCAAGCGTAGGCCATGTATTGGAATGGGTAACTGCCCTCGAATCCATGATCCAAAATCCCTTGGGCGTCGGATTGGCCATGAGTGGCAATTCCGGTAGTGTCACCGATGAAGCACGGATCGGAGGGGAAAACCAATTCTTAATCTATGGGGTGCAACTGGGATTTTTAGGAATGATTTTGTACATCCTTCTTTTAGGGTTTTCCATAAGCCGGTCTATTCAGGTTTTCAGGCTAACTGAAAACGTCATGACGGCACGAATTGCATTTACAGCTGCAGCGGTGAAAACAGGGCTCTTATTGCCCCTTTTCACGTCCAACGCAGAGTTGTTTGCCTATGTAAATTGGATCACTTGGTGGATGGTTGGGTATGCCATGAACGAATACTCCAAAATCAAAAATGAAGAAGCATAGGCCAAAAGTAGTGGTGGATGTATTTTACCTGTATGTGGCACAAACAGGGATCAAAACCTATATCGTTACCCTATGCGATGAGATTCTCAAAAAAAACAACAGCGAATTTGAGTTTATCATTAGTCCCAATTATCAGAAAGTAAAGCAAAATCAGTTCTTTCGAGGAAAAACAGCCAAGTGGAAAAACATCCTTTTTCAGCTGCTCTATTTCTTCAGAAAACAGGTGGTATTGCCGATACTATCTTATTACCACCAAGCGTCGATCGTCTTCAGTCCTGACATTTTAAGTCCGATTTTCGCTAAAGGGAAAAAAGTTTCCGTCGTCCATGACACCTGTTTTTGGGATACTCCTGAACATTACCAACCCCTTTGGTTGAAGTATTACCTCTATTTTTTAGAAAAAGGGTTGCAAAAAAATGGGGAGATCATCACGATAACTCATTTTTCCAAAACGCGGCTGCACCAATTGCCTCCATTTAAGTCTATTCCAATTCAGGTCGTTTATCAGGCTTCTGGGCTTTCGGAAAGCTTGGCCCTATCGGATTTGAAATCGACTACAAAAGCAGACTATTTTCTTCATGTCGGGGTATTGGAGAAAAGAAAAAACCTAGGTTTACTAATCCAGGCATTTGATAAACTTACAAAAATGGCGGGCTATGAAAGCCACCGTTTGGTGTTGGTCGGACAAAGAGGTCCCCGAGAAACTTTAGATGATTACGATCATTTGGTTGAATTGGTCAACACCCTGGGATTGACTGATAAAGTCGATTTTACGGGATATGTAAGCCAAGAGCAATTGGCGTCTTATTTCCAGCATGCCTTGGCCTATATTTTCCCTTCCACAAATGAAGGGTTTGGATTGCCGGTATTGGAAGCATTCTCTTTTGGGCTGCCCGTCATCATTTCACGTCAGGGAGCCTTGATGGAAGTGGCGGGTGATGCTGCTTTGATTTTGGAAAAAAATGAGGAGGAATCATTAATTCAGTCCATGAAACTTTTGGTGGATGATCCTGACCTAAGAAAGGTATTGGGAGAAAAAGGGAGAATCAGGTTGCTGGAATTTTCGACGGAGAAGTTTTTTCTATCTTTAGAACAGGCCTTTAAAGAAATTTTGAAGAGATAGGAGTAGACTTTATCAAAAAATGCGTGAATAAATGGTAAGCAAGCCGTTACCTATTGATATTAAAGTAGCCATCATGGGCGCCAAAGGCTACCCCTATGTCTATGGGGGCTACGATACCCTGGTGAAAGAATTGGGGGAGCGCTTGCAAGCCAGAGGAGTGCAAGTGCGGGTCTACAATCACCGATCCTTGTTTCCCACACGCCCCCGATTTGTCAATGGCATCGAGTGCATCTACACGCCTGCTCTTGAAACCAAAAGCCTCACGCAGCTGAGCCATACGTTTTTTTCCATGCTGCATGCCTGCTTTTCGGATGTGGATGTGATTTTCGTGGTTAACTCTGGGAATGGCCCTTTCGGGTGGCTCGCCCGCATTTTTGGAAAGCCCGCGGCCATCAACGTAGATGGTCTCGAGTGGCTTCGTCCCAAGTGGAAAGGCTGGGGAGCACGGTACTTTAAGTGGGCCTCCAAGATGGCCACCCGCTCTTTTGACCAGATCATCAACGATTCGGATGAGATGCGAAGAGTCTATCTGGAGGAATTTCAGAAAGATTCGGTCGTGATTGCCTACGGGGCCAACCCCAAGGAGGATGTGGAAGACAGTCCTTTGCAAACCTGGAACCTCCACTCTCGGGAGTATTACCTGATTGTGGGACGTTTGATTCCAGACAACAATGCCGATCTGATTATCGAAGGATTCCTTCAATCCAAATCAAACAAGCCCCTCGTCATCGTGGGGGACGCTCCTTTCTCGGATGCCTGGGCCCAGCAAGTAAAGAAGATGGAGGGACCCCGCGTCCTGTTTACTGGCTATGTCACCGATCCACTGGTGCTTGCCTCCCTCTATTCGCATTGTTACGCGTATTTTCATGGGCATGAATTTGGAGGCACCAACCCGGCCATGCTGAAAGCCTTGGGCTATGGCTGCGCCATTCTGGCCTTAAATACTCCCTTCAACCAGGAGATGCTCCAAAACGGAAAGCACGGGTGGTATTTCGAGAAAACAAGTGAGGCGGTACAGCAACTCGTAGAAAAAGCCGAGGCTGGGGCCGCTGAACTTCAGGAATTGCGGCAAACTGCCCGTCAAGGGCTTACTGCCAAATACTCCTGGGATCGGGTAACAGACCAATACCTGGAAGTTTTCCACAGGCTAGCAAAAAAGTAACCCGTATTTTCACGCGGATCTACACGGAAAAATACCGCTGATCTGCGTTGCTTTTTCCCCGAAAATCTGCGTAAAACCCTCTTCTAAATTGGATTATCCGCTTTTTCACCAGTAACGGAATAAAATAAGGTTTGTAGTTCAATTAGGTGAGCTGTGGTCCGTGGGCTGTCGTCTGTGGACGATTCGATTAACGGAGAAAACTCCAAGCCAAAATTCTGCTCCGCTTATTTCCTTGGCCCATTTCGATGACCCGTAGAGACTTAACTCCTGCTTTTTCAAGTTGTCCCTGAAAGTAAGATAGATGTGTGCTTTTGGAAACCAGTACCGTAAACCAGCCTACCTGCGATTGAACGGTTACACTCTCCTGAATCATTCTTCCGATAAATCCAATTTCTCCTCCAACAGTCCATAACTCGGTTGCCTGACCCCCAAAATTCAATATTGGGTCGGCAGGGGCATCCCCTTTGAGGTTTTTGATTTTCCGTTGACTACCCTGTCTAGCCATGTCGGCAGACTCATGGAAGGGAGGATTGCATATACTCAGATCGAAATATTCTCCTTCTTCAATGACGGATTGGAAAATTACCGCTGGATCCGCCTGGTACCGCAGCGCTACCTTATCCACAAGCCTTGAATTGGACGAGATGATTTCTGCTGCATTGGAAAGCGCCTGAAACTCAATTTCAGTGCCCACAAAATTCCACCCAAAGAGACTCGTTCCCAAAATGGGATAAATCAGATTGGCGCCGGTTCCTATATCTAGTACCCGTATTTCAGCGCCTTGAGGAACTTTTCGGTCGTGATCCCGAGCTAGCAGATCTGCTACATGAAGCACATAATCTGCTCTACCCGGAATTGGTGGACAGAGGTATCCCTCGGGTATATCCCAGTAACTTAACTCGTAGAAATGGAGCAGCAGGGCTTTGTTGAGCAACTTGACCGCATTTGGATTGGCAAAGTCAATGCTTAATTGCCCATAGGCATTGGTAAAAATGACTTCTTTCAATTCCGGAACTGTCTCCGACAAGGCGGGAAGATCGTAGCGTCCTTGATGGAGGTTTCGGGGATGGAGACCAGCCCCTTTTTCTTTGGATTTCATGGATTTAGCCTAGAGGAGTCATACCACATCAAAAGATGCGGTTTCGGAATTTTTCAGTAGGAAGGCGATCCAAGTGGATCAAGTGACCGTTTACCACCGCATGCGTTGGCTTCCCTTCTCGGGTTAAGAAAAAGTTGGGTGCCGCCCCGGTAGTCCATCCTCCGGAATACTTGTCACTGCTTTTCAACACCACCAACGGTAATTCGTGCAACTGCCTTGGACTTCCCTGTTTCACTTTGATGGCCATAAAGCCCTGACGCAGGAGTTCCATTGCTTTTTCAGGCGTGACCTCTTTTACGCTTTCGAAAGCAGTAGGATACACCTTGCCTTCCTGATACTTCAGGCCAGATGCATCTAGAGTTTCCATCCCAAAAAACACCTGCATATCCCCTAGGTCCTCTACCGAGCCCGCAAGGAAATATCCTCCAGCAGACTCCGTTTCCCGTCTTCGGATGGCTAGGTCTACCGGATACCAGTTTCCGTTGACAGGCACCTGCACCTCATCGATCACCAAATCCATCAACTGAATTCCATTGTCTGGAATGGCGAAATACTCCGCCGTCTGGTACTGGGTATAGCTCTTGGTTGCGATGGAATGCAGGGCATTCAAGAGAATCATAAAGTTGATCTTGCGGATTTCTTGCTTTTCGGTATCTCCGACTAAGCCTCCGGACTCAATCAAAATGGTGCTCGTGCCCCATTTCTGAATGTTATCCCCAAAAGCTCTTGGCTCAAAGGCATCGTCATACTTGCCCACTTGGCCAGGAATCAATTCCTGCAGGAGCTCGTTCATCCCTGCAATGGTCTGCATGGCCCTTCCGCGAACTTCATTGATCTCAGTAGCTTCGTTGTATGCCGGCGCCAACAGGGAAATGGTGGCTTGCTTGGGGGTATTGACCACGTTGTAGTAGATCTGTTGGTCGTGAAGGTTGAAGCCAAACTCGGGCTCAAAGTCGTCTCGCGCTTTTTTCAAGATCTCCGCCTCTGGCGAAATCAAGGAAATTGCATCTCGGTTGAGGTCGATATCCAAGGCATTTCTCCGCTTGAACGCATCTGCCCCATCCGGATTGAGCATGGGGATAAACTTGAGTTGCAACTGGGATCGAAGTAAGTCCCGCAATTCCTGGTGCGCGTCACCTTTTCCTTCTAGAAAATTAAATAGATCAAACAAGGCCATGGTCGCCGTGCTCTCGTTACCATGCATCTGGGACCAGAGCATCACTTTGGTCGTACCCGTTCCCCAATCCAAGGAACTGATGGACTTTCCCATGACGGATTTTCCGAGCGCAGTGACCTGAAATTGAGCGGTATGCTTTTGGATCAAGGGCTGCAAGTCCGCATGGGTAAAGCGACGATGCGTAATTGCCGGCTCACGGTATGATTCATAGGCCGAGGACAAATCTGCGGCTTTCAGGCGAGGAGCTACCGTTTGGGCTTGAGAAAAGCTTAGGCCCATGCCCAAAAAAAGTAGTGGGACAAACAGGCTCTTTTTCAAACCAATCCAATGGTGATGCATATCTTTTCAGGTATTTTGAATTAAAACTAGGGAAAGGACTGCAATAATTCCCGCTATTTTTGTCAAACCCAAAAAAATCATGCCATGAATTTACATGTCCAAGGCTTTGACCTTCCCTTGAAACACCGATTTACCATCGCCCATCAAAGCCGGGAGGTGCAGGAAACCTTAATCGTCCGGTTAGAAGACGAAGGACTGTATGGCCTTGGGGAGTCTACCACCAACCCCTTCTACGGCATTACTTTGGACAACATGCGGGCAGTCTTAGAAAAATTCAAGCCTATTCTTTTGGGAGGGGGATGGACAACTCCGGCCGAATTGTGGGAACTGGGAAAGGAAGTTTTCGAATCCAACCCCTTTGCGCAATGCGCACTTGACCTGGCAGCCTGGGACTTGTACACTAAAAAACAGGGGAAAAAACTCTACGAATACTTGGGCCTAAATCCTGCCCACATTCCCACCACCAACTTTACCATCGGAATCGACACGGTCGAAAAAATGTGTGCCAAGTTGAAGGAAGTAGACTGGCCGATTTACAAGATAAAATTGGGAACTGCGCATGACTTGGAGATCGTACGCGAACTCCGAAAGCACACCCAGTCCATCTTCCGGGTGGATGCCAACTGTGCCTGGACGGTGGAACAAGCCATCGCCTATTCTGAGGATTTAGCCTCCCTTAGGGTTGAATTTATTGAGCAGCCTTTGGCAAAAGACAACCTAGAGGGAATGAAAGAGGTGTATGCACACTCCAAGCTTCCTGTCATGGCAGATGAAAGTTGCATCCACGAAAGCGATGTTGAAAAGTGTCAGGGGAGATTTCATGGGATCAACATCAAGCTAGTCAAAGCAGGGGGAATCACCCCAGCACTACGCATGATCCAAAAAGCCAAATCCTTGGGCATGAAAACCATGGTGGGCTGCATGACCGAATCCTCGGTTGGAATCAGCGCCATCGCCCACATTGCTCCCTTGCTGGACTATGTAGACATGGATGGAGCCATGCTTTTGGCCAAAGATCCTGCACGAGGCGTGCAGATCTCTCCTACAGAAGTACGTTTCCCGGCAGGTCCAGGGATCGGAGCGGAATTGGTTTCTTAGGCTTCGCCTACGATCAATTTGAATCCTTCCCCATGCACGGTGATGATTTGCACTCGAGGATCGTCCTTCAAGATTTTTCGGATTTTGCTCAAGTACACGTCCATAGAACGTGCATTGAAGTAACTGTCGTCGCCCCAAATTTGCTTGAGTGCATGGCTTCGGTTGACTAGCTTGTTGGTTTCGGAGGCAAGCAGTCGGATGAGCTCGTTTTCCTTAGAAGTGAGTTTGTGCTTTCCTTCCGGCCCTTCGATGTATTGCTCGTCGTAATGGAGGACAAAGGCACCAAAGGCGTAGGTTTTTAAAGCTGCCACTTCTGATCCTTTTTGCGTACGCTTAAGAATCGCTGATATGCGCAACAAAAGTTCCTCCATGCTAAACGGCTTGGTCAGGTAATCGTCCGCTCCAATTTTTAGGCCATCGATTACGTCCTCTTTTTGATTTTTGGCGGTCAGGAAAAGCACCGGTTGGTCCTCCTGCACTTTCTTTATTTCCTTGGCTAGGGTGAATCCGTCTTTTTTGGGCATCATCACATCCAGGAGGCACAAGTCAAACTTGTCTTTCTTAAACTTATTCCAACCTTCCTCTCCATCGCGGCAAAGCGTGGTGTCGTAGCCTTTCATTTGCAGGTATTCCTGCAGGATGTCACCTAGGTTGGGATCGTCTTCTACAACTAATAGTTTGGCCTTGCTCATTGTTTTTTAGGTAGGTTAATGGTGAAGGTACTCCCTTTTCCAAGTTCGGACTGCACTTGGATGGTACCGTGGTGCGCCTCAAGCATCGTTTTTACATAGGATAAGCCCAAGCCAAAGCCTTTCACGTCGTGGACGTTGCCGGTAGGAACACGGTAGAATTTGTCAAAAATCTTTTTTACCGCGTCCCGACTCATGCCTATTCCCTGATCCTGAAAGGTGATCTGAACCTCGGAACCCTGTTCTTTTACGGCCACTCGGATCTTAGGGTTGGATGGAGAATACTTGTTGGCATTGTCTAGTAGGTTGTTGAACAGGTGGGTCAGGTGAAAGACGTCGCCTACGATGTAAGGGTCTTTCATATCGCCGATGAACTCTAATTTTCCCCCGCGGTTTTCTACTTGAAGCGCAAACTGATCCATGCAAGCCTGCAACATGGCCGGTAAGTGAATGGATTCAAGCTTGAGGTTAAATTCATTTCTATCCAAGGCTGCCGCCTGCAATACTTTTTCCACCTGGGTCACCAAGCGCTTATTCTCTTCACGAATGATTCCTAGGTAGCGGTTTCGAAAAGTGTCCTGATTGCTCAACTCTGGATCCTGCAAGGCCTCCACCGCAAGGCTTACCGTAGCAAGCGGAGTTTTAAACTCGTGGGTCATGTTGTTGATAAAATCATTTTTGATGTCAGAAAGCGCTTTCTGTTTTAAAATGATCCGTATCGCATAATAGAAACAAAAAATGATCACCAAAATAAAGAGGATGGAACTGGAAATAGGGAGCCATACCTGCCGAAATACGTGGCTACTTTTTTCTGGAAAATACACGTATATAAAATTGTCGTTGCCCAGAATGTCGTTTGGAAACAGCTTGGACTGAAGGCCTTCTCGTAGCAAAACTTGGGAGTCGAGCAGCTGACCCACGCCAATTAGCTCCCCTTCACCGGGCTTAATTCCCAGCTCAAAGTCCTCTATGATTCCCTTTTCCATCAACTGGCTTTTCAACAAGCGGCGCAACTGTGCCGTGTCAAGACGATCCATAATCGCTTGCTGTCCTTCTGCGAGTTCAGAAAAAGCCTGGTTCATCAACTCAATCTTGATGTTGGTCTTTCGGATTTTATCCAAGGCATCATCGGAAAGATTGACTTCGGTATTAAACTGAGGAACAATACCGGTGTAGGGTCGGGGCTGCTCCCTGGCAAAGCGCTGTTTCTGGTTTAAGTATTCCAGTTGCCGCTCCTTCTCTTGAAGCAAAATCTGCATTTCGTCAGGGGTAAACATGGACGAGGCCACCTCTGGAGTCATGTAAGCAAAAAAGTTTTCGAGTTCCGATAAAATCGACACATCCAATCCTCTAGAAAGTAGCATTCTACGAAAGGTGCTGCTCACCTGAGGCACCGGGGATAGCAGTAGCGTATCTACTAAGGAAGGCCTACTGTAGGTGCGGCTGGTATTGATCTGCAACTCAATGGGGTCAATTTTCTTGAAGATGGACTCCTTCAACTCCGGATCCTTAATCAATTTATTGAGCAGCACATCCGAGGTTTCTCCCTTCTCCAATTCGGCAACAGTTCCAGACAAGGCTTGCAATGCATTTTGGTCAAAACGCTCTTTGTTGATTCGAATGGCATTTCGTATCCAATAGTATTGAAAGCCCATCAAGCCAAAGCTGGCTAGGGACATCAAGACAATAATCAACGTAATGTTGCTTTTGGACATGCTACAAAATTAAGCGGATAGCGGGGGAAGGGGTCACTCTTAACATGTTTTAACGAGTAATCTAAAGAATCTTCTTTCAAATTCCCCTTTTAGACCGTATTCTAGCAGTTCGAATTTGTTGGTTTTCTAATTACATACCCAAAAAAAGGAAGGTTCTATGCCTTCCTTTTTTATTGTTTCGGTATTTTTGCCCCCTCAACCTAATCTCCTCCGCTCGTGCACAAGCCCACGCACATTCAAGGTGTTGCCATCGAAGCCTTGGCCAAAGAATTTGGAACGCCCCTCTACCTCTACGATGGGGAAAAAATTGTACACCAAATTCAAACGCTACAAACTGCATTTGCAGCCGTTCCGCTTCGTATCAAATATGCCACCAAGGCCCTTTCTAGCCTTTCTGTGCTGAGCCTGATCCGCAAAGCCGGAGCCGAACTCGATGCAGTTTCTCTTGAGGAGGTCAAACTTGGGCTCTTGGCAGGCAGCAGCCCTGCAGAAATCATGTATACCCCAAGCGGAGTATCCTTTGCAGAAATCCAAGAAGCCGTACAAATCGGGGTCATGGTCAATGTGGACAGCCTTCCGCTTTTGGAAAAATTTGGACAGACCTACGGCAACACTGTGCCGATTTGCATCCGGCTCAACCCGCACATTCTTGCCGGCGGAAACCTGAAAATTTCAGTGGGACACAAGGAAAGCAAGTTTGGGATTTCGATAGAGCAACTCCCTCAAATCCTAGAATTGGTGCAGCGCTACCAAATCCCTGTGGTAGGATTACACATCCACACCGGTTCGGACATCTACGATGCCGAGGTATTTTTGAAAGGGGGAAAAGTCTTGTTTGAAGCGGCTATGCAGTTTCCTGACTTACGCTTCCTTGACTTTGGTGGTGGATTTAAGGTGGCCTACAGCCCAGAGGATACGGCTACAGATATCCCCGAACTCGGTCGTATTGTAAGCGCAGCTTTTCTAGAATTTTGTGAAAAATACGGGCGCGCATTGGAGCTTTGGATCGAGCCGGGGAAATACCTCGTCTCTGAAGCAGGCTACTTGGTGGTCCAGGCCACGGTAGTGAAAGAAACCCCAACCCTTCATTTTGTGGGGGTAGACTCCGGGCTCAACCACCTCATCCGTCCCATGATGTACGATGCCTACCACGACATCTACAACCTCAGCAACCGTGAAGGAGCCACAGCGCCCTACACTGTGGTGGGCTACATTTGTGAAACGGACACCCTTGCCGCTCACCGACAACTCCATACGGTCAAGGAAGGCGACTTTTTGGTTCTCAAAAACGCCGGCGCCTACGGATTTACGATGGCCTCCAATTACAATGCCCGACTCCGCCCTGCTGAAGTACTGGTTTGGGAGGGAAAAGGACATTTGATTCGCAAGCGAGAACAGTTTGAAGACCTCCTCCGCAATCAGGAGATGATTCAGTGGTAATCCCACTCCCAAGTCAACCCTGTAGGTAGACCGGCTGAAATCATTCCCTCAAAACATTCCCCAGCAAAAAGGGCTTTAGTAAATAAAGCCCTTTTTTTATGACGAAAATCCTCCGTCTGGTGTTGGGAGACCAATTGAATAACCAGCATTCCTGGTTTGCCGTTCCCAACTCCTCCGTCACCTACCTGATGCTGGAAATGCGTCAGGAAACCGACTACGTCACCCACCACATCCAAAAAGTGGTTGGCTTTTTCTTGTCCATGCGCCAATTCGCACAGGAACTGCAAGAGCAGGGACACCAGTTCATCTACCTGACCCTTGACGACCCACAAAATCAACAATCCCTACCTTCCCAAATTCAGACCCTAGTCACGAAAGAGGGGTTTACTCGATTTGAATACCTGCTGCCGGATGAATACCGACTGGATCAGCAACTCCAGGCTTGTTGTGCAGACCTTGACATCCTTTGCCAGGCCTTTGACACCGAACATTTCTTGAGTGACCGGGAGTTTTTAACGAACTTTTTCAAGGGAAAAAAGACCTTCCTAATGGAGTCCTTCTACCGGGAGATGCGCCGGAAGTACCAGGTCTTGATGGAGGGAAACCAGCCGCTCACCGGCCAATGGAATTACGATCAAGACAATCGCCAATCCCTCAAAGACAAATCCCTGATTCTTCCTCCGCGCCTCCACCCCAAGCAAGCAGGTCCGATCGTAGACCTACTGGATCGCTGTGGAGTGAGCACCGTGGGAACCATTGACACCGAAGCATTCGTCTGGCCCACTTCCCGAAAAGAAAGCCTCGAACTCCTAGACCATTTTTGCGAACACCTGCTCGTCCACTTTGGCTCCTACCAGGACGCACTCACTACCTGGGATCCCTACCTTTTCCATTCTCGCTTGAGCTTTTCTCTCAATTGCAAACTGATCTCTCCCTTGGAGGTAGTGCAGACCGTGGAGGCCTACTGGTCGAGACACCAAGACCAAATTGGCATCGCCCAGGCGGAAGGATTTATTAGACAGATCCTCGGCTGGCGAGAGTACATGCGGGGAATTTACTGGGCCAAAATGCCTGAGTTTGCCCAACTCAATTACTTTGGCCACGAACGGAAACTTCCGGATTGGTTTTGGACGGGTAATACAAAAATGAACTGCCTCAGCCAATCCATCCAGCAGTCCTTGGACTTGGCCTATGCCCACCACATTCAGCGGCTCATGGTGACGGGCAACTTTACCCTATTGGCAGGCATTCATCCAGACGAAGTCGATCGTTGGTACTTAGGCATCTACATCGACGCCATCGAATGGGTCGAAATCACGAATACCCGCGGCATGAGCCAATTCGCTGACGGAGGCATCGTCGGCACCAAGCCCTACGTGTCTTCGGCCAACTACATCAAAAAGCAAGGGAACTACTGCAGCACCTGCGCCTACCAGGCCGAAAAGAAAACGGGGGAAGGCTCTTGTCCTTTCAATAGCCTCTATTGGCATTTTCATGCGCGAAACCGAGACCTGCTCGAGAAAAATCCACGCATTGGCATGGTCTACCGCACCTGGGACAAGATGAGCAACCGGCAGGAATTATTGGATCAAGCCGAGGATTACTTAGCACATCTCGAAGAGCTGTAAGAACTTCAAATCAATCTCCAATCCACTCGGCCACGAACAAGTTCGTGTCTCGTGTGCCGCCATTGTTGCGGTTGGAAGCGAATACCAAGTACTTGCCATTATTGGAAAATACTGGAAAGGCATCGAAGGTGCCATCGTGCGTAATTCGCGTAAGCCCTGTGCCGTCAAGGTTGACCATAAACAGGTTAAACGGATAGCCGCGCTGCGTTTGGTGGTTGGAGGCAAAAATCAACTTCTTGCCAGACGGGTGAAAGAAGGGCGCCCAGTTGGCTTTGCCCAAGCTCGTGATTTTGCGGATGTCTGTTCCATCCACATTGGACACATACAATTCCATGTCGGTAGGCTTCACCAATCCCTCTTTGAGTAGGTCTTGGTATTCTTGAATCGCTTCCGGAGTTTGTGGTCTAGAGGCTCTCCAAACCAACTTGGTGCCATCGGGTGAGAAGAATGCACCCCCATCGTAGCCCAATTCCGTCGTGATTTGCTTCACGTCCGTCCCATCAATATTCATGGTGAATAATTCCAGGTCGCCCGTACGCATGGAGGTAAACACGATTTTATCTCCTTTGGGAGAAACGGTCGCTTCCGCATCGTAGCCGGCCTCATTGGTCAATTGGGAAAGAATATTTCCCTTCATGTCAGCGGTAAAAATATCGAAGCTCGGGTAAATCGGCCACACGTATTTGCCATCGGCTCTTCGCTCAGGCACCGGAGGACAGGCAGGATCCACTAGGTGAGTAGAGGCATAAACGATCGTTTTATCGCCTGGAAGAAAATAAGAGCAGGTTGTACGGCCAAGTCCTGTGCTGAGTCTTGTGGGCACCGTAGTAGACAGGTCGTCGTTTTTCCAATCCAGGTAAAACATCTGGTCGCAGGAATTGCCCCATTTTGCATAATCAGACTGGAATACGAGTTTGCTATCGTCAAAAGACCAATAGGCCTCTGCATTGTTGCCTCCAAAGGTAAGTTGCTTGATGTTTTTAAGGTATTTCATCTCCTCAGGGTGCAGCAGCAACGAATCCGATGCGGATCGCTTCTCTTGGCCCAGAAGGGTAAGAGTGGTGAATAATAGCGGGAGAACAAGTCCTAGTTGGCGTAAAGTCTTCATGAGTAATCTTGACTAAAAAGAATGTGCCGGCAAAGATACTACTTATTATCTTTGGGCTAAATATCCCACTCGATGAAACTACATCTTTTGAAATTCCTCCCCCTTCTTGTCATTGCCTTAGTCGTTGGTTCCTGCGATGGGCCCCCTACAGATGAAGAATTGTTCTCGTCTCTGAAAAAAGACGTGTATTTTCTCGCTGCCGATGACTTGGGCGGAAGAGCCATAGGCACGACTGGCGAGCAAAAAGCCGCCGATTACCTTGCCCAAGAGTTTGAAAAGCTAGGCCTTACCCCCATGGGTACGGAGGGCTTTTTCCAGGAGTTCACCGTTTCCAAGCCAAGCAACCCTCACGAGGAAGCGGTGATTGGCACCGATGGAGCGGGGGTTACGGGTCGAAACGTGATTGCTTTTTTGGATAAAAAAGCAGACAAAACCATCGTCATCGGCGCCCACTTTGATCACTTGGGCATGGGCGGACAAGGCTCCCTCCACCGAGGAGATTCGGCCATCCACAATGGTGCCGATGACAATGCCTCGGGTACCGCTGCGCTTTTGGCGCTTGCGAAGATTTTCAAGTACGAAACACTGAAAAGCAACATTCTTTTTATCGCTTTCTCTGGGGAAGAAAATGGACTTTGGGGCTCCAATTATTTTGTCAAAAACCCAACCCTAGACCTGAAGACGGTCAACTACATGATCAACATGGACATGGTGGGCCGACTAAACGACGAAAAATCCCTGGCTGTCCATGGGGTGGGTACAAGCCCTAGTTTTTCTCCAGTGCTTGACCCCATCAATACCGATAGCCTCAAATTGGTTCCTTCCGAATCCGGGGTAGGGCCGTCGGATCATACTTCTTTTTACCTACAGGACCTACCGGTGCTGCACTTCTTCACGGGTCAGCATGCCGATTACCACAAGCCTAGTGATGATGCGGAAAAAATCAATTACGAGGGGCTGGTACAAGTGGTTCGCTACATTTCTAGACTGATTGCAGGGCTGGATGCTGAACCCAAATTGGCCTTCACCAAAACCAAAGACTCCAGTGATTCCCCTCGATTTACGGTATCCATGGGCGTAGTACCCGACTACCTCTACGATGGCAAAGGAATGCGTGTAGACGGCGTATCAGAAGGCAAGCCTGCCCAGGCTGCCGGCTTGATGAAAGGAGACATCGTGATCCAGTTGGGCGATTCTACCATCAACGACATGATGGGCTACATGCGCGCTTTGAGCGTATTTAAGAAGGGCGACTCCACGCAAGTCGTACTGGAGCGGGCGGGACAAAAAATCTCCACTAAAGTGAAGTTCTAAATTAGTTATCCACAGTTTTTAGCCGTTGGTCTATTTAGGTCAACGGCTTTTTTCTTACCCTGAGTTCCGTCCTTATGCAGGATTGCCTGTCCAAAGGCCAATTTTTTCCGCTCAACACTTCGCGCAGCAAACACTTGATTTTCTTGGATTTAGGGTACAACTTATGCCTTCACTTGTAGCCCAAAAACCTATGAAAAACAGTAGAAGATCCTTTTTACAAAAGGTCGGCTTAGGATCCGCCGCATTCGCTGCTGCCCCATTGGCAGTGAGTGCCTCCACTTCAAATTCTACTCCAGCAGCAGACTCAGAGGAACAATACCTCCAGATCGGGGATGACATTGCCGTAGCAAATACCTCTTTCGGGAAAATCAGAGGCTACCAACTCAATGGAGTTTATACCTTTCTTGGAGTTCCCTATGGGGCAGATACCTCTGGTAAAAATCGCTTCATGCCTCCACAAAAACCCAGCCCTTGGGAAGGAGTCAAAGACACCATTTGGTGGGGAAATACCGCTCCTCAAATCATGGACCGCCGCTACGCGAATGCGCATGCTTCCTTTGCAGATCACTGGAACTACGACGATGTATCCGAAGATTGTCTCAAGCTCAACTTATGGACAGTCAGCCTTGGTGATGGGAAAAAACGCCCCGTGCTGGTTTGGTTGCATGGAGGGGGATTTACCAACGGAAACGGAATTGAGCAGGACGGCTATCACGGAGAAAATTTTGCCAAAAAGGGAGAGGCCGTATTTGTGTCCATCAACCACCGGCTTGGGCCTATTGGATTCACCGATCTCTCTGGGGTGGGCGGTGAAAAGTACGCAGCTTCAGGAAATGTCAGCCAACTAGACATCATCGCCTCCCTGCATTGGGTGCGAGACAATATTGCCAACTTCGGGGGCGACCCCAACAATGTCACCATCATGGGACAATCGGGCGGTGGAGCAAAAGTAACCTGCACCATGGCCATGCCGGCCGCCAAAGGGCTCGTCCACAAAGGCGTCGCCTTGAGCGGAAGCATGCTGAAGGCCAATGATCAGGAATACAGCAGAAAGTTGGGAAGTTATGTACTAGAGGCCGCCGGCTTCGCTCCCAATGAGGTGGACAAACTTCAAGATATTCCTTGGAGAACCTACATCGATGTGGCCAACAAGGCCCTAGATCGCTTGCGCAAAGAGAATCCATTGCCTGGATTTAGAGGGGGCTTTGGTCCAGTAGCAGATGGAGTAAACGTCCCCAAAGGCGAGTTCTTTGGTAGTTCAGCGGACCATACCAATGACATGCCGCTGATGATCTGCACTACCTTCCACGAGTGGGGGGCTACCCGTACCAACCCGGCTTTAGAAGCCGCCGGTGAAACAGAAATCATTGAAGCCATGAAATCCCGATTTGCGGATAAGGCGGCAGCAGTTTACCAAGCCTACAAAAGCAATTTCCCTGGCAAAAAGCCCGCAGAAATCATGACCTTGGCCGCTTCCAACCGACAGAATGCGGTGGCATGTGGCAACGCAAAATCCAAACAAAAAGCCCCGGTGTACATGGCCTGGTTTGGCTGGGAGCCCAACTTATACAACGGCCGCATGCGTGCGTTTCACTGCATAGACATCTGTTTTTGGTACGACAATACCGACCGCATGTACACCCATACGGGTGGTGGAAAACGTCCACGACTATTGGCGGAGAAAATGTCCGCTTCCTTGCTCGCGTTTATGAAAACGGGCAATCCAAATGGAGCAGGGCTCCCTTCCTGGCCTAAATTCACGGCAGAAAAAGGAGAAACCATGGTGCTCAACGATGTCTCGGAGGTGCAAAACGATCCGGATCGAGCAGCACGAACCGCCCTTCCAACTACTTAACTGGCAAAAGGCCCCGCACAATTCGGGGCCTTTTTTTGTTTTTCTTTAAAATTTATCCTGCCTTCCCCCTTTTCCAGCATTTGGTTGTAAATTTCGATTCGCTCACCCCTCAATCGCAATGACACAATTCAAGAACTATACAGTCCCTTACTCTCCAGCGCCTGCCTACTCCAAGTCAGTGGCTTATTTTTCGATGGAATTTGCCATCCACCAGCCCCTAAAGATCTACAGTGGAGGACTTGGCTTCCTTTCGGGCTCCCATTTGCGTAGCGCATTCGAACTGAAGCAAAACCTGATCGGCATCGGGATCCTTTGGAAGTATGGGTACTACGATCAACTGCGCAATCAGGACCAGACCTTGAAGGCAGAGTGGTATGAGAAAAACTATAGTTTTCTGGAAGACACCGGCATCAAGTTTACCGTGCTCGTTCACAACCAACCGGTCTGGGTAAAGGCATACTACCTCGCCCCAGAGACCTTCCAGTCTGCACCTCTTTTTTTGTTGAGTACCGACCTCCCGGAAAATGACTACCTGAGCCAAACGATCACCCATCGCTTGTACGACTCGGACACCGCAGCCAAAGTGGCACAAATGATGCTCTTGGGCATTGGCGGCGCCACGCTAATCGATATCCTAGGATTCAATCCAGAGGTCTACCACCTCAACGAAGCACATGGGGTCAGTTGCGCCTTTTACCTGATGAAAAAGTATGGGAACAAGGAAGAGGTCCAAAAGCGGATGGTATTCACCACCCACACCCCAGAAGAAGCTGGTAACGAGAAACACGATTTCCACCTCTGTGAAAAGATGAGTTACTTCTACGGGCATTCGGCGGATGAGGTACGACAACTTACCGGGATGGAGGGAAACCAGTTCAATCACAGTTTGGCAGCCTTGCGTTTTGCGCGTGCGGCCAACGGGGTAAGCAAACTTCACGGGGAGGTGAGCAGACAGATGTGGGGGGGCTACGCTGGAATCCCGGCCATCCAATCCATCACCAATGCACAAAACTGGAAATACTGGGCGGACAAGCAATTGTATCGCTTCATGGAAGAAGCAGACAATGCAGCATTTGACGACCGCAAGCGCTACTTGAAGAAGCGGGCTTTTGAAATCGTGGCAGATCAAACCGGCAAAGTATTTGATCCAGATGTGTTGACCATCGTCTGGGCAAGACGATTTGCTTCCTACAAACGACCAGACTTGATCGCCCGGGATTTGGAAAAGTTCGAGGCCCTAGTGAATAATTCACAACTTCCGGTTCAAATCATCTGGGCAGGCAAGCCCTATCCCATGGATTATGGAGCCATTTCCGTGTTCAACTCCCTGGTACACCTGAGCAAGCGCCACAAAAATGTGGCCGTTTGCGTGGGCTATGAATTGGGGTTGAGCAAACGACTAAAGCAGGCCTCAGACCTCTGGCTCAACAATCCTCGAGTACCTCGAGAGGCTTCCGGCACCTCTGGAATGACAGCCTCCATGAATGGCTCGGTCAACTTCAGCACGGATGATGGATGGATTTGTGAGTTTGCACGTCACGGGGAAAACAGTTTCATCGTTCCTCAGTGCGACTACCACCACCTGCCTATCGAAGACCAAGACGATCAGGATTTGGAAAACCTATACCAAATTTTGAACAGCGAAATTCTCCCGCTCTACTACAGCAACAAACGGAAGTGGCGGGACATCGTTCAGGCGGGAATGCAAGACGTGCGGGTCACTTTTGAAAGCAACCGCATGGCCCGAGAATACTACGAATTGATTTACATGTAGTGGAAAAACAAAAAGCCCCGTAGCATTACGGGGCTTTTGTACCAGGAGCGGGAATCGAACCCGCACGGCCAGATGGCCACAAGATTTTAAGTCTTGCGTGTCTACCTATTCCACCATCCCGGCTTCCTCTACCGATGTAGAGTTTTCAGTCAAGTTTCCCTGATCTGAAATGAAAAAGCCCTTTTTCAAGGGCTTTTGAGCGGGAGACGAGATTCGAACTCGCGACCCCGACCTTGGCAAGGTCGTGCTCTACCAGCTGAGCTACTCTCGCATTGTGGATGCAAATGTAATCCCTCTTCATATTTTTACAAGGCAAATCCCAAGATTTTTTTCGCGGCCCTTCAAATTCTTTCCGGTCAATTGCCCCAAAATTTGCATTGGGGCCACTCCTCTCTTGGGCTTGACGGCTTGGTTACTCCATTTTCTTTTTCAGCTCGTGCAACTTGAGCAAGGCTTCAATAGGGGATATGGTGTTGATATCCAGCTCATCCAATAATTTTTTGGCTTCCGCCAATTTGGGATCCATCTCAAAGAGCTGCAATTGAAAATTCGATTTGGGAACCGAATTCAACTTCGCATTTTTCTCCTTTGTGGATTTATCTTTTTCCAAATGACTCATGATCTCAGAAGCGCGGAGTACAATGGGGTTGGGCATGCCGGCCATCTGCGCCACATGGATTCCAAAACTATGTTCACTTCCTCCCTCCTTCAGCGTACGCATAAAGATGACCTTATTGCCCACCTCCTTGACGGAGACATTGAAGTTTTTGATGCGCGGAAAATCGCTAGCAAGCTGATTCAACTCGTGGTAATGCGTAGCAAACAAGGTCTTGGCCTTGCAATTGGGGTGCTGATGCAGGTACTCTACAATGGACCAGGCGATGGAAATGCCGTCGTAGGTGGAGGTGCCTCTCCCGATTTCATCCATCAAGACCAGACTTCTACTGGAAAGGTTGTTGAGAATACTCGCCGTCTCGGTCATCTCCACCATGAAGGTAGACTCCCCTTTGGAAAGGTTGTCAGACGCCCCTACTCGGGTAAAGACCTTGTCGATGATCCCTACACGGGCATAGCTCGCCGGCACAAAACTTCCCATTTGCGCCATCAATACGATTAGTGCGGTCTGCCGAAGTAAGGCCGATTTACCCGCCATATTGGGGCCTGTAATGATGAGGATTTGCTGGCTGTCGTGATCTAGGTAGATGTCGTTGGGTACGTAGGTTTCGCCTAGTGGCAACTGTTTTTCAATCACCGGATGCCGCCCTTCTTTGATTTCGAGGGTCTCCGTATCCGAAATTTTTGGGCGGCTGTAGTTGTTGCTGCTGGCCACCTTGGCAAAAGAAAGTAAGGCGTCCAGTGTGCCCAGAACCTTGGCGTTTTGTTGAATCGGAACGACATAAGCAGCCGCTTCCAGCACCAGTTCTTGGAAATATTTTTGCTCGAGCGCAATCATCCGCTCTTCTGCATGAAGGATCTTCTCTTCGTATTCCTTCAGTTCGGGCGTGATGTAGCGCTCCGCATTTACTAGGGTTTGCTTGCGAATCCAGGAGTCTGGCACCTTGTCCTTGTGCACATGGGTGACTTCCAGGTAGTAGCCAAAGACCTTGTTGTAGGAAATCTTCAAGGAAGAAATCCCCGTTTGCTGAATCTCCCGCTGCTGAATCTGCAACAAAAAGTCTTTCCCCGTATTGGCCAGGCCTCGGTATTCGTCCAAACTTGGGTCCACGCCGTCCTTGATTACTCCTCCCTGATGCAAGAGCATGGGCGCAGACTCTTGGAGTTCCTTCTCGATTTTCTCTACCAGGAGTTCGCAAGGATGCAACTGCTCGGATAGGCGCTTTAGCGTGGGATTGGTCTGGGCTCTCAGGAGCGCTTTGACGGGAACCAAGGCAAGGAGTGCTCGCTTGATTTGATTGATTTCTCGAGGATTGGCACGTCCTACTACCACCTTGGAAATCAGGCGTTCCAAGTCGCCTGTCTGCTTCAGTTGACCCAACATTTCCTCGATCAGGGCTGGATTCTGGAAAAAGAAGTCAACCACATTGAGTCGTTCCTCGATGGCTTTCTTGTCTTTTAGCGGCAGGACCATCCACTTTTTCAGCATCCGTGACCCCATGGGCGTTACCGTCTGGTCTAGAATCTGAATAAGCGGCACCCCGCCTTCGTGCTGAGGAAACACCAATTCCAAGTTGCGAATCGTAAACTTGTCCAACCACACGTACTTGTCCTCGGGGATGCGGGAAATGGAGGAAATGTGCTGGATGTCTTTGTGCTCGGTCTCCTCCAAGTAATACAAAATCGCTCCAGCAGCCACGCTTGCCGCAGGCAGGTCTTCGATTCCAAAACCCTTCAGGCTGGTGGTGCCGAAGTGGTTTTTTAGTTTGTCGTAGGTAAAATCGACCTGATACACCCAATCCTCGCAATGGAAGGTGACGTAATCAGTTTTTAACAGTTCAGAAGCGGCTTTCTTGGCAGCTTTTGAAAAAATCAATTCGGAAGGAGTAAAACTTTGAAGCAATTTTTCCAAATAGGCAGCATTTCCTTCGGCGCACATAAACTCACCCGTAGAGATGTCCAAGAAGGCAATGCCATGCTTCTCTTTTCCAAAATGTATGGAGGCCAGGTAATTGTTTTTCCGGGTGTCGAGGACCTGATCGTTGTAGGAAAGGCCTGGAGTAACCAGCTCAGTCACCCCTCTTTTTACAATGCCCTTGACGGTCTTGGGGTCCTCCAACTGATCGCAGATGGCTACTCGATTGCCCGCACGAACCAATTTCGGAAGGTAAGTATCCAAGGAGTGGTGGGGAAATCCCGCCAATTCAACGTGGGAAGCGGCTCCATTGGCCCGCCTAGTCAGTACGATATCCAAAACGCGACTAGCCACGACCGCATCCTCACCGAAGGTTTCGTAAAAATCACCTACTCGAAACAGCAACAAGGCCCCGGGATGCTTGGCTTTGATAGCATTGTATTGCTTCATCAAGGGGGTTTCTTGGCCGTCTTTGGATTTGCTCATGCGTAAAATTAGAATTGTCGTACTTTTGAATCGGAAACTAGACCTGAAAATAGCCGATTCGAAAAGGA
>JBJOOF010000204.1:0-3700 GCA_046051425.1 Bacteroidota bacterium
TTGACTTCCACCACCCAAGTACCCCACTTGGATGCCTTGGGGCAGACCGATCTCCTGGCAGGCTTTCCCCAACTCGATCTGATCTCCTCTCGGGCTGCAAGGCAGCGAATTGCGGCAGGAAAGGTAAAGGACTTGGGTTCGGGGCCTTCGGCAAATCCTGAACTTGTGTTGGATCTTCAACCCGATTGGATCATGATTTCAACCTTGGGTGAGGATCTTCGGTATTTGGAGGTATTCAAACAAGCAGGCATCCCTGCACTCATCAACGGGGAATATGTGGAACAAAATCCTTTAGGAAGAGCCGAATGGATCAAGTTTACCGGAGTGCTTTTGGGTAACTATGCGGAAGCTTCGGCCCAATTTGAACAGATCAAAAAAGACTACAACGAAGCGGCGAACTTAGCGAGTTCGATACCGGAAAAAGACAAGCCTAGGGTCCTAAGCGGAGTGATGTATCAGGACATCTGGTATGCACCCAGTGCGGACAGCTGGGCAGCACAGCTCCTCAACCAAGCAGGGGGAAATTATGCATTTGAAGAAAATGCGGGTTCGGGCAGCCTACAACTCAATTACGAGTACGTGCTGGACCAGGCCAGTTCAGCTCCGATTTGGATTGGGGCGGCAGACTTTGCCTCTCGGTCTGAGATGGGTACCCGTGAACCGCGGTACCAAGCTTTTGCTGCTTGGAAGGCGGGAGAATTGTATACCTATACTGCCAAGAAAGGAGAAACGGGAGGTTTGGAGTACTTTGAATTGGGCTATTTGCGCCCCGACTTGATCCTAAAAGACTTGATCAAAATCTTACATCCTCAGTTGTTACCGGAGTACCAACCCTATTTTTACCAAAAAATACCGAACTAAGTCGGTCGAAATGGGATTTCCTCCCGTATTTTAGCCCGGAAGAATCGGTTTTACCGGTTATTCCAATCCCCAGCATCAAGAATCATCCCCTTGCTCATGTCCTTCAGACGCTTCCTTTTTCCACTTACCTTCCTCCTACTTGGGATGAGTTTCTTGCTCAACCTGAGCATGGGTAGCGTGTGGATTCCGCCTGTGGAGATTTTGGAGGGAATAATTTCGGGGAACTGGGATAAAAATTCCTGGGAGCAAATCATCCTGAACTACCGACTTCCTAAGGCCTTGGTAGCGATTTTGGCAGGAATAGGACTCAGTTTGAGCGGCTTACAGATGCAAACCTTTTTCCGAAACCCACTAGCAGGACCCTATGTATTGGGAATCAGTTCGGGAGCGGGACTAGGGGTAGCCTTGCTGATGCTGGCTGGAGCCGCTTTTGGCGTTTCCCTCACCGGGCTGAATTCTTGGGCCATTGCCGGAGCGGGAATTCTCGGGGCAGGTAGTTTGCTGGCTCTCGTTACTCTAGTGGCCTGGCGCGTAAAAGATTCGATGACTTTATTGATCGTAGGCCTGATGGTGGGTAGTGCCGTTTCTGCGGTGGTGGCAGTGCTCTCCTTTTTTTCTGGGGCAGAAGCCTTGAAACTCTATACCGTCTGGTCCATGGGCAGTTTGGGTGCGCTGACCTGGTCACAAGTGAGCATTCTTGTCCTTTTGATTTTGGTTGGAACCCTTCCCATTGTCGGATCAGTCAAGTCCTACAATGCCTTGCTGATGGGAGAAACCTATGCCCGCAGCATGGGTATTCATACGACAAGTCTTCGTTGGTGGATGATTGGAAGTGCCGGGATTTTGGCTGGGGGAATTACCGCATTTTGTGGACCCATCGCATTCCTTGGAATTGCCGTTCCTCACTTGGCACGCATGCTTTGGAAAAGTGCAGACCATCGGGTGCTATTCCCTGGTTCGGCCATATTGGGGGCAAGTTTGCTCCTGCTCTGCGATGCCTTTAGCCACTTTCCTGGCTGGGCCAGCTCGCTACCCATCAATGCAGTCACCTCCTTGATTGGCGCCCCCTTGGTGATTTCCTTGATTTTGAAAAAGAACTTCAGCAAAGACTTCTAAAGTATGAATCAGCAACGAATCGCATTGGAAGGAATTGGGCTCCAGCTTGGGTATAGCCAGGAAGGGATGCGGAAACCGCTTTTGGAGAATCTGAATTTTGAGTTGGTTGCCGGAGAGCTCACCTGCCTTTTGGGTCCAAATGGGGTGGGAAAATCCACGCTAATCAAAGCCATTTTAGGAGAAATTACCCCTTGGGAAGGGCGGCTTTTGCTGGAGCAGGAACCCCTGTCCTCCTATTCCATTCAAGATCGAGCGAAGCACATCGCGGTGGTCTTGACGGATCCGATCTATCCGGGCAACCTGACCGTGGGTCAGCTGGTAGCCTTGGGCAGAACGCCGCATACGAATTGGTTGGGGCATTTGGGCGATACAGACCGAGCTCTCGTGGAAAAGGCCTTAGCAGACACCCATATCGGGTATTTGCGCGATGCTCGACTGGGGGAACTCAGCGATGGACAGCGGCAAAAGGCCATGATTGCAAGAGCTTTGGCGCAGGATGGATCCGTGATCGTATTGGATGAGCCTACCGCGCACCTGGATTTGGTCAATCGCTTGGAGATCATGAGTTTGCTGCGCGAAATTAGCCGCAGCCAGGGCAAGGCCATCTTGGTTGTGACCCATGACTTGGACATTGCTTTGGAGACGGCGGATCGATTTTGGATCCTGAATTGTGGTCTTCCTCTCTTGGCTGGAACCCCGGAAGACCTGGTGCTTTCAGGTCAGATTCAAGCCCTTTTTCCTTCGGATCGCTATCAGTTTAATGTGGCCCGAGGACGGGTGGAATGGAGTCAAGCGATGCCGGATTTTCAGATTGAAGGACCTGCCGAACAGGCGTATTGGGTCAAGAAGGCCTTGGTAAAGGCAGGGATTACCTCCTTGGATCAACCGTTGGTGATTTCGGAGCCTTTCGGCCTGAGAGTTGGGGAGGAATCCTTCCCTTCGGTGCAAGCCTTTTTGGGGAACTATTTTTTAAACCAAAAATAAAAGCAATTGGAAGGCTAAAAATTGAAGAAAAGCATAAAAATGACCCCATTCATCTATCTTGCAGCATCAATTTCGATTTAACATGAAGCGTCTCGCGATTCTCGCCACCGGTTCTGGCAGCAATGCCGAAAAAATCATGGAGCACTTTGCACATTCCTCCAAAGGGAAAGTGGTGCTGGTAGCTGCCAACAAGACTACGGCTGGTGTTTTGGCGCGAGCGCAAAAATTCAATGTTCCGACGTTTACCTTTACTCGACAGGAGTTGGAGGAAGGCCTTCTCTTAGAAAAGTTGCGCGAGGCCCAAGTAGACTGGGTGATTTTAGCGGGATTCCTGCTGAAGGTTCCCGATGCACTGATCCGAGCCTTTCCCAATCGCATGGTGAATATCCATCCAGCCTTGCTTCCCAAGTACGGAGGAAAGGGCATGTATGGGCATCACGTGCATGAGGCTGTAAAGGCTGCCGGCGAGACGGAGTCCGGGATCACCATCCACTTGGTCAACGAGCATTACGACGAGGGGAAGATTATTTTTCAAGCAGCCACATCTCTCCTTCCCGAAGACAGCTCGGAAACCATTGCTGCGAAGGTCCTTGCCTTGGAGCACAGGTATTTTGCCGAGGTGATTGAAGGTTTGCTAAAATAATTGTCCTGCTTAGTCACCCAAAGGGTCAAAACACAGACTCTTCCCTTTAGAAATACATTTATTTTTTTGATTAGTTTTCAGCGTCCATAAATACTC
>JBJOOF010000205.1:0-8530 GCA_046051425.1 Bacteroidota bacterium
GACGCAGAGCCTGAATCCGAACGTCCAATATTGCATGTGGGCGGTACGCAATCCTTATTTACCCAACAACTTCCCCTCCAAATTCAGTACGCTGCATTGGGGCATCTGCACCGCTACCAAACGGTAAGCAGCAGTCCTTGTCCTGTGGTGTATTCGAGTTCCCCCCTTGCCTACTCCTTCTCAGAAGCAGACCAGGAAAAAAATGTGGTGCTCATCGAAGCACAACCTGGGCAGCCGGTGAAGTACCAACCCATCGCTCTGAAGCAAGGCCGACCACTGTATCGAGTAAGCTTTGACAACTTACCAGACACCCTCACCTGGCTGGAAAACAACCCCTACTGCTTCGTGGAAGTGACCTACTTGACTGATGAATCCATTGATGCCACCACACGAAAGGCCATCTTAAAGGCCCATGACGGAATCGTCAATCTGATTCCTCAGCTTAGGTATGCCGCTGGACAGACCCAAGCTGAACTAAGGGCAGAAGACCTCAGCAGAGACATGGAAAGTCTCTTTCGCCTTTTTTATACCAGTGAAAAAGGACAGGAACCCCATGCAGACTTGGTAGACTTATTTAAAGAAGTATTGAGTAAAACTACTGCCTCATGATTCCTATTCGACTGGAAATAGAAGGATTGTACTCCTACCGGGAAAAACAAGTCATTGAATTTGAAACCTTGACTGCTGCCGGCCTCTTTGGGATTTTTGGAGCGGTAGGCAGTGGAAAGTCTGCCATCTTAGAGGGTATTCTAATTGCGCTTTATGGCAATCCCGAGCGAGTATCCAACTCAGGGGAACGCGGCAGCATGATCAATTTGCAGCACCCACAGGTAGTGCTCAATTTCACTTTTAAGTCCGGAGCAAATAACGGGACCACCTACCTAGCACGCTACAGCGTCAAGCGCAACAAGAAAGACTTCGAAAAAATTGAAACTGCCTCCCATACCTTCTATGAGCAGATCAACAACGAGTGGGTAGCAACAGAAAAAAATGCGGCAGAACTCATCGGCATGAGCCGTGAGAACTTCAAACAAACCATCATCATCCCACAAGGAAAATTCAGGGAGTTTATCGACCAGAAACCTACCGAGCGGGCCCAGATGATGCAAGATCTATTTGGATTAGACCGCTTTGATCTCTCGGCACAAACAGGCAGCTTAGTAAAACAAGCGCGTGAAGAGAAGATTCGAATAGAAACCCAACTCAAGGGATTGGAAGAAATTACCTCAGAAATCCTTCAGTTCAAGCAGGATGAATTTGGTACGCTAAGCGAAGCACACCTGCAAGCTGGGCAAATGCTAGCCAAACAACTGGGGGATTTGACTAAAATGGAAGGAGTTCGAAAATCCTTCCTTGAACTGCAAAACCTTAAACAAGTCCAAGCAGGCCTCGCTTTCAGGCTCCCAGAAATGGAAGAAAAACGAAAACTCTACCGAAGTTTTCTCAGTGCCAAAACCTACCTCAAACCCATTTGGGACCGTATCCTTGACCTAGAAAAAGATTTAGAAAAATACCAAGTTAGCCTTTCTGAATGCATTCGTCTCAAACAGTCCTTTGAGGAGGAATTGGAGGCCCTCATCGCAGACGAAAAGAAATTTCGTGAAACCAATGAGTTACGTCCACAGCGAGAAGGTAAAATTCGAGACCTCCGAAAAGTCTTAGAAATTCAAGACTTAAGGAGCAAACAAGCACTTGTTCAACAAGCATTGGATACCTTAGTTCCCGCTCTGGAACAAAAAACTAAAGAACTTCAATCCCTAGAAAAAGAGATTGAAAGCTTGGAAACAAAAAAAGCCGGCCTCCCTAATTCAGACCCCGGGCTACTCGTAGATCTGAAAACAAGTTTGAATCAACTTCAGGAATTTGGAAAGCGAAAAAGGGAGTTAGAACAATCTCTACAAGAGGCGGCAGTCCTCCTGACCAATAGCGCTACACAACTAATTGCATACACTACTCGACTACCAAAGGGGATCCAAAGCCTAGAAGACTGGTTGGAACTTCAAAAATCAGAAGTCAAAAAACTCGAAGCAGTTCGAGAAAGCTTGATCAGAACCCAAGGATTGGCCACGCATGCACACCTCCTGGAAAACGGAATGCCTTGTCCCTTGTGCGGAGCGAGTGAACACCCAAATCCCCTCCAATCGGGCGAGGCTGCGAATGCATTGCTTCAGGCAGAAACCAACTTGAAGCAAGCAAATCATATTCTGGAAGAAATTCGAGACCTACTTCAGAAAAAAATCCTGGAAGGGGTTCAGCAAAATAATCTTCAACAAAATCTGGCTCAAAAAGAACAAGAAAAAGTAGTCCTTCAAACCCAAGAACAGGAGATTTGGGCACGCCTAAAGCCTATTGGAATAGACAGTAATGAGCAGCTGCAGAAGCAAATTACTGAGCTAGAACAGGCGTATCAAGCAACGGAAAGCATCCAACAACAGCTCAATTCCCTCCGGAAAAATAGTACCGAACTTCGTGGCGGCATGGAAGATGCTGCCCAGAAATTGCAGGAATCTAAACTCAATAACCAAGATTTTCTATCGCGAATTAGAAGTAAAGAGCAAGAAATAAAGGATCTAGATTTTTGTAATCCTTATTTCGAAAAGAGCACTTCTACCATCTTGGGGGAAATTACCCGGGTGGAAGAAAATATTGAAAATGCTGCTACTTCCCTAGTGGGGATCCAAAAACATCTGAAAGAACGGCAAATCGATCAATCCAAAAACTTAGCCGACCTTCAAAACTTTCAAACCCTAGTTCATACCACTCAGGATCGGCATGCTAGCAGCAGAGAAGAATTTGCCCAAATGATGGCTACCCATGGTTTTAAGGAAAGAGAAGAATTGCTTCGCCTTTTCCAGCAGGACTTGGACGCTGAAAAAATGGATGCTGAACTCCGAACCTATGAACAGGAAGTGGCTACTACCCGAGTCCGCATCGAGGCATTACAAACCGAAGAAGGATTGGCGGCCTATTCCGAAGAAAGATTCCAAACCCTACAGGAAGAGGTGTCTGCTGCCAAAGATCGAGAAAAAGGATTGCAGAGCCAGGTTACCTTGTTGAACAGACAACTCCAGGAAATTACTCAAAAACTCCAAGAGAAACAGGTGCTAACAGAATCCTTTGAGAAACTGGATATCCGCGAAACCAATCTGAAGGAATTGGAGCGGCTTTTCTCAGGTAAGGGATTTGTCAGATACGTGAGTTCCATTTACCTGCGGGAACTCTGCAATACAGCCAATAAGCGATTCAGGGTATTGACCAAAAATAGCCTGAGCCTGGAGATAGACGATAGCAATACCTTCTGGGTGACGGATTACCTGAATGGAGGAAAAAAGCGTTTGCTCAAAACACTTTCAGGTGGACAAACTTTCCAGGCTTCCCTCTGCCTTGCACTTGCCTTGGCAGAAAAAGTAAAAGCGCTCAACCAAGCTGATCAAAGTTTCTTCTTTCTGGATGAGGGATTTGGAGCACTCGACAAAAATTCACTTCGAGTGGTTTTTGAAACACTCAAAGCCTTGCGCCATGAAAACCGGGTAGTAGGCATCATTAGCCACGTGGAAGAATTGCAGCAAGAGGTGGGTGTCTATGCCCAAATAGAACTTGATCCCGAACAGGGCTCCAGTATCAGCTATTCCTTTTAACTAGGTTGCATTTTAAACTTTTGGGATAGGTGCCAAGGATGGAAACAAAAAAACCCCAGCCATAGCCAGGGATTTTTGAACTAAGAAACCTTACAAAAAATCGTTTGATTCACCTTGGCCAACTCTTCTTGGCGTATGGCATGCATGTCATCTTCAAAGAAGGTGAGACTAACTGCTGCACCCATTCGCTGGAGAAGCTGAGCCGAATCATTCATTCGTTTTGCAGGTACGTGCATGTCTTGTGCACTACCGCTGATGTGAATGGGGGTGCCTTGAAAATCCCCCGAATATTTTTCTTCCTGCAACTTTTCCCCGATCAAGCCTCCCGTAAATGCCACTACACCTCCGAATTTTTGTGCCTGTAGCGCAGCGAATTCTAAGGAAAGACAGGCCCCTTGAGAAAAGCCAAGGAGGTAAATCTGCTCCGGCTTTATCCCTTCTATTACTAGAAATTCAAAAAGAAGGGAAACTTGTTGTATAGACGAATTCAAGGAAGAAAGGTTGCCTTGATCACTCGCCATAAAACCGAAAGGGTACCAGGTGCGCTGTGGAGCTTGAGGGGCAAAAAGCGCAAAATCATCTAGATTTAGGTGAGGCGCTAAGGCTAGAATACTTTCTGCTGTTGCTCCTCTCCCATGAAGAAGAATTAGTGCTTTACCTGCTTGAGCCAGTGGAAGTCCAGCTTGAATCCAATTAGACATAGTTTTCAGGAGTAAAGGTGACCGGTTTCAAAGCCGCTTCAATTTGTTTACGCTTTCCTTCTACCCAATCTGGCAATTTCAGCGCTTCCCCTAACTGTGCTTCGTCTTCGTCAATTGCGAATCCTGGAACATCCGTAGCAATTTCAAACAAGACTCCTCCAGGTTCTCTAAAATAAATGGACATAAAGTAATTTCGGTCTCGAACCTCAGTTACTCCATAGCCCTGTTTGATTAGGCGCTGCTGCATTTCCAACTGGGTGTCGGTAGTGGCGGTACGAAATGCCAAATGGTGCACTGTACCTGCACTTTGTACGCCTCGCTGTCCATTGGGATCAACCAGAATATCTACCCACTCTCCGGGTTTTCCGTCTAGTCCATACCGAAAGCGATTGCCTTCTTGACCGTGCAGGCGGTAATTCATGCTCTCGACTAGCAAGCGTTCGGTCAACTCCTTGCTTCGGAGGGCCAAAGTCGCTCCAAAGAACCCTTTGATGGAATGCTCAATCGGTACAGCGCCGTAGGTCCAGCCTTCTCGGTCATCCTCCCCATTGGCAATGAGCTCGATCCCCATACCATCCTGGTCTTCAAAGCGGATAAGGGAATGCCCAAAGCGGGTTAATCGATCAGAAACAGGAATTCCAAACCTTTTGAGTCGGCTTTCCCAATACTCCAAACTGTCGATCCCCACCGAAAAAGCAGTGTAAGTCAATTCCCCAACGCCCTTTCGACCTCGCATCGCTCCCACAAATGGGAAGGTAGTGAAGACCGTTCCCGGTCTTCCCAAGGCATCTCCAAAATAAAAATGGTAGACATCGGGAGCGTCAAAGTTGATGGTTTTTTTGACCAATCGAAGCCCCAAAATACCTGCGTAAAAATTTACATTTTGTTGTGGATCTCCCGAGATGGCCGTGATGTGGTGGATTCCTAGAATTAACGGTTGCATAGATGAAAGGTAAAAAAGAAAGCTTCTGAAAAAGAAGCTCCCTTTGAGTTGGTTTAGTTAATCAGTGACTTATTGCTTTACCAATTGAACGCTGAATTGCAAGCGCACTTGGTCACTGACTACTACAGATCCCGCTTCGGTGATGGCAGACCAGGTCAATCCAAAATCTTTGCGATTAATTTTGCCTTCAATTTCAAATCCTGCTTTGGTTTGTCCGTAAGGATCTCCGACGGTGCCACCGTAGGTTACCTCTAGGGCAACTTCCTTAGTGATTCCTTTGAGGGTAAGGTCACCTACCAATTGATAGTCTCCGCCTTGGTTGACCAACTTACCAGCAAAAGAAATGCTTGGGAAATTGGCTGTATCGAAGAAGTCTGCGGACTTCAAGTGCTGATCTCGATCGGATTGGTTGGTGTCGATGCTGTCAACCGCTAGACTGAATGCAACTGTTGCTCCTGAAAAATCATCGGAGGTAGATTCTGCATTTCCTTCAAACTTCCGGAAATAGCCAGTGACAGTAGAAATCACTAGGTGCTTTACTTTAAATGCTACCTCAGAGTGGGTAGGGTCGATAATCCATTTTGTGGTGCTCATTGTGGTTGTTGTTTAAGATTAGATATAAGATTAAATAAGGTTTAACTAGAAAGTTCAGTTGGATTTAACCTCGAAGTTTGTCCAGCAACCCATTGAGGAGAACAAGTTCGGCTTCTTCGAGGTGAATTACTTTTTTATTGAGAATTGCAATTTGAGGTTCCAATAATTCCAATAGGCGCAAGCCTTTATCGGTGATGAGCACATCTACTTTTCGGCGATTTTCGGGGCATTCCTCTCGCTTCACCAAGTCCTTAGCCTTCAACTTGTCCACCAGCCTGGACGCATTCGACATGGTATTGAGCATACGCTCTTGGATTGCCGCTATGGTCGCTGGCTTTCCTTGCTGCCCACGCAAAATACGTAACACGTTGTATTGCTCTGGAGAGATATCCTGAGGCTTTAATACGGAGGTTTGAAAGCCCACCAAGTAGCTGTGCGTGTACAGCAGATTGACCACTGCTTTGTTGTACACATCTTTAAACTGGGCTTGCTTAATCGCTTCTTCTATTTTTCCCATCGAATTCAAATTCAATTGATGTATATACAATTATTGTAGGTAAAAGGTTCAGGTTTTGCATAAAAAATTACCTAGGGACACCTAAACACTTGATAAATAGCTTATTTAAATTAAATCCGTCGACTGTCAACAGACCATGGTCCACAGCAACTAGTACTCCTTGAAGGAAAATTGAATAAAAATTTAGATGCTAAACCCAGTCACGCCACGACTCGGCTGTCGACTATGGACCGTCGACCGGTGTCAACTTTTCAGCCAATCCTTCAGCAATCTGTTTACCTCCTGTGGCTTTTCGATGCAACTGCTGTGACCAGCGCCGGCGACAAACTCCAATTTGGATCCCTTGATTCCTTTCTGGATAAATGCAGCCTTTTCTGGTGTAGTAGCCACATCTTCATCACCGACAATCACCAACGTCGGACAGGAGATGTTACCCAATTCCTCTTCTACCCCGTTTCGGTAAATAACCCCTTCTACGGGGCCAGTGATACTTTTTTTATTGGAAGACAATTCCTTTTTCCAACGCCGAATGGAATCCCCATTCGCGGAATTTTGAAGCCAGCTGTGGGCAAACATGATTTTCATGACCTTATTGGCAATGGGAGGAATAATCCCAATCCAGCGTACAATTCCATTAAGCAGCTTGTATTGAGGCAGGTTTTCTATGGGCTCTGCATTTGCAGAGGTTTCCAGCAGCACCAAACTCTTGATTAGCTCCGGATGCCGGGCAGCCAATCGCATGCCTACAAATCCACCCATGGATAGCCCGATAAAGTGAACAGGGCCATCTACCAAATTCTGAATCAATGAAGCTGCATCCGCTGCTACAGTATCCATGTCATAAGGCCCCTTCACTTCACTTTTGCCTTGTCCTCGGTGGTCGTAAGAAATGACCCGATACGTTTTGGAAAGCTCTGCTACTTGAGATTCAAACATGCGGTGACTCCAGAGTAGACCATGCGAAAAAACTAGGGTCTCAGGACCAGTACCAACTTCTTCGTAATAAAGGTTCAGGTTGGGAAGGGAAAGGTAGGGCATAAGAAAATGGAATTAGGAGTGTAAAAGTATCTATCAAAAAAAGGAGGAGAGTACCTAAATGCTACCCTCCTCCTACTTTAAATTATTTTAGCTTACCAATCCAGACCTGGCTGGGTGATGCGCGCATTTTCTCTAGCCTTGTGCTGGTCTACGATTGTACGAACATCTTTTAGGAGCTGCTTCGCATCGTACACAATACCATCTTTCACAGTATACTTCACACCACCTACACGAATAGGCTCGTTTGCCTCACTGGTACGAATCGCGCCAGTGCCATACAATACCTTTAGATTCTGAAGAGGGTTCTCTTCTAGGATGACAAAGTCAGCCAATTTCCCTACTTCCACAGTGCCCAAGTCCTTATCCAAGCCCAATGCCTCTGCACCATGCATGGTCGCAGCACGAATCACTTCCAAAGGATGGAATCCTGCCTCACGCAACATTTCGAGTTCACGGATGTACGCAAAGCCATACAGCTGGTAAATAAATCCAGAGTCAGAACCTGCAGTTACTCTACCTCCACGATTCTTGTATTCGTTGACAAAGGTCATCCACAGGCGGTAGTTGTCCTTCCAAAGTACTTCTTCTTCGGTAGTCCAATCAAACCAATAAGAACCGTGAGATTGACGATTGGGGGCATAAAAACGCCAAAGAGACGGTAGCGTGTATACGCCATGCCACTCTTGCGTACGTGCACGCATCAAGTCTCGATTGGCCTCGTAAATATTGAGTGTAGGGTCCAAAGTAAAATCCAACTCAATCAATTCATTCATTACCTTATTCCAATGCTCAGAGTAAGGTGGTGCTGCTTGCTGCCATAGCTTTCCAGCTTCTGCAAAGCGATGCTGCTCGTTCTGGTAATTGTAATCCAATCTGAAATTTTGGATGGTGCGATCCGTAAAAAGCGCCTCAGGAAGTCCATACCAGTGTTCCATCGTGGTAAGCCCTGCACGAGCAGAATGAAGCACATTCCAACGAGCTACATCCAACTGCTGGTGATGCATGGCAGACTTCAATCCAATTCGCTTATTTTCAGAGATCGCAGCTTCCATTACTTCGGGCTTTGCTCCAAAAAACTTGATTCCATCTGCTCCTTTTT
>JBJOOF010000206.1:0-15396 GCA_046051425.1 Bacteroidota bacterium
GAAGTTTTGGAAAGTCAATATGCAGGTTTGGCATTGACACCAGCTGTTGAGCAGCACATCCATGCTTTACGCGGGGAGAAGACCTTTACGGTAACTACCGGACATCAGCTTAATTTATTTACTGGGCCGCTTTATTTTATCTACAAGTTGATATCCACTATCAATTTGGCTAAGCGCTTGCAGGAGCGCTATCCTGATTGCCGCTTTGTGCCGGTCTATTGGATGGCGAGCGAAGATCACGATGCTGCGGAGATCAATTATTTCAAATTAGATGGGACTACCTACCGCTGGGAAACAAACCAATCTGGTGCGGTGGGGGATTTTGAATTGGATGCCTCCTTTCAAACTTTCTTGAAGGGCTTGGGATTTGCTCCTCCCGTATTTCAGGAGGCCTATTCCAAGAGCACTACTTTAGCTGAGGCGGTACAAACCTATGTCAATGCGCTTTTTGGAGAAAAGGGATTGCTCGTCCTAGATGCCAATGATGCTCGACTAAAACGAGAATTTGTGGAGGTGATGGCTTCGGATCTATTTGAGCAAAAGCCGTATGGTGCAGCACAGGCCAGTACCCGGGCCTTGGAGCAATTGGGATACTCTTCACAGATTTACCCCCGACCGATCAATCTTTTTTATTTGGACAAAGGCATTCGTGAGCGGATCGAGCAGGAAGGGGAGGAGTATGTAGTGGTGAATACCAGCCTGCGGTTTACGGCGGATGCGATCAAAACCCTGCTTCAGGAGCATCCCGAACGTTTTAGCCCCAATGTAGTGCTACGGCCTATTTATCAGGAAATGATTCTTCCCAATTTGGGCTACCTCGGTGGACCTGCAGAGGTCGTGTACTGGCTGCAGTTGAAAGGAGTGTTTGATTTGTTCTCCTTGCCGTTCCCAGTGTTGTTGCCCAGAAACTTTGCAGTTCTGCTTTCTGCACCTATTCAAAAAAAGATTGCCCAGCTGGAATGGGCTCCAGAACAGCTGTTCCAAAAGTTTACCGACTGGAAGAAAGCCTTCGTTCAGGCTTCCTCTAGTTTTGATTTTTCATTATCTGGAGCTAAAGATCAAGTGTCCCAAGTATTCAAAGGCCTAGCAAATCAATCCAGCACCTTGGATGCAGGATTACCGAAGGCCTTTGCCGCAGGAGAGGTGCGCAGCCTTAAGATTTTGGAGCAAATGGGGGCAAAGCTCCGCAAAGCAGAGGAGCGACGACTTGAGGTGGAGTTGCTTCGTGCGCAAACTGTTTTTGAATTTTTGTCTCCTGGAGGCAGCCCTCAGGAGCGCGTCGTTAATTTTATGCAGTTTTACTTGGATCACCCAGCCTTGCTAGAGGAGCTGATGGCTTGTTTTAATCCACTAGATTTCAGAATGCAAGTACTTACCCTAGAATGAAAACAAAAAACGAACTCCGGCAGGATTACCGACAACTGCGAAAGCAGCTCAGCGGGGATGAAGTAAATGAACTTTCTCGAAAAATCACAGCGCAACTAGGGATTTGGCTTGAAGGTCAGGAAGGCCTTACGCATTTCCATTTGTTTTTTCCCATTGCCAAATTTAACGAGGTCAACACCTTTTATATACAGCAACTCTTGGAGCAGCAAGGCAAGACGCTCTTCACCTCACAGGTGAATCGGGATGAGAACCGATTAGATACGCTCCAACTTCCTCCAGACGCCGCCTTTTTTTTAGATGAGTGGGGAATCCCAGTACCTCAGGAATCTGTGCGTGTGACGTCTACGAAAATCCAGGTTGTATTTGTTCCTCTGCTTGCCTACGACAAGTCTGGGCATCGCTTGGGATTTGGCAAAGGATTTTACGATGGCTTCTTGTCTAGTTTGGAGCAACCTGTTCTCAAAGTAGGGCTGAGCTTTTTTGCCCCAGAGAAGACGATTCCCGTGGAATCTCACGATGTACCCTTGGATTTCTGCATTACCCCGGATCAGATTTGGTCCTTTGTCAGTTAACTTGGCAAAAACACACAGCTAAGAGCGGTATTTGGTGAGTTTGGGGGCTTAATCAGAACGAACAATCTGTTCGAATTTGCAGTTGGACTTCCTCCTTGAGAGTTTTTTTATTGGCTCTAGTTACCTAAAACTCGTTCGCTGCTAGAAATCATTCTTTGGCTTCAAAACCACAGAAAATTTGGTGTTCCATTTTGGTCTCGAATCGATAATTATTGCTCGAACGAACAGATTTCGGCTCGAATGCTTCGTTTAATCGAACTAATCGGGTTTTTAATTGAAAAAATCGTAAAAAATAAGTCGTTTTTTAATGAATTGCTGTAGTTAATTCGTTGTTTTCAAAATAGTCTTTGTTTTAAAAAGCGGTTATAAATTGATTTTAGAATTATATAATGTATTTAAACTAAAAACCTATTTTTTATTTGCCAAAGGTTTCAAATCGCTAAATTTTCTTGTCACCGAGAATTTTTTATTCAAAAAATCGAAATTTTTTAAATTTTGTTAAATCAATTAAGGCGGAATAATATTTTGATAACATTAAAAAAATATATTCAATCAGTTAATTTTTGTTAATCAAGGGTCTAAATGCCAAATTTTTCGCCTTTTGAAGGTTTAGGGCCTTTTTTCCCATTCTTTTGAAATTACCAACAAATGATTTTTCTTTACAAATCAACTAAACTAAACACCTTATGAGAAAAGCTTTACTCTTTGTTGTTGCGGTTTTTACTATGGCCCTCAGTTTTGAGGTGTCAGCGCAGCAACGGGTAGTTACCGGCAAGGTAATTTCCGAGGAAGACGGTCTAGGGTTGCCAGGTGCAACGGTTCTCGTGAAAGGAACTACAGTAGGTACTACCACCGATTTGGATGGTAACTACTCTGTAAACGTTCCAGCGGGATCCGATGTATTGATTTTCTCTTTTGTAGGACTCAAGTCTTCAGAAGAGGCAATCGGTAACCGGTCCGTAGTCAATGTTACCCTGACTGTCGATGCAGCTCAGCTATCCGAAGTGGTAGTTACAGCGATCGGTATTGAAAGGGAGAAAAAAGCACTGGGTTACGCAGTAACTTCAGTGGACAATTCGCAACTGGAAAATCGTCCAGAAGCTGACGTTGCCCGCGTATTGCAGGGTAAAGTACCAGGGGTAAACATTACCTCTACTAACGGTATGTCAGGTTCAGGTACGAACATGATTATCCGTGGTTACAAATCAGCAACGGGTAACAACCAGCCTTTGTTCGTTGTAGATGGGGTTCCTTTCAACACCTCTACTAACGCGCAGAACGGATTTACTGGCGGTGGTGCGACCACTTCTTCTCGTTTCTTGGATATCGATCCAAACAACATCGAGAGCATGTCTGTATTGAAAGGTCTTTCTGCAACTGTACTTTATGGTGACCAAGGTAGAAATGGTGTAATCTTGATTACTACCAAATCTGGTGCATCCAAAAGAAAAGCTGCTGAAGTAACTATCAACCAATCCGTATTTACCAACGAGGCGGCTTCTTTGCCAACTTATGGTCAAGTTTACGGTAACGGTTTCCAGCAGGCTCCAGGTTTCTTCTTCTCTAACTTCGGTCCGAGATTGGATACTGGTTTGTTGATCAACCACCCGTATGCTTCTTCTTCTGTGGCTGCTGTACGTGAAGCCTTCCCTCAGTTCTGGGTGGACGGTAAGGTAGGTGGTACTCCAGTGAAGTACGAATACAAGGCCTACAAGGATCCATCTCAAATTTTCTTCAAACAAGGTTTGGTAAAAAACACCTCTATTCAAGTAGCTGGTGGTGGTGACAAAACTGGTTTCAATGCTAGCTTTAGCTACACTGACGAAGAAGGTTTTGTTCCTGGCAACAACTTGGTGAAGTACAACTTCGGTTTGGGTATGAACTCTGCAGTTACGGATAAACTTTCCATTAACTCTTCGTTCACCTTCGCAATTACAGATTTGGAGTCTCCTCCTGCTAACGCATCTTATGGTTCAGGATCTGCTATTCCTTCTGTATTTGGACACGTATTGTTTACCCCACGTTCTGTGGATTTGGAAAACCTACCTTTCGAAAACCCTGTAGATAAGAGCTCTGTATACTTCAGAGGGGGTAATGATATTGTAAACCCGAAATGGTTGGTACGTTACTACAAGAATACGTCTGATGTGAAGCGTTTCTTCAACTCTACTTCCTTGAACTATGACTTCAACGACAACTTCTCGATGACGTATCGTTTGGGTCTAGATACTTACTCTGAATTGCAGGAGATCTTGTACAACAAAGGTGGTGCTACTTCAGATCTGGCAACCAAAAATGGTTACTACAGAACAATTAACATCAACAATACCATCTGGAACCAAGATTTGATCTTGAACTGGAAAAAAGAATTGTCTGAGAAAATCGGTATGAGCGCCTTGGTGGGTGTTAACTCTCGATTTGACTCTTACGTTCAGTCTGGTGTTGCTTCTCAAGGCCAATTGGCTTTCGGATTGTTCAGACACTCTAACTTCGCTACTTCTTCCAGTAACGATGCGTATTCTGGTGGTACCATGAACTATGGTGTAGACGAGCGGAGATATGGTGTGTATACCAACGTTACGTTGGATTACTCCGATTACCTATTCTTGAACTTGTCTGCTCGTAATGACTGGACCTCTACTGTAGAGCAGGAAAACAGAAGTATCTTGTACCCAGGAGGATCTATTTCCTTCATTCCTACAACTGCTTTTGACTGGAAATCTTCTACTGTAAATGACTTGAAATTGCGTTTTGGTTACGGTACTTCTGCCGGATATCCAAGCCCTTACAGCACGCGTAACGTTTTGGCGCAGTCTGCAAGAGCATTCGATAGAGATGGAGTAGTAACTACTACACACGCGGTATCCAATAACTTGGGTAACCCGAACTTGAAGCCTGAGCTTCATGGTGAGGCTGAATTCGGTGTGGAAGGTGTGATGTTCAACAACAAGTTGCGCTTTGACATCTCTCTATACGAAAAGCAAACAAGAGATTTGATTACTAATGCTCCAATTGACCCAGCTACAGGTTTTACCTCTACTGCGATCAACATTGGTAAGATCAGAACTCGTGGTGCTGAATTCCAAGCAACTGTAACTCCAATCTCTACTGCTTCTGGCTTTGAGTGGAACTCTACATTGAACTGGGGTAAGTACAGAACTGAAGTAATCGAGTTGGGTGGTGGATTGGAAGAAGTAGTAATCGCTGGATTTACCGATTTGGGTAACTTCGCGGTTCCTGGACAGCCTTTCAACATCATCAAGGGTATTGGTTTCGATAGAGATCCTGCTACAGGACAGCCTATCATCCTTTCCTCTGGTGTACACAAGCCAACTAACGAGCCTGTAGTATTGGGTGATCCTAACCCAGCTTGGACTGGTTCATTCATCAACAGCTTTACCTACAAAGGTTTTACACTATCTGCAATGATGGAATACCGTCACAAAGGTGTGATCATGTCAAACACAGTAACTGCTACCTTGGCTCGTGGTGTAACCAAAGATCCAGTAGCTGACCGTGAATTGACTTTCATCATGCCAGGTGTAAGACAGGACGGTACCAATGCTGACGGAACACCTCGTTACATCCCTAACGATCGTCAAATCACTGCGGCGGATTACTTCTTCTCTGGATACCAGGGAGCAACAGACGAGCCAAACATTTTTGATGGTTCTATGATCCGATTGAGAGAAGTATCTTTGGCTTATTCTTTGCCAAGCACGTTGATGGCTAAGACTCCTTTCAAGAGAGCTTCTTTTGCCTTGAGTGGTACTAACTTATGGTTCCTTGCCCTTAACTTCCCTCCAAACATGAACTTCGATACTGACGTATTGGGTACTGGTGTGGGTAACGGTCTTGGATTTGATTTCGTAACTGGACCTAGCTCTCGTAGATTGGGTGGAACATTGACACTTAGTTTCTAACCCCAAACTGAACTAACAATGAAAAGATTTATATATGGACTGACGCTAGCTGCCGGAATGGTTTTGGCTACGTCATGTGCGGATAAACTGGACGAGCTATTGGAAAACCCAAATGCAGTTAACGCAACTACTGCATCCCCGGACTTCCTATTGAACAGTATCCAATTGAACTACCAAAGTTTATGGTATGGTGTATCTGATCGTGGCGCTCGTTTGACTCGTCAGATTAACCAAGGTTCTGCTTTGTATGAAGCGGCTTATGCTGCTGGTTCTACTAACGGTACTTGGTCTAACGCCTATGCAAACATCCTTGCAGATATCAACTTCCTATTGCCTTTGGCTGAGAAGTCTAACTTGCAAAGACACATGGGTATTGCTAAGACGATCAAGGCAATGGTCTTGATGGACCTAGTAGATACTTACGGTAACGTTCCTTATTCTGAGGCATTGGACGCAGCAAACTTCAACCCTAAGGTTGATGATGGTGCAACCATCTATGCTGCTGCTTTGAAGTTGCTAGATGAGGCTGGTGTTCACTTTACTGCAGCTACCTCTGGTGGTACACCTAACGATTATTTCTACGCTAGAAACTACACGCGTTGGAATAAGTTGGTGAACACGCTTAAGTTGAAGTACCACCTAAACACTCGTTTGGTGAATGCTGATGCTTCTAAGAATGCAATCAATGCCTTGATCGCTGGTAACGCACTTATCGGAACTGGCGAAGATTTCGTCTTCCGTTTTGGTACTACTGCTGCGGATCCAGACTCAAGACACCCTAAGTTTGCAGGGCAGTACACTGCAGGTGGTGGTGACTACCAGTCTACGGATTACATGCACCATTTGACTGTGGAAAAAGGTTTTGACGATCCTCGCGTTCGTTACTACATGTATCGTCAGGTTTTGACCAACACGACCAACGTGGATGAGCAAGAGTGTATCTCTCAGATTGCACCTCCTCACTACTTGGTAGGTAACTATCCTTACTGTAATCCTGCGGGTAACAAAGGATACTGGGGTCGTGATCACTTGGATCCAGACGGTATCCCACCAGATGGTTTGAAGCGTACTGCTTACGGAACATTCCCTGCTGGCGGTCGTTTTGATAACAACTCTGCTGTCCCTGTATCTAACCCTGCTTTGGGTATGCGTGGGGCTGGTATTCACCCAATCATGTTGTCTGCATATGTTGACTTTATGTTGGCTGAAGCTGCCATCACCTTGGGTACTACTGGTAACGCAAAGACCTTGTTGCTTTCTGGTATTAAGAAGCACATGGACTACGTTCGTGCCTTTGCGGTAGCTGGTGCAGAAGGTGCACTTATTAACACATTCGAGCCAGCTGCTACGTTCACTACTCGTGTGACCAACTACCAGAATTATGTAGGTGCTCAGTACGATGCTGCAGCTACTAATGATGCAAAAATGAGCGTTGTAGGTAGAGAATACTGGTTGTCCTTGTTTGGTAATGGTATGGAATCTTTCAACCTGTACAGAAGAACTGGCAAGCCAGCTCGTATGCAACCAGGATTGGAAGCCGTAACAGGTCCATTTGTTAGATCATTCTTGTATCCTAACAACTACATGGTCACCAACACCAAAGCGGTGCAGAAACAGAATCTAGCGTCTCAAGTGTTCTGGGATAAGAATCCTGCTTCACCTTGGATTTATTAACCTTATAAATTAGAAAATATGAAAACGCTAAAATATAGTTTCGGCTTATTGGCAATGGCAGTCATCTTTCTAAGTTCTTGTCGTGACTTTGTGGAACCAAACGTTCCTTACAAGGATTTCGATACAGGGGCTTACTTGAGAACTATTGCTAGAACAAGCACTACGTTGAACTTCTTTGATTTGGCAAACTCTAGGTTTGCGTTGACCATCGAAGCAGTAGACAAAGAAGACGGAAAAACAGTTCAAACTGTTGAAGTACGTGTACGTCACAGACGTTTGATTCCAGGTGTAGGTTTGCGTTACACTCCTGCAAATGATGTGTTGATAAAAACCCTTCAGCTTTCTGATTTCAAACCAAATACTACTTCTCGTTTCTTAAGAGCTGATATTTCCATTACTGCTGCAGAAGCTATCGCAGCGGTAGGTTTGACAGCCGCTGGAATCAATGGTGGTGATGTGTTTGAGTTCCGTTTGGTATTGAACGACAAGTTTGGAAGAAGATTCTCTTCTGATAACGTGACTACCAACGTTGCGGGTGCTCCATTCTACGACTCTCCGTTCCAGTACCCAGTGTCTGTAATTTGTCCTTCCGACTTGGCAGGTACATATGACTTCACTGCTCGGGATCAGAAATCTGATTATGGTACTTGTGCTGGAAAAACCTTTACTGGTAAGACTACTTGGACTAAAGTTGGTACTTCTACCCGTTACCTAGTTTCTGACGGAACATTTGGTTTGTATGGTTGTCAAAATGACACCTACAAAGGTGATGTCGGAATAAGTGATGCTTGTGGTGTGCTCAGCATGAGTGGAGTAGATCAGTATAGTTCTCCTTACTCTATGAAGTTTATCAGCAGAACGAATGATCTCCTTACCTTTAGTGTAACTAATGGTTATGGTGACTTCATGATTATTGATGTTAAATCAAATGCTGGCAAGCCTTGGCCTGCTACCTTGAAGTAATACTTCACTAGTATAGAATATAAAAGGTCCCGCTCATGCGGGACCTTTTTTTGTTTTTAGGAGTTGGGATGTTGTTTTTTTAGGGAAGGATTTCTAAGTACTTCCTATGGTCATTATTTTCCATTCTGGATGTGCTGAAGAATTAAGGTTAGTGTGCCATTATAATCTTTTCCTAAGGGTCCATTTAAAAAACAGAAGGTTTCCTAGCGTCTTTTTTTTGTGGAGGGGTGCATGTCGGTTGGCTTGCCCTTAGCTTAAGCTACAGTTGATTTTGCTCGATATAAATGTCGGAAGTAATTTGTTTTTACTCTATTGGTGACTAAGAATTTAACTTGACTCTAAATCATTTTGCCTTAATTCTTCAGTTTCTTTTTTATTATATTTGCACAAGCAAATAAGCAGTTTTTTAGTATTAATTTTTTCATTTAGATTTGATTATTATCATTTCGCACCATGGATAAATTTACCTACATCGCCAATGCCCATGTCTCCTACATCGACGAGCTCTATGCGGCCTACAAAAATGATTCTTCAAGTATCGATCCGAGCTGGAAGGAATTTTTTGATGGCTTTGATTTTGCAATCACGCATTACGGAGAAGGGCTAGGCCCAAGTACTCCTCCTGTAGCAACCAAATCCTCTGCCCTTTCTGGTACCATCATGCATGTGGAAAATCTCCCGAAGGAGATTCGAGTGCGTGCGATGATCCACGCCTATCGTTCTCGTGCGCACCTCCGTTCTAAAACGAACCCAGTTCGAGAGCGTCGCGATCGTAAGCCATTGATTGATCCTGAAAATTTTGGTTTGGGTAATGAGGACATGTCCACTGTATTTGAGGCGGGTACCGAAATTGGCATTGGTGCTGCGAGCCTAGCACAGATTGTCCAGGCGCTTAAAACTATCTACGAAGGCCCGATGGGCTTTGAATTTTTGTACATCCGCGATGCTGAAATGTTGGATTGGTTCAAAGCCAAGGTGGAGAAAGAAGCTTTGGCCTTTGCACCTTCTTACGAAGAGAAAAAACGAATTCTATTTAAATTGAATCAAGCGGTAGTTTTTGAAAACTTCCTGCATACCAAATACCTAGGTCAAAAGCGTTTTTCCCTAGAAGGTGGGGAAAGTACTATTCCATTCTTGGATGCGGTAATCAATACGGCTGCTCAGCATGGAGTGGAAGAAGTGATGATCGGCATGGCGCACCGTGGGCGATTGAATGTGCTCGCCAATGTGATGGGTAAGACCTACGAACAGATTTTTTCTGAATTCGAGGGTACAGCTAAGCCTGACCTCACCATGGGTGACGGTGACGTGAAGTACCACATGGGCTATTCATCCGACATCCTTACTCCCGAGCAAAATAAAGTTCACCTGAAGTTAGCTCCTAACCCTTCCCACCTCGAAGCGGTGAATCCTGTGGTAGAAGGATTTTTGCGTGCCAAGATTGATCATGCACACAAAGGGGATGCAAAAAAAGCACTACCAATTTTGATTCATGGAGATGCAGCAGTGGCTGGTCAAGGAATTGTCTATGAAGTAACTCAAATGGCAGGCCTCAAAGGATACAATACGGGTGGTACCATTCACTTTGTGATTAATAACCAGGTAGGTTTCACCACCGACTTTGACGATGCGCGTACCTCCATCTATTGTACCGATGTAGCCAAAATAATCGACGCTCCAGTTATTCACGTCAATGGGGATAATGCCGAGGCGGTAGTTTTTGCGGCGAGATTGGCTGCAGAATTCCGTCAAAAATTCAATAAAGACATTTTTGTTGACATGGTGTGCTACCGTCGTCACGGACACAACGAGTCCGACGAACCGAAATTTACACAGCCCGAACTCTACAACATCATTTCCAAGCATCCGAACCCTCGGGAAATTTACATCAAACGCTTGACCGAGCGTGGCGATTTTGATGCCAAGATTGCTGCTCAGATGGACGAAGAATTCCGTCAATTGTTGCAAGATAGATTGAACATGGTAAAGGAGAAGCCCTTGCCTTACCAAGCGACCAAGTTTGAAACGGAGTGGGCCAACCTACGCCGTTCCAAGCCGGAGGATTTTGATCAATCTCCTGAAACAGGAATTACCCAAGAGCAAATCGAGAAAGTAGCAGAAGCCATCACGTTGATTCCGAAAGGATTCAAGCCGATCAAGCAGATCGAAGCACAGATGAAGCAGCGCAAAGAGATGTTCTTTGAAACCAAAGAATTGAACTGGGCCTCTGCCGAATTGCTTGCTTACGGTTCCTTACTTCTAGAAGGCAAAACCGTTCGACTTACAGGTCAGGATGTGCAGCGAGGTACTTTTTCACACAGACATGCGGTTATCCACGATGCAAACACCAACCAGCCGTTCAATTCCTTGTTGGAAATGAAAGACCGAAAAGGGCAGTTTTACATCTACAACTCCCTGCTTTCTGAATATGCAGTTCTGGGATTTGAATATGGCTATGCCATGGCAAATCCTCATTCCCTCACCCTTTGGGAAGGACAGTTTGGCGACTTTGCCAACGGTGCGCAAACGATGATTGATCAGTTTATCTCCTCGGGAGAGTCTAAGTGGCAAAAAATGAACGGCATCGTGATGCTCCTTCCACATGGCTACGAAGGTCAGGGTCCAGAGCACTCCAACGCCAGACCAGAGCGTTTCTTGCAGCTTTCTGCGGAGTACAACATGGTGGTAGCCAACATCACGGAGCCGTCTAACTTTTTCCACTTGCTCAGAAGACAACAAGCCTGGGAATTTAGAAAGCCATGCGTGGTTATGTCACCAAAATCCTTGCTTCGTCACCCCAAAGTGGTGTCTCCATTGAAAGAGTTTACTTCAGGTAGATTCCGAGAAGTGCTGCCAGACACCACGGTGAAGGCAAGAGAGGTCAAGCGCGTGATTTTGTGTACTGGAAAAGTGTATTTTGACTTAGAAGAAGCACGGGAAAAAGAAAAGAATACACAGGTAGCTATCGTACGAGTGGAGCAGTTGCATCCACTTCCTAAAAAGCAAATCTTGGATGTGCTAAATTCGTACAAAGGAGCCGAGGTGGTTTGGGTACAGGAAGAACCTGAAAACATGGGGTATTGGAACTACTTACTTCGCTTGCTCTATCAAGAGCTTCCGATGCGGGTGATTGCCAGAAAGCCAAGTGCTTCTCCTGCTACAGGATACAACAAGGTACACGTGGAAGAGCAGCGGAACCTAGTCGCACAAGCCCTTAGCCTTTAAGTAAGGAAATATTTTATTAAAATCTGTAAAAAACACCAAGGAAGCGATTCCAAGGAGAAACATAGAAGACCATGAGCAAAGAAATGAGAGTGCCTACTGTAGGAGAATCCATCTCAGAAGTTACCGTAGGACAATGGTTTAAAAAAGACGGAGACCTGGTTCAATTGGATGAGGTGCTCTGCGAGTTGGAATCTGACAAAGCGACGTTTGAGTTTCCAGCTGAAGCAAGCGGGATCCTTCGCATCAAAGCGAATGTAGGCGACACGGTAGAGATCGGTGGACTAGTGTGCATCATTGAAGAATCCGCTTCAGCGCCGAGTTCGGCTCCAGCACTAGCACCAGCGGCCTCCCCTGCAGCTGCTCCAGCAGCCACTTCTGCTCCTTCGGGGATCAAGGAAATGATTGTACCTACTGTGGGCGAATCCATCACTGAGGTGACTCTTGCCAACTGGCTCAAGAAGGATGGGGACCTAGTGACCTTGGATGAAATTATTGCAGAGGTAGATTCCGATAAGGCTACTTTTGAACTTCCAGCAGAAGCTACGGGCATTTTGCGTCAAGTAGCCAAGCAAGGGGATGTATTGGAAATTGGAGGACTGATCTGCCGAATCGAAGTTGGTGGTTCCGTGGCAGCTTCAAGTGGTACTGCTCCAGCACCTACTACTCCAGCGGCAGCGCCAACTGCTGCAACTGAAAACTATGCCACAGGACATGCTTCTCCAGCAGCCTCCAAGATTTTGGCCGAAAAAGGCATTCCTGCTGCGACTGTAGCCGGAACGGGCAAAGATGGACGCGTGACCAAAGAGGATGCGATGGGAGCTTCAACCCCAGCAGCAGCCCCGGCACCTTCTGCTACTCCATCAGTAGCAGCGACAAGTCCAGCAGTAGCACCTACTGGTTCTAGTGTTAGAGGCCAGCGACGCGAGAAAATGTCTTCCTTGCGCAAGACCGTTTCTAGACGTTTGGTAGCTGTAAAAAATGAAACCGCCATGTTGACCACCTTCAACGAGGTCAACATGAAGCCCATCATGGACCTAAGATCCAAGTTCAAGGATCAGTTCAAAGAAAAGCATGGCGTAGGATTAGGATTTATGTCCTTCTTTACCAAGGCCGTTTGTGTAGCCTTGCAGGAATGGCCTGCGGTCAATGCGCAGATTGATGGCAATGAGCTTGTTTTCAACGACTTCTGTGATATTTCCGTAGCGGTATCTGCTCCGAAAGGCTTGGTCGTTCCGGTGATCCGAAATGCAGAAAATCTTTCCTTTGATCAGATTGAAAAAGAGATTGTTCGTCTTGCTGGCAAAGCGAGAGACAACAAGCTTTCCATTGAAGAGATGACTGGTGGAACCTTTACCATCACCAACGGTGGGGTATTTGGATCCATGATGTCCACTCCGATCATCAATGCGCCACAATCGGCTATTTTGGGCATGCACAACATTGTGGAGCGTCCAATTGCTGAAAACGGGCAGGTGGTCATCCGACCAATGATGTATTTGGCCTTGTCTTACGATCACCGCATCATCGATGGGCGCGAGTCTGTGAGCTTCTTGGTTCGTGTCAAGCAATTGCTTGAAGACCCGACGAGGTTGATGTTTGGCGTCTAAACAAAGAAGCAAGAATCCTGCCTGCGGTAGGCAGGCAAGAAGCAAGAGCCAAGAAACGAGACGATAGAGTCTTGGTTCTTGGATCTAAACTCTAAACTCTAAAAAAATGTACGACGTAATCGTAATCGGATCGGGCCCAGGGGGCTATGTAGCAGCCATTCGCGCTGCGCAGCTAGGCATGAAAACAGCCTTGGTTGAAAAATATTCCACCCTTGGTGGCACCTGCTTGAATGTGGGTTGCATCCCATCCAAAGCCTTGCTAGACTCCTCAGAGCACTACCACAATGCAGCGCATACTTTTGCTACACACGGTATTTCCTTGAAAGGCCTTGCGGTCAACCTTCCTCAAATGATTGCCCGTAAAGACGAGGTGGTCACCCAAAACGTAGATGGGATTCAGTTTTTGATGAAGAAAAACAAGGTGGATGTCCACCATGGACTCGGATCTTTTGTGGATGCGCACACGGTCAAAGTGACCAAGGCAGATGGCACGTCAACCGACATCCAAGGAAAAAATATCATCATTGCTACAGGCTCAAAGCCAGCAAGTCTTCCATTTATCTCAATCGATAAGAAGCGCATTATTACTTCTACGGAGGCGCTCAAAATGAAGGAAATTCCTAAGCATCTCATCGTCATTGGTGGTGGGGTTATTGGTATGGAGCTAGGCTCTGTTTATGGCCGCTTGGGAGCTAAGGTTTCTGTGGTAGAATACATGGACTCTATCATTCCTACCATGGACAAAAGCCTAGGTAAGGAACTTCAGAAATCGTTGAAAAAGATTGGCTTTGAATTTTTCCTCAAGCACAAGGTAACTGGAGTAGAAAACCTCGGCAAAGAAGTAGTTGTAAAAGCAGAAAACGCGAAAGGAGAGACCGTAGAAATCAAAGGCGATTATGTCCTGGTATCGATTGGTCGAAAAGCGTATACGGATGGCCTAAATGCCGCTGCTGCGGGGGTTAAGGTTACGGATAGAGGACAAATTGAAGTAAATGACCACTTGCAAACGGCCGTTCCCCATATCTACGCGATTGGTGATGTAGTGAAAGGTGCGATGCTTGCACATAAGGCAGAAGAGGAAGGCGTATTTGTGGCAGAGACCATCGCTGGCCAAAAGCCACACATCAACTACCTTTTGATCCCAGGAGTAGTGTACACCTGGCCAGAAGTGGCTGCTGTGGGTTATACCGAAGAGCAGCTGAAGGAGCAGGGAAGAGCATACAAGGTGGGTAAGTTTCCTTTCTTGGCTTCCGGCCGTGCCCGTGCTTCTATGGATACGGATGGGATGGTCAAGGTATTAGCGGATGCAAGTACTGATGAGATTCTTGGTGTACACATGATCGGTCCACGGACAGCCGATATGATTGCAGAGGCAGTTGTAGCGATGGAATTTCGAGCTTCTGCTGAGGACATCGCTCGAATGTCCCATGCGCATCCGACCTACACCGAGGTCTTCAAAGAAGCCTGTTTGGCAGCTACGGATAACCGAGCACTGCACATTTAAAATTCGATAAAAATAAAATTACAGCCATTCCCGTTCTAGGGGATGGCTTTTTCTTTTCCTGAAAATTGACTTAATTTCTTGATGAAGATAAAAATAGCGATCCTAGGTGCAGGCAATTTGGCTTGGAACTTGGCTCCAGCACTCGAAAATGCAGGCCATGAAATCACCGAAGTCTATGCGCGAGAGTTGCATAGAGCCAAGGAAATCACCGAGCGGATTTACAGTGCCTCGCCGAAGGATGACCTGGATTTTTCTGAAAGCAGGGCACAGCTATTTATTCTAGCCCTCAAGGACGATGCGCTAGCAGAAGTAGCTGATCAGGTGATTTTGCCCGAGGGAGCTGTCTTAGTACACACCTCTGGAGCCATTTCGTTGGAGGTGCTTTCCCAGAGTTCAGCTAGCTATACAGGTGTATTTTATCCTCTGCAGTCCTTCACCAAGGGCAAGAAAGTTGATTTTGAGGAAGTTCCTTTTCTCTTGGAGTCTGAGGATGAGGGGACGCTTCAACTGCTCAAGAAATTAGCCAAATCCCTCTCCCCATT
>JBJOOF010000207.1:0-2730 GCA_046051425.1 Bacteroidota bacterium
AGAGGTTTGGATTTCCTGGATTGGAAAGGGCATTGACGTAGGTGAGCACATCGATGAAGATTTTTTTACCGTTTCGGGTGTACCCTGAAGTAAGCAGGATACTCATGAATTGGTTTCTTCGAGGAAGCGTATCTGAGTTGATCCACAGCTCATGAAATTGAGGTGCCTGGTAATACGCTGGCCAGCCTGCCACACTGGGAGGGTCAGCCAAATTTTGCTGCATATTGGATGCCTGTGTCCGAATGTAGTCAAACATGAGGTATTGATTTGCGAAGTCAGAGGAATCAGGAAATTGCATTTTAAATTCTTTGCACAAGCCCACGCAATAATCCAAAGGGCTTTTGATCAAACCAGCTACATTCACAGGATCATAAAAATGCGTACTACTGAATAGCAGTTCAAGAACAGGTTTTACTTCATAATTTTTAGTTCTGAGAAGATTGGCCATGGGCACAATAACATTCGCCTCCGTGGCTGCATCGATTTCATAGTACACAAAAAATCGGTAGAGTTTTCGGCACAAGTGAAGTGCAGTTTCCTCTTGTAAAAAAAGCATGTCTATTAACTCTTCTGTTTCCTTTACTCCATTGACACCTGTCTTCCCAAGGATCACTTTATTTTGGTAGTACGTAGAAAATTGCTTGTTACCGGTGTCATGTCGATTGGGATCAAAAGAAGAGGAAACCGTCGTCGCGTTTACGGTATAGCCAGTCAATACCCGAGCCGCTGCTCTGACGTCTGCTTCAGTGTAAAATACAAGCGGTCCTTTTCCTAGCGTAAATAGCTCTTGCAGTTCCCTTGCATAGTTTTCATCTGGAGCATTTTTATTGTTTTGGTAGCCATTGAGGTAACGGAGCATGGCGGGATCCTTGGTTATTTCCAAGACAAATTCCTTGAAATTGCCCAAGGCATACTTTCGCAAGAGGCTGTAATACTTATACATGTATCGAGCATCATTTACATCCACCGCTTCTACGGCAAAGTGGTTGTGCCAAAACAAAGTCATTTTTTCATGTACTGAGGAAGTCTGCTGAACGAGATTTCCTAGCCACCAGGACTTAAAGGAAGTGTTTCTGCGCCCATTGGCATTCCCATCGTACGGAGCATTTACCCAGGTTTGCCCGGCAGGCACAGTTGGGTCAGAAAAATTAGCGTCGTTGTAATTGTTAATAGGAGGGAGAGGAGCTGGACTAGGACTTACTAGTAACTGTACCACCTCAGCCATACTTTTACCCTTCCAAGCATTCAAATCTTCTTGTTTGAAACCAAACAAAGTCCGTCGAAGCAAGTGGCGAAGTGTTGATTCATCCCATGCAGCAGCAAATTGTTGCAAACCAGCCAAGGTTCTAAAAGTGCCTTGTCCGCTAAAATTAACTTTCTTAAACCTTTGAAGTACCTTAGGTTTTTTCATTCAGCTGGGAGAATTTGACTAAATATAAATACCAAACGAATAACTTTGGTATTCAGGGTATTAAATCATAATTAAATTTTATATCTCTAATTACATTCACTAAACCTGGTTAGATTTTTTTTGAGCGGAGAATCTAGAAATTAGATAACAAAAAAAAGGCCTGAATTTGTGATTCAGGCCTTTTCATTTCAACCAAGTGTAAAATCTGGAAGCTGTTTGATTTTTCCTCCCTCCATGGCCGATTCATGCGCTAGAATTCCCACACAGGTAATGTTGGCAGACTGTGCCGCATCCGGATAGGGAGCTCGTCCTGCTGCAAGTGCGCTTACAAATTCATGTACGAGGTGCGGATGCGAACCGCCGTGCCCAGATCCCTGAATAAAGGAAAGGTGCTGGTTGTCGTCCGCGTCATAGACCCCTTGCTGGGTAAACGAAGCGATTTCAGAAGGGAGCAAATGTGCGTAATCAGGGATTTTTACTCGCTCTGGTACTTCGCCTGTATGAATTACTGAATCTTCATGTTCAATAAGTGTCCATTCAAAGGATTTTTTGGATCCATAGACATCAAAGCTTTCTCTGTATTGACGGGCAGTATTGAAGAGCGAACGGGTTACTTCTGCGGACAAGTCTGAATCTTTGAGCTTGATGTGGCAGGTTTCGATGGCAAAAGGAGAACCATACTTAGGAATCAGTTCTTCATCAATTCTTCCTGATCCAAAGCAAGACACGTATTCTGCTTGCCCTTTGGGAAGTGCAAGTACCGGTCCTACACAGTGGGTAGCGTAATGCATGGGTGGAAGACCTTCCCAATAACCTGGCCATCCGGCCATTTCTTGTTGGTGGGAGGCACGGAGAAACTGGATTTTTCCCAGTTCACCCTTCTCGTACATTTCCTTTACAAATAGGAATTCCCGGCTGTAAATAACCGTTTCCATCATCATGTAGGTTAGACCAGTGGATTTAGTCAATTCCACGATTTGTCGACATTCTTCTACCGTCGTAGCCATCGGCACAGTACAGGCCACATGCTTTACTGCATTTAGGGCTTGGATGGATTGCTCCGCATGTATTTGGATGGGGGTATTGATGTTTACTGCATCGATATTGGGATCTTTAAGAAGCTCTTCGTAGTCCGTATACACTTTTTCAATCCCAAAAGCTTTTGCAATGGCTTCCGCTTTTTCTCGATTTCGCTGGCATACCGCATACAAATTGGCATGCGGATACTTCTGGTAGATGGGAATAAATTCGGCTCCAAATCCCAAGCCGATGATGGCGATATTTAATCTTTTAGTGGTCATGATTTTTATTTTTCTTGG
>JBJOOF010000208.1:0-22433 GCA_046051425.1 Bacteroidota bacterium
TAATCAAGCAAATCTTTCCCTGTTGACCAGGAAACCTTTCCGCTAGTGGTAGCGCTTTTTACAGATATCCCCGTCAGCCCAATGGATTGGGTGGAAGATTTGGTAATCCATGCTGAGATCCAAGACACATTACTTGAAAAAGTGTAATCGCTTGGCCCATACGTTTTGGCCAAACTATAGGGGAAAATTAACCCTCTGCCTGCATTGCCAAATTCTTTTTGCAAAATTAACCTTGTACTTCCCGTTAAATTATTTGGTTGCAAATGAGAATCTCCAATATGCAAAATCTTTATTGTGCGCTTCTTATCTGCTTCAGCGTTACTTGCCTCTCCAGAATTAGTTATTTTCACCTCTTGTGCACTGACAGTAGCACATAAAAGAAAGCTTGCTAGAGCTAGTGAGTTAAAATTGAAAATAAATAAAAGGCTGTACCTCTGAAGACTGAATCTCATACATTATTTGAATTAACACTACCAATAAAACTAACTTAATAAGTATGCTTTCTTTATAATACCAGGTTTTAAATTTTTCTTTTAATCCATCATTCAATAGCGTCATAGAAAATCCAATTCCTAAAAGGAAAACGTAGAGGGAATTTTGCTGACAAAAAATAAACAAGGTTTCTAAATCGATGACCTGGAATAAGGCCTTGAAGAGAATCAAACTATCCGAAAGACTCACTGCTCGGAAGGGAATCCACAAGATTACGACTGCCGAAAAAGTAAGTACCCATGATAAAGAATCCCAAACCTTGGATCCTGAGATGGTAACCCACCTGCTTAGGAGCTTGTGAAAAACCAAAAGCAAGCCATGTCCAATTCCCCACCAAACAAATTTCCAGTCGGCACCATGCCAAAAACCTCCAATTATCATTGTCACAAGTAGGAACACCAACTGCAAAGCGAACCCTTTTTTATTGCCTCCTAAGGGTATATAAATGAAATCCCGAAGCCAGCTGGAAAGCGAAATATGCCACTTTCTCCAAAATTGAGTAATGTTTAGAGATTTGTAAGGTGAATCAAAATTCAAGCACAACCTATATCCCATCAGCAAGGCTATTCCTATAGCCATATCGGTATAGCCTGAAAAATCACAGAAGATTTGAAGTGCATAACCCAGTACTGCGAAAATTGCTTCTACCCCACTTGCTCCAGTTGGTGAGGCATAGATGATGTCCACATACTGCGCAATGAAATCGGCTATAATTGCTTTTTTTATGAACCCTTTTGTGATCAAATAAAATCCTTCATCTACCATTTCCCTCGTTACGTGGATTTTCTTTTTCAACTGAGGTAAAAAGTCCTTTGCTCTGACAATGGGGCCAGCCACTAAATGAGGGAAAAAACTCATGTAAAGCAGATAATCAAGCAAGCTTGGCACCTTAATCACCTTCCGGTGAATATCCACTAGGTAGCTGATGGATTGGAAGGTGTAAAATGAAATTCCAATCGGTAAAACGATGTTAGCAGTTTGTAGTCCCTGCTCACCCAAGCCAAGTGAACGCAGGAAAAAATCCAAATACTTGAAGTACATCAAGAAACTCAAACTAAAGACTATAGCTAAAGCCGTAAGGAAAGTGGCCAGCTTTGGCTTTGTAGTTTTGGAAATAAGGATTGAGAAAAAATAATCTACACCCACTGTCACCAAAAGCAACAACAGGTAATTACCACTAGACTTGTAGTAAAAGTAGAAGCTGAAAAGAATTAATATCCATTTTTGAACTTTTGAACTTGTATAAAAAATAGCGTACAGGATTAAAAAATTCGCGAACAAGAATAAAAATATCCCATGGTGGAAAAGCATTGGCGCCTCGGCATGATAGGCAAATTCAGAAAGTAAAGAGTTGAAATCAATCATTTTTAGGGACCTTTAAAACAATGGTTTCACTATTGTCACGATAGATTGAATCCTTTACCGAGCCTAGGTTAAGTATGCCTATAGTTGTAATTTGCTCGGCCACTTTTCCAAACCAAACATTAGCAGCGTCTTTAGAAGGATGCCTACCATCATTCGAACGATCTAAAGTAAGTAAATGGGAAGGGTAATATAATTTCCCAAAGGTTTCTTGTAAAACAGCCGTAATTCCTTTGTCTTCAACCCAAGTAGCAGGCCCAATAAAATAAAATGGCAGTTTACGTTGTTCAAAATTACTTTTTATACTTTGAGCATACTTCTTTCTTTCCTCAAGGTCCTTCGCAAACACCTCATTTAACCCAAGAGCAATTAGTACAAAATCAGGATTGTATTTTGAAATAAAATAAGCCAAAGTATCTGAATTTGCCCATTGCTTAGTGGATGACCCGTACCAAATGACTGAAGCTACCAATTGATACTCATTATCCATCAAACGCTTCTTAACTGGCTTTCTGAGATTTTCCAGCTGGGAATCACCTACAAACAAGATTCGCTTAATTGAATCATTGACTGAAAAAGGGAAGTTATAGATTTGGTTAGCTAGTTCTTTTTGCAGGGAATCTTCCCCTACACTGTCAGGCACTGAATATTTTCCCTGTGCAATCTTATTCTTCTTTTCTACAGCGTGCCCCATTTCTAATTCTTGTAGAAAAGTCAATTCGGGAGATTTTAATTCATGCAAAAGCTGTGGTTGCCAAATTGCTTTCGCTAAGAAAATAAAGAATACTAGATTGAAAAAAACACCAATCCAAATGAGTCTTTTCATAAATTAATTCATCAATTGAATTTTAATTCGCAAAGTAATATACATACTTAAAAAAACGGTCTGTATATTTTTAAATTTCTTTAGAATTTTATGCAAGGACTTCATTCTAGATTTTTTTCAATTCTTTAAAAATTTTAGTGCTGTCTGATAAATTAAGTTTAAAAATATGTTTTTCGATGACACAAGTAGTCGATTCAATAGAGTGCTCATCCTAATTTTTAATCTTTACTTAACCTAGTTTTAATTTTTAAGGAATAAAATTTCGTTTTAAACACAAAAACGTAATATTTCAAACACACTCAAGTGACGTTTGCATGAGAAATTGTGAAGCAAAACGACTTGTGTGAAGACTAACTACAAAACCATCATCGTTTCGGATGTTCACTTGGGAACCAAGGGCTCCAAGGCAAAAGAAATCGCTCGATTTCTGAAGCAATTTCACTGCGACAACCTCATCTTGAACGGCGACATCATCGATGGCTGGCAATTGAAAAAGTCAGGGAGCTGGAAGCGAAAACACACCCGATTCTTCAATCGCGTGTTGAAGATGATGGAAAACCAATCCACAAACGTGTACTACCTGCGTGGAAATCACGATGATTTTTTGGATCAAATCCTTCCACTTCAAATTGGCCGACTGCAAATTCTTGCGGACATGACCTACGAAAGCAATGGGAAAACCTACTTCATTACCCACGGGGATGTATTCGACAGCATCACCACCAACCTTCGCTGGATTGCTTACTTAGGAGATGTAGGCTATACTTTTTTGCTTTGGCTCAACAGGGTAGTCAACTACTACCGCTTCAAAAAAGGGCTTCCTTACTTCTCCCTTTCCCAGTTTGTAAAAGGGAAGGTAAAACAAGCAGTGTCCTACGTGGACGATTACGAAACCGAACTCGCCAAGATGGCCAAAGCAAAGGGCTGTGATGGAATTATTTGCGGGCACATCCATAAGGCGGAAAATCGCATGATCGACGGCATTCATTACCTGAATTCTGGGGATTGGGTGGAGACCATGAGTGCCTTAGCTGAAGACCACGAGGGTAACTGGGAATTGATCTATTTCAACCAGATAGATTTCAAAAAAATGAATACCCATCAAGAGGTATCTATTCCATCACGAATGGAAGAATTGACTGAAATAGAACTTCCTCGGGTTGCCTTTACTGGCATCCAGGATGAAGAGTTACAAACTCCAGGAATTCAACTGTAAGCCATGCGGTTTTTATTTTTAATTCAGGGTGAAGGAAGAGGGCACCTGACGCAAGCGCTTTCCTTTGCTGCGCTGCTTAAAAAGGAACAACATGAATTGGTGGGCGTGGTGGTAGGAAAAAGTCCAAGAAGACAGGTTCCTGATTTCTTTCTCCAAAAAATTGGAGTGGCAGTGACGCCGGTCGAAAGCCCAAACTTTGAAACCGATGGGCTGGAAAAGAAGATCCTACTTGGAAAAACCATTCGAAAAAGTCTCGGTAAGCTGCCCACCTATTGGGCTAGCCTACAAAAAATCCATGCATTGGTTCAAGAAACGCAACCTGAGGTAGTGGTGAACTTCTATGAACCGCTTGCTGGGCTATACAACTTACTTTTTGCTCCCAAACTAGCATTTTGGGCTATCGGCCACCAATACTTGGAAAAGCATCCTGAATTTACCTTTGCTCCAAACCGGGGCTTGGAAAAGTTTCTTTTTCGCCTACATACCCGGGTTACAGCTTGGGGTGCATCGGAGCGGTTGGCGCTTTCCTTTTTACCGAAGGAAAATCGCAATGGGGTCCACGTAGTCCCTCCTTTACTTCGGCAGGAGGTAAAGGAACTGACCGTTTCTCAAGAAGATTTCTACCTAACCTACATGGTAAATCCAGGCTATGCAGAGGAAGTGCTAACTTTTGCGAGAAATAACCCGGAAGTCCACATCAAAGCATTTTGGGATAAGAAGGGTGCAGCAGAAAATGAATACCCGCTTCCCAACCTGAGTTTTCACCAAGTCAATGATCAGAAATTTTTGGTAGCAATGGCAGCATGCAAGGGGCTCCTTTGCACTGCAGGTTTTGAATCGGTTTGCGAGGCCATGTACTTGGGTAAACCTGTGGTCATGGTACCTATTGCTGGGCAATATGAGCAAGCCTGCAACGCCCTAGATGGAGAACAATCAGGGGCAGGAAAAAAGGCAGATTTCTTTGATTTTGAACTACTCACTAGCTTACCCTTACCTGAGGCAGCTCAGACGGCAGCTTACCGAGAATGGGCTGAAAGCTGGCCTTCTGAATTCAAAAAATTAGTCTATAAAGAGGAGCAAATCACTCAAAACGACAACCCTGAACTAGTTTTAACCTAGCAACCCAGGCTTTCTCTTTCCTTCTGAGTTAGATCTTCAAATCTTTTGTAAGTCACTTTTCCATCTACATCAAGTTTGGCATAGGGGAAAGAGACCCGTTTTACTTTTCCCCGCTCTTCTAGTGGTATTTGGGTGTAAAGTTGATCCAATGCGTTCGACTCCATCCGTAGTGCTTCGATTTCTTGATCGGAAGGCATTACAAATTTGTGGTTGGCAAAGGCTTTCAATTGAAATTTTCCATACAACTGCCTGTAGGTGGCCACTAAATCTGTATCGCTCAATGAGGATTCATTACCCTGACTCACAAAACTTACAGGGGCCCCTTCAGCAAAGGCTACCGTTGTTGATTTTGTTTCGTTCAACTCTTGTTCTTCAGTCAAAATTTGGTTGCCTCCAAAATAAACACCTGCAAAAAGCAGGAGTAAGGAAAACATAAGGACAATTTTTGAATTCATGGGAAAAGGAGAGGAATTTTTCATGGCAGCAGGACTAGAGGTTAGAAAAAAAATCTTAGACCAAAGTTAATTTTTTTTTATTCATCCGATAGTTAAAGTTTATAAAATCCAACTAAGAAAAAACTGAATTCAATCGGTTGATTTTTAAAGGAAAGTCAAAAATTGACTACCTAAGCTCTTATTTAACCCCTTTTTGTTCGTGGATTTTTACGCACTACTTTAAATTCTTATGCGGCTTTCTGCTGTGAAAATGATAATTTCACCTCTCGCCCAAGGAACAACAAGTTCATGTCTGCCGAACATACACGACTACAAGAAGATAAGGAGAACAAAAAGCATTGGAAGAAATGGGGTCCATACCTCACAGACCGGCAATGGGGAACTGTGCGCGAAGATTACAGTTCCGATGGAGCGGCTTGGGAAAATGTAACCCATGACCATGCTCGATCCAAAGCCTACCGCTGGGGAGAAGAGGGAATTGCAGGCCTATCCGACCACCGCCAAATTATTTGCATGGCTTGGGCTTTTTGGAATGGGAAAGATCCCTTTCTGAAAGAACGTTTTTTTGGATTGACCGGCAACCAGGGCAACCATGGGGAAGATGTGAAGGAAGTGTATTTCTACGAGGACTCCACACCTACCCACAGCTACATGAAGATGCTGTACAAGTATCCTCAAGCAGAATTTCCCTATCAAAAGTTGGTAGATGAAAATAAGAAGGCAACCAAACTCCAAGACGAATACGAACTACTAGACACCGGTATTTTTGACGAAGACCGGTATTTTGACATCGTCATTGAATATGCCAAAGAGGATGCAGAGGATATCGTGGCTTCGGCCACCATTACCAACCGGGGTCCTGAAGAGGCCAAACTCTGGGTTCTGCCAACGGTCTGGTTTCGGAAGTTTTGGTTTACCGGGCACGAACCCTTCATGCCCAAGATGACCCAGGTCAATTCGGATTGCATCAAAGCATTTAACCCGAAGTCGGGTAATTATTTTTTCAGTTTCTCAGATCATAAGGAATTAGTTTTTTGTGACAACGAGACCAACCGCGAACGGCTCTATGGAATTCCAAACGAGCGAAAATCCACCAAGGACGCCATCAACGATTACCTCCTCAAGGGAGATACTTCCAGACTGAATTCAGATACAGGAACGAAAGTCGCAGCAATCCATGAGTTGAGCATCCCCGCTGGCGGAAAGGCCACCGTGCAGTTTCGCATGCATCGCCATCCTGATCAACATGTGCAAGGAGCGATGCCTGAAATCTTAGCGAAGCGCAAAAAAGAAGCCGACGAATTCTACGGAGAACTTCAAGAAAGAGTACTAGACACAGAGCATCAGCACATCCAACGCCAAGCTTACGCCGGGTTGCTTTGGTCCAAACAATTTTACTACTACGATGTCAACCGCTGGCTTGAAGGAGATCCTGGAAGATATCAGCCTCCACAAGAGCGCAAAAAAGGTCGAAATCACAGCTGGACACACCTCCAGAATTTTGACATCATTTCCATGCCGGACAAGTGGGAGTATCCCTGGTATGCTGCCTGGGACCTGGCCTTCCACTGCATTCCTTTGGCCCGATTGGATGCAGAATTTGCCAAAAACCAACTGCTCCTCCTCCTCAACGAGTGGTACATGCACCCCAATGGACAGATTCCGGCCTACGAATGGAATTTTTCCGATGTAAATCCTCCAGTACATGCTTATGCGGTTCAGCGGGTATACCAAATTGACAAGAAGTTAAATGGTGGCAAAGGCGACCAACAATTCCTGGAGCGAGCCATGCACAAACTCATGCTCAACTTCACTTGGTGGGTCAATAGAAAGGATTCGGAAGGCAATAATATCTTTGAAGGAGGCTTCCTGGGACTAGACAACATTTCCCTATTTGACAGAAACCACGCCCAATACTACCAAGGCAAACTGGAACAGGCAGATGGCACCTCATGGATGGCCATGTTCTCTCTGAACATGCTCCGAATTGCACTTGACCTCTGCGAACACAATACAGTTTATCAGTTTAGCGCTACCAAATTCCTGGAGCACTTCCTCTACATCGCTGGAGCAATGAACACGATCTCTTCCGAGCAAATCTCGCTTTGGGATGATGAAGACAATTTTTTTTACGATGTGTTCCATTACCAAGGCAAGGAGCCTAAAAAACTAAAAGTCCGATCCATAGTGGGACTCATCCCCCTATTCGCCGTGGAACCCATACGAGAAGAGCTATTCGACTCTCTTCCCGAATTCAAAAAGCGCCTCGATTTCATTCTTAAAGAGAAACCAAAACTAGCAGCTTTGGTATCCAGCTGGGTTCAACCCGGACATGGCAAACGCCGACTATTCTCACTTCTCCGGGGTCACCGCATGAAGAGCGTGCTTCAGCGCATGCTCAATGAAGAAGAATTCCTCAGTGATTTTGGCATTCGCTCCCTGTCCAAATACCACGAAAATCATCCCTATACCATGAAAATCAATGGGGACACGCTTTCGATTCGCTACACACCGGGGGAGGCGGACACCCAAATGTTTGGAGGAAATTCAAATTGGAGAGGACCTATTTGGTTTCCGATCAACTTTCTGATCATGGAATCCTTGAAAAAATTTGACAGCTACTATGGCGAAGACCTCTCCATTGAATACCCCACCGGTTCGGGAAAATTCTTGACCATGGACATCATTGCCAAGGAACTTTCCCTTCGCTGTATTTCCCTATTTACGCGAGATAAAGATGGAAGGCGCCCGATCTATGGCAGCCAAACCAAGTTTCAGGAGGACCCACACTTCAAAGACCACCTCCTTTTTCATGAATACTTCCATGGAGACTCTGGAAAGGGACTGGGTGCATCTCACCAAACAGGCTGGACAGCCTTGGTTGCGGAAATGATTCACTCCTATTACCAACCTACACCTAGTCACCACGATGACACTTCTCCCCTTTTTAGAAGCTAATCGAATCGAAGCTGGCTGCGATGAAGTGGGCAGAGGCTGTCTCGCTGGCCCGGTAGTGGCTGCAGCTGTGATTTTGCCTTCGGACTACCGCAACCCATGGATTCAGGATTCAAAAAAATTGAGCAAGTCTACCCGAGAAGAACTGATCCAGGAAATCAAAGGTGCAGCACTCGGATGGGCAATAGCAGAAGCGAGCGTAGCAGAAATAGACCGAATCAATATCCTTCAAGCCTCCTTTCTTGCAATGGAGCGAGCCATACAGCAACTTCCGAAAGCACCCGAACACTTACTGATTGATGGCAACCGTTGGAAGTCCACACTTCACTATCCCTACACCTGCGTGATCAAAGGGGATGGGAAATTTGCTTCGATTGCAGCAGCATCCATCTTAGCCAAGGTCTATCGAGATGACTTGATGGAAAAACTGGGGCAAGAATTTCCACACTACGGCTGGGAACAAAATGCAGGTTATCCTACCAAGAAGCACCGTGAGGGAATTCAATCCCATGGCAGCTGTGATTGGCATCGAAAAAGCTTTCAACTCCTCTCACCACAGCTTTCCTTAGGACTAGAATAACATTTTTCCTTAGGCCATTTCCTTGAGTTCACCCACCACCTTGGTGATGGTCTGCTTGGCATCTCCAAAGAGCATAAGGCAATTTGGATACCCAAACAACTCATTTTCCACTCCAGCATAGCCTTTACCCATACTTCGCTTGGATACGATTACGGTGCGTGCCTTGTCTGCATTGAGAATAGGCATTCCATAAATCGGACTTTCTGGATTAGTTCGGGCGGCAGGATTGACCACATCATTGGCACCTACCACAAATACCAAATCCGTATTCGAGAAGTCCTCGTTGATATCGTCCATCTCGATCAGTTTGTCGTAGGAGATATTGGCCTCAGCAAGCAATACGTTCATGTGGCCAGGCATACGTCCTGCCACCGGGTGAATCGCAAACCGGAAATTGATATTTCGCTTTTCACACTGCTCCATCAGTTCCCGAATCACGTGCTGCGCTTGTGCCACGGCCATGCCATAGCCCGGCACTACAATCACCGAAGATGCGGAATCAAATAGCATGGCCGTTTCCTCCACGCCAATTTCCTTGACCACCACCGCAGGACCATCTACTCCACCTGTGGCTACCGTTTGCCCAAAACCACCCAGCAAGACATTGACCAAAGAGCGGTTCATGGCCTTACACATAATCTGGGTAAGGATAATCCCCGAAGCACCAACCAAGGAGCCTGCCACGATCAAGACATTGTTGTTCAGAATAAAACCCGTCGCGCAAGCCGCCATTCCCGAATAAGAATTGAGCAAGGAAATCACCACAGGCATATCTGCCCCTCCAATCGGAATCACAGTCAATATTCCGAGCAGCAAAGAGATTACAATCAAAATGACGATATAGGTGATCTGGGTTGGGTCCAAAAATACCAGCACGGATGCCGCCACAAAAGCGAGCAGCAACAACAAATTGAGCAGGTGCTGCCCTTTGAAGGTGATGGGCTGCCCGGATACTTTTCCATCCAACTTGAGGTAAGCCACCATGGAACCGGTAAAGGTGACTCCACCGATCAATAAGGATAAAATAATACTCGTCAAATTCACCGCATCCAACGAAGCGAGATTGGTTTCGCTTTTGAGGTAATAATCGGACAAAGCCACAGCAAAGGAAGCCAATCCACCAAACCCATTAAATAGGGCTACCATCTCTGGAATCTTGGTCATCGGAACCTTGTAGGCATAGTAAAGTCCAATTGCCGAGCCAATCAAAATACAAACCCCTATTTCAAGAAGGGTAAGGATATCTAGCGTTACTAGTGTGGCTACGATGGCAATCAGCATACCCACAGCGGAAACAAAATTGCCTTTCCGAGCATCCTTAGTTTTGCCCAAATATTTGATACCTAGAATAAATAGCACAGAGGCTACCAAGTAGGCGAGTTGAATTCCCGTATTCATTTCTTCTTAAACATTTTAAGCATGCGATCGGTCACTGCGTAGCCGCCGACCACATTGATGGTAGCCAAAACCAAGGCAATCATGCCCAGCCATTTACTCAGGGTGGAATAACCCAATTCATTGCAAGCAATCAAAGCTCCCACAATGGTAATCCCTGAAATGGCATTGGATCCTGACATCAGGGGGGTATGCAAGGTAGGAGGTACCTTGAAAATCAATTCAAAGCCCAGGTAACTCGCTAGGACAAGAACATAGATCAGTACAATTAGCTCTGATGCATCCATAGAATAAAGTTTTATTTAGAAAGTAGTTGTTTCGTAAAGGCATGCACCAATTCCCCTTGATGGGTAATCAGGACACCTTTTGTGATTTCATCCTCCAAATCAAGGATTAACCCGGTTTCATTTGCCACATGGAAGGCAAGGGTACTGATATTGGTTGCATAAAGTTGACTGGCATTGACTGGCAAAAGCGAGGGAAGGTTAGACTCACCCACCAAGGTGACGCCATGCTTTACTACCGTGGCATTTTTCTCAGAAATCGCACAATTGCCTCCAGATTCGACGGCCATATCCACGATCACAGATCCAGCTTTCATGCTTTTGACCATCTCCTCAGTCACGAGAATGGGGGATTTTTTACCCATCACCAGGGCAGTGGTAATTACCAAATCTGCCTCCTTGATTTTCTCACGAATCAGCTGCTGTTGCTTTTCCAAGTATTCTGCGGACACTTCACTGGCATAGCCGCCTTCGGTTTTTACCCCTTCGGTACCTTCAACGCTCAAAAATCTTCCGCCCAGCGATTCTACTTGTTCCTTGGTCTCTGGACGCACATCGGTACATTCCACCACTGCTCCTAGCCGTTTGGCCGTGGCAATGGCTTGCAAGCCCGCCACCCCTGCACCAAAAATCAAAACTCGTGCAGGTGTAATCGTTCCCGAGGCAGTCATCAATAAAGGGAATATTTTTCCTAAATAATTTGCGCCAAGCAACACTGCCTTGTAACCAGCCAAGTTGGCCTGAGAGGACAAAGCATCCATCTTTTGGGCACGTGAAATTCGGGGAACTGCATCCATAGAGAAGGAGCTAATTCGCTTGGCATTGAATGCCGCCACCACATCGGGATGCTGATAAGCGTACATGTAAGATATGGTTGCCGCTCCATCCTTCATCAAGGCTATTTCTTGTAGGGTTGCCAAATTGACCTTTAGCACCAAGTCCGCACCCAGTGCCTCTTTGGAAGCTCCTATTCTTGCTCCCGCAGCTTCATAGTCCTGATTCGAAAAAAATGATTTTTCTCCAGCTCCAGACTCCACTACCACCTCAAATCCTTTTTTGCGGACTAGCTTTACCACCTCTGGGCTAAGAGCCACTCGGTTTTCATACTCCTTGGTTTCTTTTACTACACCGATGATCATGGACAGGAATTAATCTTTTAGGGTTAGTTTCTATTTGCTCACGCTACCTTAACTTAAACAAAAAACAGGTTTTGAGGAAGATTGTTTTTTATTTTTCAGAACCTAAAGAACGAAAACTTTAAGTGAGAATAAAACACGAAAGAATCTTTTTCTCAATCTAAACCCGGCCCAATTAGCAGATAATTCCAAGAACAAGAATTTTTAAATATTCAAGATCGATTCCAAGGAGGAATTTTTTACCTTTTTCTTTGCCTTTCCCAAAAATCAAAAGCAACTTGGGAAAGAATGAAGCGCAGCGACGAGTGTTCTCTTTTTTTTGTGGAGACTACCCTTGGAATTACCTGAATTGCAACCGAGCTTCAATCCATTTCCTTGTCAATTTTCAAAAGCCCATGAAAAAATCAGACCCTCAAAACTCCGGACAATCACGGAGAGAGTTTATCAAAAACGCTGCCATCGCCTCCTCCTTCTTTATTGTCCCTCGACATGTATTGGGTGGTATTGGCTATACTTCCCCCTCTGATCAGCTGGTACTAGCTGCCATTGGAGCGGGTGGAAAAGGAAAAAGCGATATTTTAAATGCCTCTGTCAATGGTAGAGAGCGAGTAATAGCCTTGTGTGATGTAGATTTCTCAGGTACTGCCAAGGATTCAGTTGCCAACTTCCCAAAAGCCAAGCTATTTGCAGATTACCGAAAGATGCTGGAAGAGATGAAAGAGATCGATGCGGTCACCATCTCTACTCCGGATCACGTACACGGGCCTGCAGCCAAGTTTTGCATGGAGCGAGGCAAGCACGTCTATGTGCAAAAGCCCATGACCCACAACATCCGGGAGGCGCGCTTACTTACGCAACTAGCACGAGACAAAAAAGTGGTGACCCAAATGGGTAACCAAGGAGCCTCCAACCCGCTGATGGACATGATCAAAGGCTGGATGGATTCCGATAAAATTGGAAAAGTTTCCAAAGTACAAATCTGGACCAATCGCCCTGTATGGCCTCAAGGAGGCGCATTTCCGAAGCCAGAACCAAGCAGCAAGCCTTCTGATATGGAATGGGACCTTTGGCTAGGCCCGGCCCCAGAGATTCCATTTACTCCCAACTTGCACCCCTTCAACTGGAGAGGTTGGTGGGATTACGGTACAGGAGCCTTGGGCGATGTAGGATGTCACTTGATGGACATTCCTTTCCGTATGCTAGGCCTCCACTATCCGCTCGATGCAGAATGTTCTGTTGGATCGGTGTATTCTCAAATGTGGACTCCAGACTACAACCCAGACGGGTGCCCTGCATCTTCCTTCATCACCCTTCATTACGGCGCAACGGCTAAGAATGCAGTTCCTCTTGAAATGACCTGGATGGATGGGGGAATTCGCCCTTCACACCCAGATATCATCCCTCCAGATCACGACTTAGGTGGCGCCAATTCCGCCAATGGAGTCATGATGATCGGTGAAAAAGGAATCATCACCCACAACATCAACGACAGCTCCCCACTAATGCCGAAGTTGTACCTCTACGATGGAACTCAGGAATTTGGTCCAGACCGCTTGGAGAGCACCGAACCTGAATATGGTCACCAACGCAAGTGGGTGGATGCCTGCAAGGCTGGCTTTGGTTCCAAAGAACACCAAGGCCTCACCTCTTCCTTCGATTATGCTGGCCCAATGACAGAAACTGTGCTCATGGGCAATTTGGCCATTCGAAGCTTTATGCTCAGAAAACCCAATAGCAAAGGACAGCAGGAGTTTTTTGGAAGAAGAAAACTCCTTTGGGACGGCGAAAACATGCGCATCACCAACCTGGAAGAAGCCAACCAGTTTGTTGGACGTACCTACAGAGCAGGTTTTGAAGTATAAGCCGAATTCTATCAATCCAACCGTGAGGCTAGCCCTCACGGTTTTTTTTATGACCAATCTTTAAATTTGATTTATTAAATCGCATCCATGAAGGCCTTAGTCTATGAATCCTTTGGGCAAGCCCCAAAAGTCACCCAGGTACCCGACCCAGAGACACCCGAACAAGGAATCCTCCTTGAAGTAAAGGCCTCTGGAATTTGCCGTAGTGACTGGCATGGCTGGAAGGGTCATGATCCCGATATCCAACTTCCCCATGTGCCTGGCCATGAGTTTGCAGGAGTCATTCTCGAGGTGGGCAAAGGAGTCAAAAATTGGAAAATTGGCGATCGGGTAACGGTCCCATTTGTTTGTGCCTGCGGTACCTGCCCGAGTTGCAATAGCGGCAACCAGCAGATCTGTGATGATCAATATCAGCCTGGATTTACCCATTGGGGATCCTTTGCGCAGCGTGTCGCCGTACACCGCGCCGATACCAACTTGGTGCGGATACCCGAATCGGTAAGCTTTGAAGTGGCTGCTAGCTTGGGCTGCAGATTTGCCACTTCCTTTCGTGGGGTAGTCGCTCAAGGCAAAGTCAGCGGCGGACAATGGGTAGCCGTACATGGCTGTGGAGGAGTGGGATTATCTGCCATCCTCATCGCAGCTGCATTGGGCGCCACGGTGATTGCGGTAGACCTTCAAGACGATAAATTAGCACTAGCCAAGGCTGCTGGCGCACAGTATCTGGTCAATGCAACAAAGGTAGGGGACGTCGCGTTTACCATTCAGGAATTGAGCAAAGGTGGAGTGCATGTTTCCATAGATGCGCTAGGAAGCAAAGTGACCTGCTACAACTCAGTGGCGAGTTTGCGTAAGCGAGGAAAGCACATTCAAATTGGCTTATTGGCAGGAACTGAGACCAATCCACCGATCCCTATGCATTTGGTGATTGCGAAGGAACTGGAAATTTTGGGCAGCCATGGCATGCAAGCGCATGCTTACCCTGAGCTCATGCAACTAATTTTGGATGGGAAAATGGATCCAGAAAAATTGATCGGGAGAAGAATAACGTTGGAAGACGCCGTAGAAACATTGATGCGGATGGATACCTTCGAAGAAAATGGAATGGTCCTCATCAACCAATTTTAATTAGATATGAAAAAAAATACGAAGCGTTGGTTTTTTCAATCTGTAGCCGGATTACTACTCACCGGTACAGGGTTGTCGATTTGCATTCATGCCGGAGTGGAAAAATTAGGAGGTGAGTTATGGTTCTGGACTGGGACCCTCGGTTTGGTTATTTTTCAAGCGGGCCTCTGCTTGGTGATTGATGGAGTGCGTTACCGATAAGCAGTAGTTCAAAAAAGTATTTTTTCTTTCGGTAGATTACCCGTTTACTCGCTAAATTACTCAAGATACAGTAGCATATTTTTACATTTATTGCAGTTTTTCACTATATTGAATACTGAATTAAACCATTTGTACCATTTTTTATCTAACAGAAAAACCAAACGCAAATGATCAAGAAAATTACTCTCGCCGTGGTGGTCCTCCTAGTAGCCATCCAGTTTATTCCCATGAAAAAAAACGATTCGGGAACCAACGATTTTGACATTACCAAAAATTACCAAGTTCCCGAACACATCGCCACGATCATGAAAGGGGCTTGCAACGATTGCCATACCAATACCACCAAATACCCTTGGTACAGCAATATCCAACCTGTGGGCTTTTGGCTCAACCACCATACCAATGATGGGAAAGGACATTTGAATTTTTCTGAGTTTACCTCCCTCCCGCTTCGGGTGCAAAATCATAAGTTTGAAGAGATCATAGAAATGGTGGAATCTGGGGAAATGCCCCTGCCTTCCTATACCTACCTAGGTCTACATCCGGAGGCCAACCTCTCGGATGAGGATCGCAAAGCAGTGGTGGATTGGGCCAAAGAACAGATGGCCCTACTTGCCGCCACCTATCCAGCAGACAGCTTAAAGATGAAGCCACGACCAGCTCCTGCTCAATAAGGAACTTAATTTTGACTAGACTGGGACCGAATCAATCCCAGTCTATTTTTTTTCTACCCCTGCTAGCATGAAAAAATTTAATGATACGGAAGTTCGATGGGGAGTCTTAGGCGTAGGCAAGGTATGCGAACTGAAGTCTGCACCTGCTATGAACACCATCCCCAACTCCCGACTGGTAGCAGTCATGCGAAGGGATGCGGAGAAAGCCCAAGACTATGCAGCACGTCATGAGGTACCCAAGTGGTACAGCAATGCTGCCGATTTAATCCAAGACCCAGAGGTGAATACAATTTACATTGCCACACCTCCACACGTGCACCTGGAACTCACCCAACTTGCCGCAGCAGCGGGGAAACCTGTTTATGTAGAAAAGCCCATGGCCCGGACCCATGCCGAATGTCTACAAATGATCCAGGCCTGTGAGCAAGCAAACGTTCCACTATTTGTGGCCTACTACCGAAGAAAGTTGCCCCATTTTTTGAAAATCAAGGAGCTATTAGATCAAGGAGAGATTGGTGCGATTCGGACGGTCCACATCAACATGAAACAAGTTCTTACACCCAACTTAGTGAGCAGCTCTGCAGAAAACTGGCGCGTGCTACCCGAAATCGCAGGTGGAGGATACTTTTATGACCTGGCCTCACACCAACTGGACTTATTGGACTTCTTTTTCGGTAAAATCACACATGCCAATGGCTTCTCTACCAACCAAGCGAAGGCCTATCCTGCCGAAGACTTGGTGTGCGGAACTTTTGCTTTTGAAAACGGGGTGATAGGTGCTGGAAACTGGTGTTTTACCACCTCAACTGCTTCGGAAATCGACGAGATTGTCATTGACGGAGACAAAGGGCAACTTCGCTTTACCACCTTTGGAGAAGGAGCTTTTACACTACTTCGCCCCAATTCAAATCCTCTTCATTTTCACCTGGAACTCCCCCATCACATTCAACGTCCTTTGATCCAAAGTATCGTGGAAGAATTACTCGGCAAAGGGAGTTGTCCAAGTACCGGAATTACCGCTGCCCGCACCAATTGGGTAATGGAGGAATTGGTCAAGAACCGAATCTAATTCAAGAGTTAAATTAAACTAAACCACGCAAGTCATGGGTAAAAATCCAATTACCATCGATAATTATCTGGACAACCACTACATCCACCGAAGCAATTGGTTGCGAGCGGCTGTGTTGGGAGCCAATGATGGGATCATTTCCATTTCCAGCCTTGCTATTGGTATCACTACGGCAAGCACCTTAAAGGAGCCCATTTTGTTGGCTACAGTGGCGGGACTGGTAGCAGGCGCATTGTCCATGGCAGCAGGGGAATACGTATCGGTCAGTTCACAAACCGACACCGAAAAGGCGGATATCGACCGGGAAAGGGAAGAGTTGAAAGAAATGCCCAAGGAAGAGCTGGAAATCCTAGTTCAAATCTATGAGAAGCGGGGACTGAAAAGAGAAACAGCAAGGCAGGTAGCCATCGAACTCACCGAAAAAGACGCCTTGGGCACACACATCCGTGATGAGTTGGGCATCAATGAATTGAGTCAAGCGAAGCCTATCCAAGCTGCCATTGCTTCAGGCGCTTCCTTCACGGTAGGTGGATTGCTTCCCTTGGGGATTGTACTCTTGGCACCCCTTAGCAGTATGGAATATTGGCTCTATGGCTTTACCCTTATTTTTTTGGCTATTCTAGGAGTTACTTCAGCCAAAATTGGGGGGTCCAGCATCCCGAAGGCAATTGCTAGAATTGCTATTTGGGGAACCTTGGCGATGGGAATATCTGGACTCGTCGGTTATTTATTTGGAGTCAAGGTGTAATCCAAAAATCTCGATCATGAAAATCAGTCATCTTAGCAAACAGGAGATTCCCCGTGGAGAAGAGGTCAGAGGACAAGATCTAAGAGAAGGGATTTTTGAGTTGATTCAATCCCAATTTCCAGACTTTGGCAAAGAGGATTACATCTCAAATAGTGAATTAAATAAATACAGAAGGTTGTATTTGACCTCCCTGATCCTACTTGAAAAAGGGGAGCTCGCTGCAATTGATCAAGAGGTAATAGAAGCTATCCAAAACAATTCCGTCCTTTCTGAAAATATCCATGAGCAGAAGGAAGGCAAACTTACTTTTGGTCAAAAACTTGCAGATCAGGTGGCTTCTTTTGGAGGTAGTTGGTTTTTTATCATCAGCTTTTTTTCATTTATCCTCGGATGGATTGCAATTAATGCATGGCTATTGGTGACTGGACCATTTGATCCCTTTCCTTTCATCCTTCTCAATCTCATTCTTTCCTGTTTGGCTGCCATCCAAGCACCCATCATCATGATGAGCCAAAATAGACAGGAACAAAAAGACCGAAAGCGGAGCGAACAGGACTATAAAATCAATTTAAAAGCTGAGTTGGAGATTAAGATACTCAGTGAAAAAATTGATCATTTATTGGTTCATCACAATAAAAAATTATTGGAAATTCAGGAAGTTCAAACTGACTACTTAGAAGACCTAATGAAAGAAGCCAAAAAGAAAAAATTAAAAGAATAACTTACAACGAATAAGTCAACTAAATCACCAACTATATTCCAGAAAATTCTGAAGAACTCCCTTTTTGCCTAGGTGCTTTTACCCACATAATTATGCATTTATTCCGCTATCTGTTTTTATTCTTTTTCCTTTTAGCAGCGCTTCAGGTGAAGTCACAAACTGTTTGTGATCTAGAAAGTAGAGCCAAACTGGAGGCTACTTTAGAAAAATTCTCAAATTCAACCTATAACCAATTGGAGACGGGGGATTTGGTAGCGACAATTGGTAAAAGTTTTTTAGGGACTCCTTATGTAGAAAAAACATTAGAGCTCCCAGGAAAGGAACAGGTGGTCATCAACTTAAAGGGTTTGGATTGCACCACCTTTGTGGAATCTGTACTTGCACTTACACTCACTTTGAAGCATGAAGACTTCCAATTTGATGCGGTAGCTTCAATCCTTGAAAGTATGCGTTACCTAAATGGCAGGAATACCGGCTATGGTTCACGACTTCATTATTTTAGCGATTGGATTTTCGAAAATGAAAAAGCAGGTAGAATTATCCACCTCAGCAAATCTTTGGGAGGGATCGTCTCACCAAACATCCCTTCCTTTATGTCAGCCAATCCAAAGGCCTACCCCCAGTTGGCAGACCCTACAAACCTGGCTTCCATCCAAGAAAGAGAAACAATTTTAGCCTCTAGAGAAACGTATTTCATTCCCAAAGAGAAAATCCATTTGATTGAAAATATGCTTCAAAATGGAGACATTATAGCAATAACCACACCTATCAAAACCCTTGATGTAGTCCATGTAGGCTTTGCATTGGAACAAGATGGTCGGATCCATCTTATGCATGCGAGTTCAGTCTCTAGAAAAGTGGAAATTTCCAAACTTCCTTTACAAGAATTCCTCATGCAAAACCGATCACAAACAGGGATTCTGGTTAGCCGGTTAGTGGTTCCCTAGCAAAATAAATCGCTAGATTCAAGCTCGATTTAAACTCATTTCTTTCCCTTTTTTTTAGATTTAAAATCTAAATATCCCCAACCCTCTATGAAACGGATTTTTCTAGTTCTATTCCTTGTTAGTTCGCTTACTGCGAATGCCCAAAACTTTGATTCTTCTCTACCCCTTAAATACCGAAATATTGGTCCTTTCCGAGGTGGAAGGTCGGTAACGGCCTCTGGGGTGATTCAAGACCCACTGACCTATTACTTTGGGACCACCGGAGGTGGACTCTGGAAAACAAGTGATGCAGGCCAGCATTGGGAAAATATCTCCGACGGTTTCTTCACCACCAGCTCAGTAGGAGCTGTGGCTGTGGCGGAAAGCAATCCAAATATTGTTTATGTAGGCATGGGTGAACATGCGCCTCGAGGCGTGATGACCAGTTACGGAGATGGGGTATACAAATCCACAGATGCTGGTAAAACCTGGAAAAAATTGGGTTTGGAAAAAACCCAACACATTTCTCGTATTCAAATTCACCCGACCGATCCAAATACCGTGTATGTAGCAGCCCAAGGAGCCTTGCATGCTCCAAACGAGGATCGGGGGGTATACAAAAGCACCGATGGAGGCCTGACCTGGGAAAAAACCCTGTTTGTAGATAACATGACCGGCGCAGTGGAACTATCCATGGACATGAACTACCCAGAAATCCTCTACGCCGCCATGTGGGAGCACCAGCGTTTTCCTTGGCAGGTGAAGTCAGGAGGTCCTGGTTCGGGACTCTACAAATCCACCGATGCTGGCAAAACCTGGAATAAAATTCACAAAGGACTCCCCGAGGAAAAAGGGAAAATGGCCATATCTGTTTCTAGAGCAAATTCCAGCAAGGTCTATGCCTTGATTGAAAGCAATACCGAGAAAGATTTAGGAGGGTTATTTGTGTCCGAAGATGCAGGCGAGAGCTGGACGCTGATCAACAAGAGCAACAGATTGACGCAGCGCGCTTGGTACTACATCGAAGTCTTTGCCGATCCAGTCAATGAGCACAAGGTCTATGTACAAAGTGCCCCATTCTTAGTCTCCATAGATGGAGGAAAAACCTTTGAAGACATCGATGGACCGCACGGCGACTACCATGACTTATGGATCAACCCCAAGAATCCAAACAACCTAATCCTAGCTGACGATGGAGGCGGGTCGATTTCTTTCAACGGCGGCAAAAGCTGGTCTACGCAGAGCAACATGCCTACGGCACAGTTTTACCGAATCAATGTAGACAATCAGTTCCCCTACCGCATCTACGGTGGTCAGCAGGACAACACTTCCGTGGTAATTTCAAGCATGGCCCTGGGCCGAGGAGGAATTACACAGGAGCACTGGAACAATTCAGCGGGTGGCGAATCTGCTTTCTTGGCATTTGATCCAAATGATCCTCGCTATGTCCTTGGAGGAAGCTACCAAGGTACCATTGAAGTCTTGGATATGGAGACGCAAGGCTCTACCAACATCATGGCTGCTCCCATACAATACCTCGGAATGGATGCCAAGGACATGAAGTACCGGTTCAACTGGAATGCACCGATTATCTGGTCCCAACACGAACCAAACACCTACTACCATGGTGCTCAGATCTTATTGAAGACACAAGACTGGGGCAAAACTTGGAAGGAAGTCTCTCCAGACCTCACCCGAAATGAAAAATCCAAACAAGGAAAAGGAGGTGTGCCCTTTACAAATGAAGCAGTAGGAGCAGAAAATTACGGCACCCTCGCCTATGTAATCGAAAGCCCTCATGCAGCAGGTACAATTTGGACTGGAAGCGATGATGGACTCGTACAGCTCACTCGAGATGGCGGTAGTAGCTGGACCAACGTAACACCAAAAGACCTAAAAGAATGCTTGATCAATGCAATAGAGGTTTCTCCTCATGATCCTGCCACGGCCTACATCGCTACCACCCGCTATAAATTCAACGACTATACTCCAGCCATCTACAAGACCACAGATTACGGAAAAACTTGGACCAACATTTCCAAAGGGATTCCTTACGGTGCATTCACTCGTGTAGTTCGGGAGGACTCAAAAGTGAAAAACTTGCTTTTTGCAGGGACCGAACAGGGCATGTATCTCTCCAAAGACGGGGGGCTTACCTGGGTATCTTTCCAACTCAACCTACCCCTCACGCCCATCACGGACCTGAAAGTGGCCCATGATGATCTGATCGTAGCCACTGCAGGAAGATCCTATTGGATTTTGGATGAACTGAATGCGGTACGGGAATTGAAGAAAAGCGTAGCACAGCCTACCCTTTACACTCCTGAAAAAGCCCCATTGGGCAGTTGGTATTCTTCCATGAATGGTGCTAATCTGGAAGGATTTACCGGAACAGACCCCTTCCAAGGCCAAAACCCTGCCTCTGGTATGGTGCTGTACTACCACTTGCCTGAAACGTTCGCAGACAGCACTGAATTGACCTTGGAAATTCACGATGCCCAAGGAAATTTAGTGCGCAAGTTACGTTCCAAAGGGAACCCAGATTTCCAGTCCTACGCAGGAGGGCCATCCCTAGAACCGACGCTATCTACTCGTAAAGGCATCAATCGATTCGTGTGGGACCTTCGCTACCCAACTGTACCCGGAATTCCTACTGCGTACATTGAATCCAGTTTCCGTGGACACAAAGCCATTCCAGGTACCTACACCCTCAAACTGAGTGCAGGTAATGTGTTAGTTGGAGAAGCCAAAGGAGAAATTCAGGATGTGCCAGGAAGTAAGTTAAGTGCTGCAGATTTTCAATCCTACCACCAGTGGATGAGTACTTTGGAAGGCGAAGTCACTCAGATGCACAATTTGGTAAATACTGCCAAAAAATACCAAGACCAACTCCAAGACCTGATTGGTAGATTGGACACGAAAGTTGAATACAAGGACCTTAAGCTGTCTGCACAAAACCTAGTGAAGGAATTGACTGCATGGGATGAATCCATGATACAACGCAAATCCACCGCCTATGACGATGTGGAGAACTTCCCCAACAAGTTTACAGCCAACTTCCTATACATGATGAATCACGGCGAGAGCAGTATTCCGAGTATCAACGAAGGCACCAAAGCAAGGCATGCCGAATTGCTGGAGCAGTGGAAGCCACTCGAGGCAGAGGGTAAGCGATTGGTGGAGCAGGCCATTCCCGCATTCAATGCTTTGGCCAAGGAAAAAGGGGTGGGCGTGCTTTTTCTTAAATAAATGAACTCATCAAGAGCAGGAATCAGGAGGCTCCT
>JBJOOF010000209.1:0-9941 GCA_046051425.1 Bacteroidota bacterium
GCTTGGACTACCCAAGTATTGGTCTCCTTGATATAACTGATTTGATGCCAATCTGTAGTGGTTACCGAACAGCGGATATCCAGCTGCTCAGGGCCTATTGCTCGACGTCCACCTTCCCCAGCTACCTCTACCTTTCGAGTAGCTAAAATCCTGCCTTTCTGGATCTCAAAGCCAATAAAAAAATGCTCGTCGTAGGTGAAAAGATCCACTGTCCCAGACCATTTTTCATCGATCATCTGGTAGTTGATGTCTTTAAAATCCCGTTTTGAATTTTCTACATCAGGATAATACCGGACAATAAGCGGGTCAAATCGTGCCTCTGTCGGGTGCTTGACAAAAAGAATGTTCTGAATGCTTCGTCGCGCCAGCTGCTGATCCTGCTGCTGCTCCCCCAAAGAGGGGATAAAAATCTCTTTGTTTTCTAAGTTGAACTCAAACACCTCTCGCCCATCCGGAAAAAAGTAATGGTGCACCTTGTTCCAATCGGGTTCTTTTTCAAAAAAGGGTAAAATCAACTCCTGAGATTCCGTTCGAAAGTTAGATCCTCGCTCGGGGAGGCGTAAGCTTCCCTTATTCGCTTCAAACCAGGCCCTTACGGGAGCAATTTGCGCAGTTTGGTCTAGTTCGGATTGCTTGAGTTGGGGCAGCTCCGGGTCCTGCACACAACTTCCTAGTAGTAAAAGCAATAGTCCTACCGCAATGTGCTTCGAAAAATAAGGCAGGGAGAAGAAAGATTTGAATAAAATGAATTTTGATTTTAAAAACATAAAAATATGGAGAGTTAATATAATAATATAACTAACCTAAACATAGGGTTTTGAATTTGCAAAACCTTTGTTGTTTTTTTTACCAGAGAAGGTTTAAGACTAAATTCTCCTCATTCAGACCTTCGCGGTCTGGAAGACCGCGAAGGTCGTGCTCATCAAATAAACTCTACCAGCGTTTCTAGCTTCATGCCTCGGCTTCCCTTGATTAGGATCAAGTAGTCTTCCAATTTGCTGTCTTGGAGCCAGATGCGGAAAGAAAAAGGGTCTGGAAAATACAAGGCTGACGGGGCGGTTTCCAGGGCCGACACGATCAATTTTCCTGTAAAACAGACCTTGTCAAAGGCAAATTCACTGACCAGCTCACCCAACTTGCGGTGCTCCTCCTCAGCGTAGTCTCCCAACTCAAACATATCTCCTAGGATGACCATTTTGTGTTTCTTCCCAGTCATCTTTCCAAAGGTGCGGATGGCGACCTCCATGCTGGAAGGATTGGCATTGTAAGCATCCAAGACAATCACATTGCTGCGCTTTTCCACGAGTTGGGAACGCATGTTTTCTGGAGTGTACTCCAATATCCCGCGAACGGCATCCACCATCGGAACACCAAAGTAGGCACCCATAGTCAGTGCATTGGCGATATTTCCAAAATTGTATTCCCCCACGAGCGAAGAGACCTGTAGGCCCGCTATTCCTGGCACAGAAAAGGATACAAAAGGATCGGCTCCATGAAATTCAACCTCACAGAAATCACCCGGAGCAGGATACAACACTGGATTTTCAAAGCGAGCAATCAGCGGCGCCAAATTCGGGTCCTGGGTATTGATGAATACGGTTCCCTGGTGGGTTTTTAGGAATTGGAACAGTTCTGTTTTGGTTTTCAATACTCCCGCAGGACCTCCCATACCCTCCAAGTGGGCCTTCCCAATATTGGTGATGCATCCGTGGGTGGGCTCGGCGATACTGCACAGCTCCTCAATATCTCCCTGCTTGTTGGCGCCCATCTCGATAATGGCGATTTGATGCGCTGCGGTCAAGCGAAGTAGCGTCAAGGGCACGCCAATATGGTTGTTTAGATTTCCTTGGGTCGCGAGCGTATTGAATTTTTGTTTCAGCACGCTATGCAAAAGTTCCTTCGAGGTCGTTTTTCCATTGGAACCCGTCAATCCAATCACGGGGATATCAAATTTTCGTCGGTGATACGTGGACAGCTGCTGCAAGGTGTTCAAGACATCTTCGCACAAAAAATAGCGGGCATCCCCAGCAGGAACTATAGCAGGGTCATCCACGACCACAGCGGAAGCACCCATCTCTAGGGCAGTTGGTGCAAAAGCATTTGCATCAAAATTTGGCCCTTTCAAGGCAAAAAAGAGATTCCCGGAATCAATTTTCCGAGTATCTGTACTTGCACCAGTGCTGTTGAGAAAAAGGGAGTAGAGCGTGTCCAGGTTCATTTTTTTCAAAAATTTGTCACAAAATAACGCAATCGAAGCATCTTTGCAGTGAGCGATCCGTTTTATTTTAAGCGAATGCACCCCTCACCCTCACCCTCACCATGCGAAAAATCCTTGTCCTAATTTTGATTTGGATCGCCACACCACTGCTTGGGCAGCAGGTGGTGGAATTGGAGCAGGACAAAACCATTCGCCTGAAAGAGCAAGTGCTGTCGAATGGCTTTTCGCTAGGAATCAACTCCGCCCAGATCCAAACGCTAGACCTTACCGGGGATGGAAAAGAGGAATGGGTAGTTTGGGACATCAATTCGCGGCAGCTCCAGATTTTTGAGAAAAAGGGGGATCAGTTGCTCATCCGGCCCGAACTCAGTTACTTTTTTCCTTCAGATGTGAGTGGATTTTTGGTCTTGGCAGATTTTGATCGAGATGGGAAAAAAGACCTCTTTACCTCTACCGCACTCGGCGTAAAAGCCTACCGCAATACCTCTTCGGGAAGCCAGATTTCGTGGAGCTTGGCTCAAAATTTCTTACGCTTGGAGGGAGCCAATAACATTCCTGCCAATAACCTGGACACACCGCTCCTTCAAGACTTGGATGGAGATGGGGATTTGGACTTGCTCCTTTTCAACTTTGCCGTCGGAGACTACCTGGAATACTACCGCAATACCTCCATCGAGCGAAAGGGCAGTTCGGATATCGATGGCTTTGCTTTTCCGGTCCGGCACTGGGGTGGCTTTGAGTTTTGCGGTTGTGGGCAGATCAGTTTTGGGTTGACCTGCGACGGAAGAACCCTCGCTACACCCACTTCTCCCCTCGACCAAGCCCGAGTGCAGCATGCGGGGGGACATAGTTTGCTGTACCGAGATTTTACGGGTGACGGCATCCCAGACCTGCTGATGGGTCGGGAGGAATGCACTACCCTCTATTTTTTACCAAATGTTGGTACCAGCAGCAATCCGAAATTCACCTCCTTTTCCAAGGAACTCCCGGGATTCGGTTCCTTACCGGAATTTCCTCGCTTCCATGCAGGGCAGTATTTGGAGGAATCCCTGGTTGTAAGTTTGAATACCAACGAAACCGCCGCGCCTTTCGGAATTGATTTTGCGCAATCTGTCGTTCGATTGGAAAAGGGGACAGGCAAATTGCTTCCTATCCTGCAGGATCAAGTGTTGGATTTGGGTGAAAACACCCGCCCTTTCTTTAGTGGCACTTCTTTTTCAGGCGAACTCTTGGTGACTGCCAATGTAAAAAAAGGAAACAAAATCTTGGGTCAAGCCTACCGAATGCAGTACACGGGAACGCAACTGGAACTGGTGGAGGAAGATTACCTGGGGCTTTCCGGTCTCAATCTTTTGGATTTGAGCCTCTTAGATTACGTTTCTGTTTCCAAGGAAAAGCACCTTTGGGTGCTGGGAACCCGCACCAGCAGCACGGGCGTACCAGCTCCTGTTTTGCTCAAGCGGATGGGGACCAACTGGGAAGAACTTACCCTTTCAGGGCTTAATCTCAGACTGGGTGACCAGTTGACTTTGTTTGGGTACGCAGGCAAGGATCAACTCCTAGTCGCTGCGCAAAATGGTAGCTTGACCCAGTACGAGGTGGACTTGACTGCGCGATCGGTTCGTCTTTTGAGGAGTAATTTTTTAGGTTTTCAAGACAATCCAGCCAATCGAAACCTGAATGTAGCCGTTCGTAGCGGAGAGCGCCCCGATTTGTATTCGGTAGACCAAACGGGCAGAATTTACCGAACACGAGACTTTCTGAATGCACCCGTTCGGGAGGAGGTGCTAGTTCGAATTCAAAATCAGGACTTGCCCCTGCGACTGGGTCGCTCCAATTGGCTGGCGGTAGTTAAGTCTGGTCTGGGTGAGGATGATGACTTTATCCTGGGCACCCGTGGAGGAGGGCTACTCTACCTCAGTGCTGCTAGTTCGGACGGAGGTTCTGCTGGAGAATTTAGCGTCACTGCCTTTCCAAATCCAAGTTCCGGCTCCTTCCAAGTTGTAATTAGTTTACCCGCCACTGGCCGATTGGTTTCTGCTCTTGGTCAGGTGCTGCTTCCAGAACTGGTCCTTCCGGCAAGGAGGGCGATCCGCGTGGACACCCCAAATCTAGCTCCAGGGATCTATTTTTTACAGCTGCAAACCGAGGACAAGCAGACATTTGTCCAAAAAATCTGGGTGAGGTAAGGAGCGTTGATTTATTCTTGCTCTTCTGGGTTTTTTCACGCCGATTTTTGGGGAAAAATTACGCAGATTTATATCGTATGGATCCCCACTTTTTTAGCGGTCTCCAAGGAAAATAAGGCTTTTGGTTCAAGTAAGCGAGCGGTGGACCGTGGTCTGTTAGCTGTTGACCTGTTATTCTTTGAATGACTTGCCAACATAAATCAAATAAGGTAGTTTCGGTATTCAAATACCAACCCATGAAAACTATTCTCTATTCCCTTTTTGCAGGCATCCTTCTTTGGAGTTGCCAAGCAGGTCCTGACTCTGCCGACCAAGTCTTTATCAATGGAATTGTCTACACTGTAGACGAAGCCAATCCGAAAGTAGAGGCCGTGGCGGTCAAGGATGGGCTAATTTTGGCTGTGGGCACTACCGAAGAAATCCAAAAATTTGTTGGCAGCGACACGGAGGTGATTGACCTAGCTGGCAAGACGATGATTCCTGGAATCATTGAGTCCCATGCCCACCTGATGGGAATAGGCTACAACAAACTTGAAATCGACTTGATGGGGGTGAAGACCTACGAGGAATTGATCCAAAAAGTAGGCGAGGCTGCAGCAACTGCCAAGCCAGGAGACTGGATTACAGGCAGGGGATGGCATCAGGACAAGTGGATCAAAATGCCCGAAAAGACCGTGAAAGGCTTTCAAACGCACGATGCACTCAGTGCAGTGAGTCCCAACAATCCCGTTTACCTGGCCCATGCCTCTGGCCATGCCTCTTTTGTCAATCAAAAGGCGATGGATATGGCAGGCATCACCCCTTTGCGCAGCGAAACACCAACTCAAGAAGTGGAAGGAGGAGAGGTATTGAGAGATGAGCTCGGCAATCCTACCGGGGTATTGGTCGAGCGTGCTTCCACATTGGTGAGCAAGTTAATTCCTGAAACTACCCCAGAAAAAGACGAAGAGGCCTTGACCTTGGCCTTGCAAGAACTTGCCGAAAAGGGCATCACTTCCTTTCACGATGCGGGTTCCGGACAGGAGGTCATCGACTTGGTTCAGAAGTTTCAAAAAGAAGGCAAACTGACCGCGCGCATGTACATCATGCTAACCGGTAGACAGCCCGACTTATTGGAAGCCTGGTATAAAAAAGGACCGATGATCGATCCCAATCACTGGGTGACGGTGCGCTCCATCAAACTCAATTGCGATGGGGCTCTGGGACCTTGGGGTGCCTGGTTGCTGGAGGACTATTCAGACAAACCGGGCCATCGCGGCCACGAAACCTTGCCCATGTCAGTAGTAACTGAGGTGTCTGAGAGAGCCTTGCCGCTAGGTTTCCAAGTTTGTGCACATGCCATTGGCGATCGTGCCAACCAGGAGATTTTGGATCGATTTGAATCTGCCTTGGCCAAAAACCCAAAAGCTACCGACCATCGCTTCCGAATCGAGCATGCACAGCACCTGCATCCGGATGATATCCCTCGCTTTGGAAAGTTGGGTGTGATTGCCGCCATGCAGGCGATTCACTTGAGCTCCGACCGCCCATGGGCCATCGATAGGTTAGGGGAGAAGCGAATCATCGATGGGGCTTACGTGTGGCAGAGTCTGTTTAAGACCGGTGCGCGCATTGCCAACGGTACCGATGCTCCCGTAGAACCCGTAGATCCCCTTCCTTCTTTCTATGCTTCTGTGACCCGCAAAACTCTCCAAGGATTACCGGAAGGGGGCTATGAAGGAGACCAGAAAATGACTCGGGATCAGGCGCTCAAATCCTATACCTTGGATGGGGCCTATGCGGAGTTTGAGGAAAATTTCAAGGGCTCCATTGAGGTGGGCAAAGCTGCTGACTTTACGGTTTATGATAAGAATATCATGGAAATCTCGGAAGATGAAATTCTTCAATCCAAGGTGCAATTGACTGTGGTGGGAGGAAAAGTGGTGTATAAAAAGCAGTAAATTCGCAAATCGAATTGAAATAAGGCCTGTCACGTTTTCCGCTGACAGGCCTTATTTTTTTCACAAAATATTTTTAACTTTAAATTAATTTACTTTTATTTAAAGTAATCAAAGAATTTAAAATTCTATAAAATTTAATAAAATTAATTTTTAATTAAACTTTTACAATATTAAGATGCGTGATTCCTTGATTTTTGTAGGAAACAAAGGCGCTGGTGTTGTGGGAGGAGTCGGCGGATTTATCTCTGGAGTCGCTTACGGAATTGCCTCACAACTTTTAACCTCTTGTTTTAGATAAAGTACTATGGAAAATTTCAATAAAAGGCTTTTACTCGCCAGCATCGGATTTGCCTTGCTCTTCATGTTATTGGGATCGAATGGCTCATTTAATCCCATTAAAATTGGTTTCTACACTTCCATACTAGCTGGGGTTCTCTTTTACAACCTTACCAATTATGGCTTTGCGATGTTAAAAACCAATAAATTCAAGGAGAAAAGCCCAAGGCATAAGTAGCGTACTATTTAGATCATATACTAGTTGGAAAAAACCTATGGAACTTTTAATTGGACTTCTTTTGGCTCTGAATATCGGAGCGATCATTTATGCCCTTATTGACATCGTGAAAAGCAACTTTCATAATCCTAGGCAGGTGAAGACTGGCTGGATTTGGGTGGTGATTCTTTTCCAAGGGCCAGGATCTTTGATTTATTTTTTAACCAAAGAAAAAAAGGATAGGTTGATCCTTCGAAGTTGAGACTGGCCTAAAAGATCCTTCCTTTCTTATCGGGCTCAGTAATTGGCTGAAAAAGCGACTAGATGTGATCTTCAGAATCTTTTTTAGGGTTGTTTATCGTATTGCCTTACTTTTTGTCCTCTCCTTTTAATCCTTGTTTTTTTTGGAGAATAGGTAAGGTCAATCTCCTATTGGGGTACACTTTTCTGCAGGTGTTGTTGCTTTCTGTTTTGTGGTATTGTGAAAATCTCATAATATTCCCTTTGGTTAGCACACAACTCTATGAAAAAACACTTGCTCCTTTTTTTGGCATTGGCTTGCGCCACACTTAGCCATGCACAAGCCCAAGATTCTCGTCCCATGTCCTGGAAGGATGTGGCTACCTGGAAATCCATGCCCAACAGCGGTTTTAAGCTATCCCCCGATGGGCAATGGATGGCTTATGTGCTGACAGGTATCGAAACTGACGGGGAATTGATTCTTCAAAAAGTGGCTGATCCTGCAAGCAAAAAGTCATTCTCAATGGGTGCCTCTTCCTTTGTAAGCTTTGAGTTTAGCGACAATAGCCAGTGGATTGCCTTCAAAGAATTTCCCAAATTCACCGAGAAGAAGGCCAACGAAAAAGCAAATGGAAAGCCACTCAAGGAGAAACTTCATCTAATTCAATTGGCCTCTGGGGTCAAAAAAACCTTCGAAGGAATCGGTGGATTTTACTTCAATGGAGAAGCGGCTAGCCACTTGGTTATCGCCCTTCCCAAGGAAGGAACTGGAGATGGCAAAGGATCGGATCTCCTGATCTATCACCTCGCCACAGGTAAGTCCCAGAATCTTGGCAATGTCCGTGAGCATGCGGTAAACAAAAAAGGCAGCCACCTCGCCTATACCGTCGATGCGGCCAACTCCCAGGGCAATGGGCTCTACCTCTTGCAGCTCGCCACGAATGCTATCCAGGTGTTGGACTCGGATGAGGCAGGATACCAAAGCCTCAATTGGATGGATAAGGGGGATGGATTTGCCGCCCTCAAATTCAAAAAGGACAAGCAATACAAACAAGAAAAAGGAGCAGTCCTCGGGGTGAAAAATCTCTCCAATCCACAAGTAACCCTATACGATCCTGCGGCAGACAGCCTTGGATTTGATCCAGGCTATACGATCAGTCCCAACAAACGCCCGATGTGGTCGGATGACCTGACTCGCATCTTTTATGGAATTCATTCCCTGGTATTGGTAGAGAAAGGAAAGGCTAAGCAAGAGCTCAATCAGGATTCGCTAAAACAGTCCGAAGTGGAATCTCTTGAAAAAATCAAGGCAGATTCCACGATCAAGTCGGTTTCTGACCTTCAAAAAGCCATCGCCAAACTCAATACATCCAGCGCTCCTGAGAAGAAGGCCTCGGATGCCAAGAAGCCTGAGATGACCATCTGGCATTGGGAAGATGATCGCATGCAGTCCCGACAGCAGGTGATGGAAGGCATGGATAAAAACGCGAGTTTCTGGGCAGTGTACGACCCGGCCACCAAAACCCATTTGGCGCTGCAAGACAGCAGTCTCCGAGAACTTAATCTTTTGCCACAGCAACGCCATGCCCTAGGATCAGATCAGGGGGCCTATGAATTGGACAATAATTTGAACGGGCAGACCTACCTCGATTATTACCTTGTGGATGTGGCGACAGGTGAAAAGACCTTGCTTTTGGAGAAATTTTACCAGCCTACCTTTTCCTCCATGCCTCGCCCTTCTACCGATGGCAAAAAGTTGCTCTACGGCAAGGATGGACATTTTTACGTCTACGATATATTTTCAAAAACCCACAGTAATTTGACGGAGAAGCTTCCTGTGTCCATGGTGGATGTAGAAGAGGATGAAAATTTAGCGCTGCCCTTGAATAATCCACTTGGCTGGAGTGCCGATAGCAAGTACGTTTTACTCCGCGATGGATGGGATATTTGGCAAATCCCCATGTCTAGCAAGGAAGCGCCAACGAACCTTACTCAAAATGGGAAGGTCCAGCACATTCGCTACCAGTACCGGGTCAATTTGAACCCAGATGAAAAAGGAATTGACCTGACCAAGCCGGTTTACATTCGCCTTTATGGGGAGCTAACCAAGAAAAGTGGAATCGGTACCCTTTCCCCAGCCAAAACGGGCCTTGCACCTGGGCTAAAGGTACTCCTTTGGGAAGATGCGAATATCCAAGGTCTGGCAAAAGCCAAGAAGGCTCAAGTGTTTACCTACACCAAAGAGAAGTTTAACCAGCCTACCCAAGTGTATCTCGGAGATGCCAGTTTGAGCAATGCCAAACAGGTGACCGAAAATGCGCCAGATGCAGGAAAGTTTGCTTGGTCAGCAGGAGTGAAATTAATTGATTACGTAACGACCAAAGGAGATTCCCTGCAGGCAGCTTTGTATCTCCCTGCGGGTTATCAGGAAGGGAAAAGTTACCCAACCGTGATCTACTATTATGAAAAAACCTCTCAAAACCTGCACAACTGGTCCAATCCATCCTACAGTGGAACAGGCTGGAATCCTGGTGTATACACCAGCAACGGCTATGCGGTGCTGACTCCAGACATTGTATACAAATTAGATGATCCCGGAATGTCGGCTCTTTGGGCGGTTCTCCCTGCAGTAGATGCTGCCATCCAAACGGGTGTGGTAGATCCCAATAAGATGGGCTTGCATGGGCACAGCTGGGGAGGGTATCAAACGTCCTTTTTGATCACCCAAACAAATCGATTCAAAGCCGCCGCCGCAGGTGCTCCCCTGACCAATATGATCTCCATGTATGACCTCATCTACTGGAATACTGGAGAAGCCAACATGACGATTTTTGAATCTTCTCAAGGTAGATTTTTGGGAG
>JBJOOF010000210.1:0-3332 GCA_046051425.1 Bacteroidota bacterium
TCTTACACTGAAACCATTGGAAACAAAGCCCCTTCCCTAGGCATGGCCTTATTCAATGGCGTGGATGAATTGGGAAGAGCTTATTCCATCCAACAAAAAGACCAGGGTGAAAGTGATTACCTAACCAGCGTCCCTCTAGATCTTGGCGGAATCGATATCCCCCTAAAAACAAGCCTTTACCTGAGCTTTTACTGGCAGGCAGGCGGCAAAGCAGAAGTTCCCGACAGCAATGACCGCCTCACACTTCAAGTCTTGACTCCAGCTGGAACCTGGCTAACCGTGTGGGAGAAAAGAGGTGGGGAAACTTTGGATCGAACTCGATTTGCTCAAGAAATCATCGCCATCCTACCGGAATGGCAACATGCTAATTTTCAGTTTCGGTTTTTCTCCAACGGCAGACAAAGTGGCCCGTTTGATTCCTGGTTGGTAGACTATGTTTATTTAAATAGCCGACGCGCCGTAACCGACCTGTCTTACCCAGACCGAGCCCTTACACTGCCCACTACGGTTCGGCTAGGTGATTATGGAGCCTACCCTTGGGAACTATTGCAAAAGCACCAAAAAGGAACCTGGTCCACGGTAAAGAGTGAGTTCCAGAATCTTGAAAATCGATTCAAGGCAATGGAGTACTCCGTGACCCTACGTGACAGCAGCGGAACCAACTTGCTTCCAATTAACAGCACCACCCCATTCAACCCCGTTCCCAATGCCTTGGAAAGAAGGTCGATTGTGAGTCGGATTTTCACAGAAATCCCCGTTCCAAGTAAGCCTGGGGATGTATTTTTTGAAACCTCCCTCATCACGGGAGATGGGCTATTGACCTCCATCAACGGTACGGATACCACGCGCTATGCGCAAGTGGATTTTCGTGACAATGATCTGGTTAGGACACGTTTTTCCTTCCGGGATTACTTCGCATACGACCAGGGACAGGCAGATTATACCGCAGGGATCAATCAGCGGTCCGGACAGTTGGCCGTTGCTTACAAAACCCCTGAACCCGTATTTTTGACTGGGATTTCCATCGATTTCAACAATGCCCGGCAGGTCGATCAAGTATTAGATCTGGTCATCTGGTCTGCCTTAGACAAAAAGCCCCTTTATACCGAAGAGGTGGTCATTCCTACCAAAGGGTCGGGGCAAAACATTCAGTATTTCTCCTTGAAAGAAACGGTGCCCGTTTCCGGCACCTTCTATGTAGGCTTCACCCAGTTTACCAACGATTTCTTGCAAGTAGGGCTAGACAAAAGTCAAAACTTCGGAGACCGAATCCATTACAATGTAGGTGGAGGTTGGATTCAAAATAAGGACGTGACTGGAGCACTTTTAATCCGCCCACATGTAAGTTTATCGGGTAAAGCTGGAGGAAATCTAGCCCCTGAAAACATCCTTAAAGTCTATCCCAATCCTGCTGTTGAAGAGGTAATGGTCGAAGGAAAGTTTTCCTACTCACAGGTCCTCGATTCCTTTGGTCGTGAGATTACCATCCCACGCATACCAGGAAATACAGGAGAAGTCCTTAATTTTAAAGATCAACATCCTGGGCTTTACCTGATCAAGGTAGTGCATGATCGGGGAATCACCTCATTTCGAATTTTAGTAAAAAAATAACATGGAAGACATTACCGTTAGCGAATTGAAAGAAAGGCTGGATCAAGGCGAAAAATTTCACTTTATCGACGTACGCGAGGAATGGGAGTACGAAGAAGATAACCTAGGTGCCGATAATATCCCCTTGGGAGAGCTTGCGCATCAGTTGAGCCAACTGGAAAAAATCAAGGACGAGGAAATCGTGATTCATTGCCGCTCGGGTGCCCGCAGTGGAAATGCAAAAAAATTTATGGAAATGAATGGCTTTTCCCAAGTGCGCAATGTATTGGGTGGCATTTTGGCTTTCCGAGCCTTAAAAGATTAGTGCAAAGTACAAATTACAAATTAAAAAGACGATTAGAGCCAAGAACCAAGAGACCTGCCTGTCGGCAGACAGGTTAGATTTACTTTTCTCCTGCTAGGAAACTCCTGCTAATTTGGAGCATCATGCATCTCGGCTCTTGTGTCTTGTCTCTTGCTTCTAAAGTATCTTGGTACTTTGTACAATTTTAATTCATCTGAAATGGCTGAGGAGAAAAGCAGAGGATAAAGATGAGTAGTGCAATCCAGCCCAACACCTTTCTTTTGGAGTCTACTGCCTGTAATCCTGCTACTTCCGGATGCACCAATCCCATCACGCGCCCCAACAAGAAGGCAAAAAACAGCCATCCTTGGTAGCCCTCCAAGGTGGGGTAAAAAAAGGAGAGCAGATACTGCCCAGCAGCCAAACTGAGTGCTATGGTGAGGCGATTGAGTGGGGTTAAGCCTGACTTGCTCAAACAGAAGTAGAGAAAACCGAGGTAGAGTGGGATCCGAATAAGCAATTCTTCTATGGGTATGGAGGGTCGAATCACTCCTAGCCCTGCAAAGGCAAGAAACAGGGTAAATACCACCAAAGAGATCTGTGTATGTCGCCTAGGGAATAACCCAAAGAGCACATGTCCTCCATCCAATTGCCCTATGGGAAGTAGATTGAGTGCGGTGAAGAAGAGCGCTAAGTAACCCGCAAATAGATAAGGGTAGTGAATCATTTCGGACAACTGGGGCAAGCGCCCAGGATCAGCCAAAAGCTCTCCCATTCCCCAGAAAAGCAGGTTATTCCCCAACTCAAATTCCACCACATCCTCCCCATACCCCTGAAAATTGGGGTCGGCATACTCAGGATGTATTTCGTAGATGTAATCTGCAGGAGGCAAAGTCAGCATCCCATAGGTCAGGACACCAAAGGCAAGCACAAAGCCAGCAAGTGGACCAGCGATGCCGATATCAAAGTATTTTTTGCGGCTATTTACACGCCCCTTCATGCGAATAATCGCCCCGAATGTACCCAAGGAAGGACTTCCCAAGAAGCCTAGCCAGGCGGGAATAAAGTAGGGCAAAGTACAGCGTACCTTGTGGTAGATCGACGTAAAGAGGTGTCCCAATTCATGAACCAATAAAATCCCGATGAAGGGAATGGAAAAGTGTAAGGATTTAAGAAAATAAGGCCAAGTAAGCGCGGCTTCTCCCGAAGCGAGAATAGACTTACCATATACCCACTCGCCTCCTGCTAGGGTTGTCGTGACTAGCGTCAAAAGAAATAAGGTCCCATGAATGAGGTATTCCTTCGGCTTATACATCTCCAAAAAAATCAAAAATCGTGTTGGGACCCGTGACCTGTACGGCTTGAATCCCTACCGAAGCTGCTCCTTCCACATTGGCGAGCAGGTCATCGAAGAATAGTACGCGGGAAGCTGTAGTAT
>JBJOOF010000211.1:0-2574 GCA_046051425.1 Bacteroidota bacterium
TTCTCCAGATCTTCCATGTTGTTGTGCTCGTATCGGTAGCGCATGGCCTTGCAAAGACGCACCCCATCAATGATGGAGGCATGATTCAATGCATCTGAAATAATGGCATCCTCAGCCCCAAACAACGGTTCAAAAACTCCCCCGTTCGCATCAAAAGCCGCGGCATACAAAATGGTATCCTCGGTGCCCAAAAATTCAGAGAGCTTTTTTTCTAATTCTTTATGGATATCCTGTGTACCGCAAATAAACCGGACAGAGGACATGCCAAAGCCATGGGAATCGATGGCATCTTTTGCCGCCTGAACCACACGGGGATGGGAAGAAAGCCCTAGGTAGTTGTTTGCACAAAAATTCAACACCCGCTTCCCTCCGGCAATGGTGATTTCAGCTGCCTGGGGAGAGGTAATGATGCGTTCTTTCTTGAACAAACCGGCTTCCTCGATGGATTGTAATTCTTGTTCTAATTTGGGTTTAAACTGCTCGTACATGGTCAATAGATTAGAAATTGATCTTGGCAAAATTTCAAGCTCCGCTGATCAAAAATCCGCTTGGAACAGGTGAATTTTATTATTTTTGCTCAAGCAAACCCAAATATAAAACAAAAACCCTCACCTCAACTACGGGTTTATTGAAAGACCACCCTATGGATAAAATCCTTGTTATTGGAGCAGCTGGGCAACTCGGCTCAGAATTAACCCGAGCTTTAGCAGACCAATTTGGCAGTGACCAAGTAATCGCTACTGACCTCAGAGCCACTGCTAGCACACTTTTCCCATACTGCAGATTTGAAGTATTGGATGTAATGGACAAGGAAGCCTTGGGAACTTTGGTGAAAAAAGAGCGGGTCACACAAATCTACCACCTCGCAGCAGTGCTATCTGCCACAGGTGAAAAAAATCCTCAATTTGCTTGGCAGCTCAACATGGACAGTTTACTACATGTGTTGGAGCTCGCCAAAGAATGTGGACTGGACAAGATCTATTGGCCTTCTTCCATTGCTGTTTTTGGTCCCAGCACCCCAAAAGTAAATACTCCACAGTTTTGCGAAAAAGACCCAAACACGGTCTATGGAATCAGCAAACTTGCAGGTGAGGGTTGGTGCAACTACTACTTCGAGAAATATGGGGTAGATGTACGAAGCCTTCGCTACCCGGGATTGATTGGTTACAAATCACTTCCTGGTGGGGGAACTACCGACTATGCAGTGGACATTTACCATAAGGCGATAGCAAAGCAGCACTTCACCTGTTTCTTGAGCGAAGATACCTACCTCCCCATGATGTATATGCCGGATGCCATCAAGGCTACCTTAGATTTGATGAATGCTCCAAAAGAAGCGGTCAAAATCCGCTCGAGCTACAACCTAGCTGGGATGAGTTTTTCTCCGAAAGAGATTTTTGAAAGCATCAAAAAAGAGGTGCCTAGCTTTGAAATTAGCTACCAGGTGGATTTTCGCCAATCCATTGCCGACTCTTGGCCAGATAGCATTGACGATAGCAGAGCCAGAGCTGATTGGGGCTGGAAGCCTTCTTATGATCTGGATAGCATGAGTCGGGACATCATAAAGCACTTGCCCGCATTTTTCCCTCCACAATCCTAATTCTTGAGGAAGAAGTAAACTGGGCTGAAAGAGATTCCTTTACTTCAGTTTTGCGGCAATCTGATCGGGTACAAATCCCAAGGTGACACTTCCGTCGGCATATTCAATCAAAGGTCTTTTGATCATGCTGGGTTGAGCCATTAAAATCGGAAGCGCAGTAGACTCCTGCAGTACCGCACCTTTCTGTGCATCCTCCAATTTCTTGTAAGTAGTCCCCTGCCGATTGACCAAGGTTTCCAAACTAGTCTTTGAAAGGAAACTTCTAAGCAGATCGGCACTAGGAGCCTGCTTTTTGTAATCGATAAATTCGTAAGAAACCCCCTTTTCCTCCAGGAAGGCAAAGGTTTTCTTCATCGTATCGCAATTTTTTATGCCGTAAACTTTCACTGCTTTTTCCCTTTTAATGAATTTCTTTCATGCTTTCTTCGTGCGCTTGAAGGATCTTACCAATCAGTTCGTCCGTCAAGGCAGTAGATAAAAATAGGCTTTCAAACTGTGAAGGAGCCAAATAAACGCCTCGCTTCAACATGCTTTGGAAATAGCGACCGAAAAGTTGGGTGTCGGATTTCTTTGCAGATTCAAAATCCGTTACCGGTGCTGAGGTAAAGAACAAGGAATACATGCTACCCAATTGGTTGAGGGTGTAATCCATTCCCAAGTTGGCATTGATTCCCTTAATCCCTGCGCAGAGTTGATTTCCGATACTTTCCAAACGAGCATACACTTCAGGATGGGTATCTAGATGTCGTAACATGGCTAATCCCGCCGCCATAGCAATAGGATTGCCAGAAAGAGTGCCTGCTTGGTAAACGGGTCCTGCCGGGGAAACAAAGTCCATGATTTCCTTTTTCCCACCATAGGCACCTACTGGCATCCCTCCACCAATAATCTTCCCTAGGGTCGTCAAATCCGGAATGACCCCAAAGCGTTCCTGAGCACCGCCTTTGGCCAATCGAAAACCCGACATCACCTCG
>JBJOOF010000212.1:0-3791 GCA_046051425.1 Bacteroidota bacterium
CACTTTTTTGGCTTGCTAGGGACACTTTCCTTCTTTACTGGATTTGCGATCACGGCCTGGTTGATTATTCAAAAAATCTATGGACTGAGTCAAGGCATAAAAGTGAGAGAGGTAGTGGATCAGCCTGTGTTTTTCTTGGCGCTGGTGGCTCTCGTGATTGGAGCACAGTTGTTTTTGACAGGCTTCATTGCGGAGCTGATGACTTCCAACCAATCCAAAGAGCCTGAATACAAAATCGACGAAGAAATCAATCTCGATTTTTAATGTTCTTTTCCTGCATCATTCCTGTTTACAATCGACCGGGTGAACTAAAGGACTTGTTGGTTAGCCTGCTTCCCCAAACCAATACCCAGTTTGAGGTAATCGTAGTGGAAGACGGTTCCACCTTGCGCTGCAAGGAAGTAATTGATGCTTTTGCAGACCAACTCACCATCCACTATTTTTTTCAAGAGAATACAGGGCAAGGATTTGCCCGTAATTTTGGGATGCAGCAGGCCAAAGGGGATTTTTTCGTGATCCTCGATTCGGATGTGCTTCTGCCTCCTACCTATTTCGAAGTACTTGAAAGAGCAATAGCCACTCGATCTCTAGATGCCTTTGGAGGTCCGGATGCTGCAGCTGCGGATTTTTCTCCGCTACAAAAAGCGATGGACTTTGCGATGACTTCGTTCTGGACTACCGGAGGAATTCGGGGTAAACTCAAGAATCCCGCAGCTTACCAGGCTAGGGGATTCAATATGGGTGTGTCTAGACCCGTATTTGAGCAGTTGGGCGGTTTTGTGGACCCCAATCGTGGGGAAGACATCGAATGGAGCCTTCGTATCAAGAAGGCAGGATTCCGATTGGAATTGGTGTCTGAGGCTTTTGTATACCACAAGCGAAAAAACACACTTGTGTCATTTGCGAAGCAAGCCTTTTCCTTTGGGAGAAATCGGGTCAATGTGTCTCGCTTTCATCCCGAAGCCATCAAGTTGGTACATGTCTTGCCGAGCTTCTTTCTTCTTTTTTTGATTTCGATTGGAGTGAACCTAATTTTTATTCAGTTCCTACTCATCCCTCACCTACTTATCTTTTGGGCTTGGGCTATCCTTGTGATCAACCAAGCCTATTGGCAGCACCGCTCGTTGTTGGTTGGTCATTTGGCACTATTGACCTCCATCGTACAGCTTTGTGGCTACGGATCGGGACTTCTAGTCGAACTGGTGCTAAAGTGGAGTAAAGGTTAGTCTCCCTTGCTGCAAACAAAAAGAACCTCGTCCGAAGCAAGTGCATATTGCTTCACTTTTTTAGGGTCAAGTTCCTTTACAAATTGGTTTTCTTCGATCTGAATTCCTGATTGGCGAAGTCTTGCTGCGTAATCCTTTCCAAATTTTCGTACGTGATCCCGCTGTCCAAATAAGCGTTCCCGTTCAGCTGGATCGGTGATGGTCTTGTCTTCGAGTGTTTTTTCCAAGGGATAAACGGGAGACTGCAAAATCCCCCAGCCTCCAGGCTTCAGGACGCGGTTAAATTCCGCACAAACGCGAATATCATCTTCCACATGCTCCAATACGTGGTTGCAAAAGACCACATCAAAGGCGTTGTCTTCAAATGGGATGTCGTGTACATCCATCTTTACCTTGGCGAGCGGAGACTCAATATCAGCGGTGATGTAATCCAAGTTGGGAATCGCCTCAAATCGCTCAATAAAGCAATGTTCTGGAGCCACATGAAGCACCTTTAGGGGAGCGGTGAAAAAGTTGGTTTTCTCCTTTAGAAAAAGCCACATCAAGCGGTGCCGCTCTAGCGCTAGGCAATTGGGGCAGAGCGCATTTTCGCGTGCGATGCGGCCATAGGGTAAAAACTTCTTGTAGGAATGGGAGCAGACAGGGCAGCTGACTTCCGAACCGCGATTGAGTTGGGAGAGTACTCTCATCGCTAGCGGGCTTACCGTTTGGAGGATAGGCCTAGGGATGTAGCGGATGACAAAGCTGATGATGGATTTCATAGGGTAGCAATTGCAGCCGCAAGTTACCAAAAGAGAAAGGTCTTCTTTTCTTTTTTTGAAAGGATCTTTCTTTTTTGAACTCAGTCTTTCGAAATTCTTCGGGCTTAACTTTAAATTTAAGGCTGTTGAGCCAATTTGAAGGCATTAAATTCGGCGATTACCTGCTTGACTTGCTCGGGTTGTTGTGTTCCCAGGAGAAATTTTTTATTGGATGTTTTGACTAGGATGCCCCACTTTCCACTCGTGGTGTAGGACCAGGAATCTCCATTCCATTTGATTCCCCAGCCCCCATACTCCCACAATCCATTGTATTCTCTTAATTCCATGGATTCAATTTCTTCAAAGCGAAAAGTTCTCCAGCGCGTAAACGGGAAAAATCGGTAGGATAGGGAATCCGCTTCGATGCGTGTGGTAAGCGTGAAGCTGAGAAAAAGGATGTTTAAAAGTAGGATCATGCCTAGTGGGAAGGCTAAATCTCCGAAGGTAAGTGGGGCCTTGTCTTCCAATAAGAATAAAGAGCTAATTGAAAATCCCGAGATGCCTAGGATCAATGCCCAAATCCAGATTTGTCTGAAGCGCTGCGTTTCTTGAAAGTTTACTGCTGTCATGATTTCAAGTTTACGGATTTTTCACCTCACCCGATATAAAAAGAGCTAGTGATTTACAGTTTCTGCTCGTTTAGGCCACTTGGGTTAACAAAAAAAAATCCCCCGTGGTTTCGGAGGATTAAAAGTTTAGTTCTTTTTAAAGAGAGAGTCTACAAACTCGGTTCGGTTGAAGAGCTGCAAGTCGGTCATCTTTTCGCCTACCCCGATAAACTTGACAGGAATCTTGAACTGGTCGGAGATGCCGATGACCACACCGCCTTTGGCAGTGCCGTCCAGTTTGGTGATAGCTAGGGAACTCACTTCAGTGGCTTTGGTAAACTCTTTGGCTTGCATAAATGCGTTTTGACCTGTAGATCCGTCGAGGACCAGCATGATCTCGTGGGGAGCTTCTGGGATAAACTTCTGCATCACCCTCTTGATTTTGGTCAGCTCGTTCATCAAGTTGACCTTGGTGTGGAGTCGTCCAGCAGTATCGATGATCACGAGATCTGCCTTGGTATCCAAACCTTGTTTGATGGCATCGTAGGCCACAGAGGCAGGATCCGTATTCATGCCATGCGACACGACGGGTACGCCTACACGGTTGCCCCAAAGGATCAATTGATCTACTGCCGCTGCGCGGAAAGTGTCTGCGGCGCCAAGTACCACTGACTTGCCTGCATTTTTAAATAAGTAGGCTAGTTTGCCGATTGTGGTGGTTTTTCCGACTCCATTGACTCCTACCACTAGGATGACGTAGGGCTTTTTGTCTGCGGGCAACTCAAAGTCCAGCAGGTCTTGGGTGTTGTTTTCTGCAAGAAGAAGGGCTATTTCCTCGCGAAGGATCAGGTCTAGTTCGGAAGCATTGAGGTATTTGTCGCGAGCGACGCGCTCTTCGATGCGCTGAATAATCTTGACGGTGGTTTCTACACCTAGATCGGAACTGATTAGCACTTCTTCCAATTCATCCAATACGTCTTCATCGACCTTGGATTTGCCGACTACCGCCTTGCTAAGTTTGGAGAAAATGGATTCACTCGTCTTTTGCAGACCTTGATCCAAACTTTCTTTTTTCTCTTTTGAGAAGAAACCAAAGATTCCCATGGGTGATGTGGCTAATTTAAAAGTTAAGGTAATGAAAAAGTCCCTGCTGAACTAATCAGAGGGACTTTAGAACCAACACAAGGAAGGTAAAATTATTTGTTCAAGGTCGCCTG
>JBJOOF010000213.1:0-14238 GCA_046051425.1 Bacteroidota bacterium
TCGTGCACCATCTGGTGAATGGAGATACGGTTTTGACCTATTCTTTTCCTCAAATCGGGGGAGGAGTAGCCAACCGCTACAATCCATCCCTTAAAGTCGATGGAACACACCTTCGTTCAGGCTACATCGGACTGCAAAGTGAAGGGCAGGGAGTGATTTTTCGCCACCTAAAAATTCGGGAATTGAAGTAAACCTCCCGATCCCTGAACTTTCAAGAATCGGGAGTGATACTTTATCCCAATTGGGCCAAACTTACTTCTAGGGCCTTTATTTTTGCTTCCGCATCGGCCTGCTTCTTACGCTCCATTTCCAATACTTGTGCAGGAGCACCAGCCACGAAGCGTTCGTTGCTTAATTTTTTCTCCACCCCAGCCAAGAAGCCTTTGGTATAGTCCAGTTCCTTTTGTATGGCGGCTTTTTCCGCTTCCACATCGATGGAATCTCCCATAGGAATGAAGCATTCGTCTGCTTTCACCACAAAACTCATGGCCTGCTCCACTTTATCGCCAAACTGAAGCGAGGAAAGGTTGGCCAGCTTGATCAACACGGATTCAAATCTGCTGTACAAACCTGGGTTCTGGGTGCGGATGGTCAAGTCAAGCGCTTCTTTTGGAGACATTCCTTTGGAAGCACGGAGGTTTCTGATCTGAGATACCACCTCAAACACTTGTGCGGCATCCTCGGTAATCTTTGCATCGTAAGCCTTAGTTTCTGGCCAAGTCGCCAGGATCAAGGAATTTTCAACAGAACGTTCGCTGATCTGGTGCCACAATTCCTCCGTAATGAAAGGCATGAAAGGATGAAGGATCTTCAGGATATTTTCAAAGATCTCCAAGGTCTTGTCGTAGGTGGCCTGATCGATGGGCTGCTGGTAAGCAGGCTTGATCATTTCCAAGTACCAGGAACAGAAGTCGTCCCAAACCAGCTTGTAAGTAGCCATCAAGGCATCTGAAATTCGAAACTTTTCGAAGTGCTCGTTGATCTCGCTCAAACTTTGGTAGAACCGCTGTTCAAACCATTCAATGCTTGCTGCATTGGCAGCGCCATCGAGGCTTGGATCTATTTCCCATCCTTTGACGAGACGGAAGGCATTCCAGATTTTGTTGGCAAAGTTTCTTCCTTGCTCCACGAGCTTGTCGTCGTAGGGGAGATCATTTCCCGCAGGGGAAGAAAAGAGCATCCCTGTACGCACGCCATCGGCGCCATACTGAGCAATAAGTTCGAGGGGATCTGGGGAGTTGCCCAAGGACTTGGACATCTTTCGGCCGAGTTTGTCGCGCACAATACCCGTGAGGTACACGTTTTTGAAAGGTTTCTCGCCCATGTATTCGTAGCCAGCAATGACCATACGAGCCACCCAGAAGAATAAAATTTCCGGAGCAGTGACCAGGTCATTGGTTGGGTAGTAGTAGCTGAGTTCTTGGTTAGGCTTGCCTGTGGTGAATACTTCCGTATCAAATACGGAAATAGGCCAGAGCCAGGAGCTAAACCAGGTATCGAGCACGTCCTCATCCTGACGGAGGTCAGCAAGGGTATACTGGGTACCGTACTGTTCATTTGCTTGCGCCAACGCCTGTTCTGCAGTTTTGGCCACTACATATTCTCCGTTGGGGAGGTAGTAGGCGGGAATTTGATGTCCCCACCAGAGTTGACGCGAAATGCACCAGTCGCGGACATTCTCCATCCATACGCGGTACATGTTTTTGAACTTGGGCGGGTGCAACTGGATGATGTCCTCCATCACTGCTTTGAAAGCGGGCTGGGTGATTTCATCCATTTTCAAGAACCATTGCATGGAAAGCTTCGGTTCGATGACTGCATCGCTCCGTTCGGAGTGCCCCACATTGGAGGTGTATTCTTCCACTTTCTGAAGCTGTCCTGCTTCTTCAAGTAGCTTTCCGATTTTCTTACGAGCAATAAATCGATCTTCCCCTACGAGCAACTGTGCTTTTTCATTGAGGGTACCGTTGTCGTTGAGGATGTCAATGACTTCAAGCTTGTGCTTGACACCGAGTTCGTAATCGTTTAGGTCGTGTGCAGGAGTCACTTTGAGGCAACCTGTGCCAAACTCCATGTCCACGTAGCTGTCTTCGATGATTGGGATGCTTCGGTTGATCAATGGAATGATCGCACGCTTTCCTTTCAGGTGGGTAAATCTTGGATCTTCAGGATTGATGCAAATCGCCACATCCGCCATGATGGTTTCTGGGCGTGTGGTGGCGATGGTTAGGAATTGATCTGTAGTTCCTTCGATGCGGTAGTTGATGTAGTACAACTTGGATGCCACCTCTTTCATGATCACTTCATCATCCGAAAGGGCTGTTTGCCCCTTTGGATCCCAATTGACCATGCGGATGCCGCGGTAGATTTTTCCTTTTTGATGAAGGTCTACAAATACGGAAAGTACAGCATCGCTGAGTCCTGGATCCATGGTGAAGGCGGTCCGATCCCAATCGCAAGAAGCTCCTAATTTCTTCAATTGCTCCAGTATGATGCCTCCATATTTTTCTTTCCACTCCCAAGCATGGGTGAGGAATTGCTCTCGGGTAAGGTCTTTTTTATCGATGCCTTTCTCTTTCAGGAGTTGAACTACCTTGGTTTCGGTGGCGATAGAGGCATGATCTGTGCCGGGTACCCAGCAGGCATTTTTGCCTTGCATTCGGGCACGGCGAATGAGTACGTCTTGGATGGTATTGTTGAGCATGTGCCCCATGTGGAGCACGCCGGTGACGTTGGGCGGGGGGATGACGATGGTGTAGGGTTCCTTATTGGGATCTACGCTGGAGGAAAACAGCTTGTGCTCCATCCAATATGCGTACCACTTGGCCTCGGCGGATGCCGGTTCGTATTTGCTGGCAATAGACATAGGTACTGAGTTCTTAAGTTGCAAAAATAGCAGAAAAAGTTTGGGGGCGGGAGCCAGAAAGGAAAGAAAAAGGAGGATTGGGTAGTGACCGTGGTTTGAATACCCAAAACCAAAGGATTCTGGAACCCTAGTACACAAAAAAAGCCGGGGATTTCCCGGCTTTAAATTGACTAGTTTTTTATTCAGTTTTTTTTATAATTCTTAAAAGAATTAAGGGTTGAAGTTCCACTAAAAATCGGCTGTCGACAGTGGACCGTTGACCGTTGGCAATTTTATTTTTTAACAATAGGCAGTACAATTCGGCTTTGGAATTTGCCACCATGGTGGATGGAGTTGTTGGCTACAATCCCCTTAGTTTCGTCGTAATTGTTACCTCCTGTATTCATATTTCGGTCAAAGCGCGGGAAGTTGGAACTACTTACTTCGATGCGGATGCGGTGTCCTTTTTCAAAATAGTTGGAGGTACTCATGGGAGTCAATTTGATTTCGTAGACCTGTCCTTTTTCCATCCATACTTCCTTCTCGTATCCATCTCGGTAGCGCACCCGTTGGATGGTTTCGTCTAGGTTGTAGGCGGTACCGTCTGGGTACACATCGATCAGTTTGATGGTTACGTCCGTATCCTTCGCGTCTGAAGAGAGGTAGAGGTAGCTTTCAATAAAACCAGAAACTTCCACGCCGGCTTCCAAAGGATCTGTGGTGTACACCAAGATGTCTTCACGAAGTTCCATCTCCTGCTGGTCCATGGCTCCTCCCTGTACGGCATTGCCGGTACAGCAGACATTTCCTCCATTGGAGGTCACAGGATTCATGGGGTCATAGCGGTAGTTGTCTTGAGTACTCGCTTTTGGAAGCTTGCCTACCAACTTGCCATCCCCATTTCGGGTATTGGCAGCGCCTTTGGAATCCAAGAAGAATGGGGTCATCACCGCTTCTTTGGGTGGCCAAACGTCAGAAGATTGCCATACATTTTTACCCATCGTGTAGTAGGTGACCTTGGGAAGCTTGGCGATGGTGTCGTTATCTTTTCCTTTTAGCCATCGGTCAAACCAAGCCGTGATCACTTCGTCGTAGTTCCAGCGTGCATCTCCCACACTTCGCTGTCCAATCATGGTATTTTCGGTAGCTCGTGTAAAAGAGCAATGCAAGACTGGAGCGATGACTAAGTATTGATTGTCCCGAGCCATCTGGCTAATGGCATTGGTACGGGCGTGATTGTATAGCGCAATGTTAGGTGAGGAGGAGACGTCGTACCAGGACACAAACCACATGCTCGGGGTATCAAAAGGCATGTTGTCGTGGTAAAGTCCACCCTGGTACCAGCGTGGATCATTTGGCTTGCGGGTGATCATCTCCTCATAAATTCCTTTCGGGCCATTTACATTTTTCAAGATGTCTTGAACGGGCAGATGGGATAGCGCGGCTTTCCAGTCTACTTTTGGGTACTCTGGAGCCATATCGTAGAAGCGCTGTAAGCGAAGTAAATCTTCTTGGCCAATCCCCGCTTGCAGTCTCGGGGCTAGGGGGTCGTGCTGGGTGCCGTACAGCCAAGAGGTGAAAAGCATCTGTCCAGCACCTCCTCGGTACCAATTTCCTTGCTCCATAAACTTCCCGATTCGTCCTACTCCCGCACCATAGGCTTGGGGTACCAATGCGGCTAGAGCAGGGTGCTGTAAGGAGGCGGCAGCCATTTGCCATTCGGCAGTGGAGGAGCATCCGAGCAAACCAATTTTGCCATTGCTCCAAGCCTGCTTGCTCATCCAGTCAAAGGCATCGTAACTATCCGTGAGGGGCAAGCCTAGAATATCCCAGTTGCCCTCAGAGAAAAATCGGCCCCGCTCGTTTTGAACCACATAGGCATAGCCTTTCTTGACCCATTCCAAGGCTGTCTGCATGGTGCGGGAATTGAGTTCCCCATTGCCGTAAGTATTGAAGTTGTAAGGGGTCCGAGAAAATACGATCGGTACGGGTTGATCGCCTTTGGGGCGGTAGATGTCTGTGGCGAGTCGGGTTCCATCCCGCATGGGCATCATCACTTTTTGCTCGATGATGGCGACTTCATCTAGCTGTACGAATACGGATTTTTCTTGTGCAAATCCAGGCAGGATTGTTCCAGAGAAAAGCAGGAAGAAGAGTAGGAAAAGAATTTTTTTCATGGGCTTTTGGGTAAATGGGAGGCGTTTGGTTTGCTGATCTAAAGGCAAATGCTCACCTAAACAGCAGGTTACTAGAAAATCCATTTCTAAGTTAATGGAAAGCCAGTCTAATTTTAAGATGATGGTAGAAAAATCAGCCAACAATCTTTTTTTTTCGTGTTAATTATGGCTTAGCTAATCCAAGAATTTTTTGAATTCAAGGGGTATAGCTACCTTGCAGCACGAAAAATTTTTACTCATGCCCACTTCTTCAATTCCATCAATGACCACCTGGGTGGAACTACCTAAGCATACGGACTTTACGATTTACAGCCTTCCTTTTGGGGTGTTCAAAAGCAAAAAATTGAGCCCTCGAATTGGTATGGCAATTGGAGATCAGGTCATTGATTTGAGTGTATTGGATCAGGAAGGCTTCTTTGCCAATCTCTTTCTTCCGGAAGGGATTTTTTTGAAAGACAGCCTCAATGAACTGATCAGTTTGGGTAAGCAGAAAACCAAAAAAATCCGGGAGCGGGTACAGCAACTTCTTTTGCAAGAAAATGAGGAGCTTCGGACACATTCCATTCGAGGCAAGGTGCTCATCAAGAGCCAAGAAGTAGAGATGCTCCTGCCCGTAAAGATTGGGGATTACACGGATTTCTACAGCAGCATGGAGCATGCCACCAATGTGGGTAAAATGTTTCGTGATCCAGAAAATGCTCTGCTTCCCAACTGGAAGCATTTGCCGGTAGGCTACCATGGACGCGCTTCTTCCATTGTGGTGTCCGGTACACCCATCCGCAGACCCAAGGGTCAGTTTAAGGATGCAAGCATGGACAAACCAGCTTTTGGACCCAGTCGGAGCATGGACTTTGAGTTGGAGCTGGCCTTCATTACAGGAAAGTCTACCCAGCTGGGCGACTCGGTATCTACTAAGGACGCGGAGGACTACATTTTTGGGATGGTCTTGTTCAATGACTGGTCTGCACGAGACATACAGGCCTGGGAATACGTGCCTTTGGGGCCGTTTTTAGGTAAAAATTTCGGATCCTCCATTTCTCCCTGGGTGTTGCCTTTGGAGGCTTTGGAACCTTTTCGGGTACCAGGACCGGTGCAAGATCCGGAAGTATTGCCCTACCTAAGCTGCAACAAGGATCACAATTTTGACATTCAATTGGAGGTGGGATTGCAGCCGGAGGGCCAAAAGGAAACAAAGATCTGTACCTCCAACTTCAAGTACATGTATTGGAACATGGCTCAGCAGCTAGCACATCATACCGTAAATGGATGCAATATCCAAGTGGGAGATGTGATGGCTTCGGGAACGATTTCAGGACCTACTCCGGATTCCTTCGGATCCATGCTTGAATTAAGTTGGAGAGGAACCAAGCCCCTGGTACTCGAATCTGGGCAGGAACGCAGCTTCTTACAGGATGGAGATACCGTTGTAATGCGTGGTTTCTGCGAAAAAGATGGAATTCGCGTAGGCTTCGGCGAAGTTCGCGGCAAGCTCTTGCCAGCTACCTAAACACAAAAAAAGGTCTTTGTGAAAGAGACCTTTTTTTGTGGGTTAGTTTATTTTTTGGAAGGGATCAATGTCGCAAGTTTCTCGGGCTCGTCGGTAGTGATAAAATCCACTCCTTGATCTAGGAGCCAACTCATGTCTTCTTCTTTGTTGATGGTCCAAGAGTTGGTGGTCAGGCCCAAGGCCTTTGCTTCAGCGATCCACTGCGGCATGCGACGTAGGAGAGAGATGTGGTAGTCAAACCCAAAAAATCCTGCTTCTTTCAGTTCCTGGGGAGATTTGTCTCCATTCAAGTAGGCCACATTGGCCTTGGGGTCGGTAGCAATGGCTTTAACTCCTCCTTCGTAGCTGAAGGTGATGTAGTCCACCCAGGCTTGGGCTCCGAGTTCTTGTACCGTTTTCACTGCCAATTCCCCCACGCGCTCACTTCGTGCCACGCTAATCAAGGAGGGTTTGAATTCCAGGATTAGTTTGGTGCTTTTTTGGGTCATTCCTTCTGTCAGATAGGCCTTGAGCGTAGGTATTTTTTCCCCGTTGGGCAGGGTCTTGGAGAGTAGTTGCTCATACGTGGAGGTTTCGATATCCATCCCTTGGAAGTCGTGGTCGTGATTGACGACGAGTACCTCATCGGCAGTCATCCATACATCAAATTCGCTTCCTTCACAGCCGAGGCGGACGGCCTCACGCAGGGATGCAATTGAGTTTTGAGGCAATCCATTCGCTTTCCAAGCCCCGCGGTGGGCGATGATTTTATTTTGAATAAAGGTAGACTGAGCCAAGATTGGGTGTGAGAAAAAGGTCATCAAAAGAAGGGAGAAGATGATTTTTTGCATGGGAGGGAGGAACTAGATTCTAGATTTAAATGTAACAAAAATCTCAGGAGGGAGAGAGAATTGCTGGTAAACTTCACCAAAACTTAATCTAGTGGATTTTCATGATTTTGGTCAAAACAAAAAAAGCGCCCCGAAATTTCGGAGCGCTTTGTGATACTTATCGGGCCAAGAGATTACTTAAATCCTATATCGATCAAACCTTTGTGGCTGATTTTGATGGCTTCCATAGGGTCTAGACCGAAGGTCTGGTCTTGCTCTACTAGGTAGAATTCCATGCCAGACTTTTCTTTCTGAGCAAGGATGGATTTGAAGTCGATGGTGCCAGTTCCAACAGGGGCAAACTTGCCCTCTTTGTCCATGTCCTTTACATGCCAAGCCTTGAATCGGCCTGGGTATTTTTCAAAATAGGCAAGTGCATTCGCATTGGCTTTGGTTACCCAAAAGAGGTCCATCTGGAAGTTGACCCATTCTGGGTTGCACTTCTCGAGCAGTACCTCTTCAATGATGGTGCCGTCAGCGAGCGGCATAAATTCAAAATCATGGTTGTGGTACAATAACTTCAGTCCAGCTTTATGGCATTTTTCACCAATCGTATTCATGATGGTAACCAGTTCGTCTGCAGTGCCTTTCATGCCAAGTTTATTCGTAACAGGATCAACCGTAAACATGCCCATAGGAGGGATGGGAACCACAAAGTAGGAGATGCCGGCAGCTTTTACGTCTGCGATGAGTTGGTCTGCATTTTCCAAAGTGACCATGCCCATGTGCGCAGAAATGGCGGTTAAGCCGAGTGAGTCAAGGGTGGATTTGAATTCGGCTGGAGTCATGCCGTAAAATTTACCTTCGGCATAGTCCGCAGACTCTACGTAAGCATAGCCCGCATCCGCAACTGCCTTCAGGGTAGCTTTGGGGTTGATTGCCATGGAATCACGGAGGGTGTACAGGGCAAGTCCGCCAACTCGGTCTGTGGTTTCAATCACGGTTTCTTGGGTAGTTTTGGCTGGACCGCAGGACACGAATCCTAGAACAAGGACAAGCAAGACAGAGAGAGAAAAGGTTATTTTTTTCATAGGTTGGGCATTAAATAGAGTCCAATATACTGATTTCGAAGTGAAATGAAAGTTCCTTTTTGAAGGATTGGAAAATCTACTCCAACTTCGGTCTTATTCAAATCCGAATAGTACGGGAAAAAGGAAAGTCACAATGGCCGTCCACAACAAATAAACGGGTAGGTAGCGCACTAGGGTAAATCCTACTTCTTCCAGTTTACTTTTTCCACGTACGGTCTGGATTAATTTCCGAGACACCATCACCAAGTGAACAAGCATGACCAAGTTGACCCCGAGCACGGCGAGTCGATTGGGTGTAATGCCCCATTCCGATATTCGGAATGCGATGGCAGAGAGTGCGATTCCATTGACCACAAGCGTGATGAGTGAAAGGGAAACCAGCACCCAGGTCATCAAGCCTACTTTCTTTTCCTCAAATGATTCGACTACCGAGAAAAAGATCAGGGCCATGACACCTAGGAGAAGTAGGTTAAACAGCAGTAAAAATTCTCGATCGCTGTAGGGGTCCTTGCCTGCATAGGCGATGGCGACTAGGTAACAGGTAAGCATGAGCAGCACCAAGGGGCTGAAAATCTTGGCCACGATGGGTGGGACCTTGTTGACCAATTCTGGATTGCTCTGGGTAATCAAAGTAGCCAAAAGGGGAGCAGTCGCCAGGCCATAAACTGCGATGTACTGGAAGTAAACATCTATAATATCAAGACCAATTAGCTCAAAAAGGCCGATGGTGATGCCTGTCAGGAGCCCACCGGCAAGGATTAAAATTCCGCCAACGATGATGGTTTCCCCATTGTATTGGAGATAGGTCAATCGCTTGCTCAGGTTTTTGGTATCAGATCCGGAAAAGACCAGTCCGAGCATGCCCCAGAGAAATAAGGGGAGGTGGATGCATGCCAAGACCACCGTGTCGCTACCCGTTTGGGTAGGAAGTAGGTTGATGTAAAGACCCGCCAGGAGAAGACTAGCAAGTGGAAAAAGGAAGTTGGAAATGGGCAACTTACTTTTTCGAATGAAGTAGGCACAGAGGAAAGGGAATACCACAAACCCCAAGTTGCGGGCATAGAATTCATCTTCTTGGAGTGTAAAAATTACGGGTAGTTTGGCGAATGTTCCTGCAATCCCGCCAGCAATCAAGATAAAAAGCCAATCCGCTTTGGATCCCCAGTTCACTCCTTCGGATCCGTAATTCAGTCTTTCGTGCCAAGCATCTGCTAGCGGATTGCCTTTGATGCTGGGGTAAAGTTCGTTGAAACTCTTAGCGAAGGAGCTTTTATTTTTCCGGTAGCGCTTTTCCAGTTCGGCTGGTTGATCAAGGAGGGAGAGAAGGGATTCGTTCATAAGATGTGATTTGGGAAAATTCGTGGACCAGAAGAGGACGTCAAGAGATCTTGTTTTGGCGAATTAATTGTTCGAGAAAGTCCAAATGGGCCTGGAATGCTTTTTTTCCTTTATCGGTGACCACATAAGTGGTCAGGGGTTTTCGGCCTGCAAAAGACTTTTCGACGCGGAGAAATCCGGCTTGCTCTAAGTGCTTGAGATGGGAAGCGAGGTTACCATCCGTCACTTGCAGTAATGCCTTAAAGGAGTTGAAGTCGTAACGGGCATTGACCATCAGGATGGACATGATGCGTAAGCGCAGCACGTTGTCAAAGGCTTTGTCGTAGCCCTCTTGGATTTCAACGCTCATGTCGGAAGTACATCAGTGTTCCATAGATCACATGGAATAGGCCAAAACCCAGTGCCCAGCAGAGTAATCCATAATCTGGGAAGAAGGCGGCAATTAAGCCTAAGGCGAGTTGGGTAAATCCCAGGTTTTTGATTTCTCCTAGGGTGAATTGAGCAGATTGCACCAAGCCAATCCCGTAGAATAGAAGCATGGTTGCAGGAATTAGTTCAAAAGCACTTTCGTGCAGTAAGGCAAAGCAAAAGAAGCCACCAAGTGCAACCGGAAGGAATAGCGCTACTAGGAAGCGTTTGCTTGCGGGGGACCAAAAGGGTTGGTTAGCGGCTGTTTCTCGCTTTTTGCTCAAAAAATAAGCAGAACTAACTGCTGCGATTAAGGTGGCCAATCCCAGAAAAAGCAGGCGATTCAACAGGTCTCGGAAGGAAAGGGATTCAGCTCCTGCGCCCCAACTGCTGCTTGGGAAATAGATCCAGTACCAGGCCAATCCCGCTGCGGCAAGGGAATAGATCCCTGCTAGTATTCCTGAAAGCCCACTCAAGGATAGGAAGCGCGTGCTGCGCTCCATCATGGATTTGATTTCTGCTAATTCTTCTTCTGGTTTTCTCATTTTTAAAAGTACTTTGAAATACAAAGTAAATATGCAAATCTTTAGTATCCAACTAGGAGGAAAAAAAACAAGTAGAAAGGAATAATGCGAGGGCTATTTTCTTACTAAGAATTGATCAGCGTAATTTTTCATTTAAGATCTGCGTAAGAAAAAAAAGAGCCTAAAAAAAAGAAGCCCGGTTAGGGGCTTCTTCTTGATTCAATTCATTAAGGATTACTGGAACAGCTGCGGAGCAAATTGGCTCAAGTACACCCGCCAGTTTCTCCAGGTATGTCCACCTTCACTTTCTACGTAGGTGTGGGGCATCTTCATTCCCTTCAATTTCTCCAAGTACTCCTGGTTTGCCTTGTAGAGGAAGTCCGTTTTGCCGATGGCGATCCAGTACAATTTGTACCCGTTGTCCTGTTGGGTCTTCAAGGTTTGGTCGAAATTACTGTAAACGCGCCCAGTAGCATCTTCTCTAGGCATGATGGCGGCGGAGAACAAACCGATGTAATCAAAGGTATTGGGGTAGTAGCGGGAGATGTGCATCGTATGAAAACCGCCCATGGAAAGCCCTGCGACAGCGCGCTGCTTCTTTTCTGCCTTCACCCGATAGTTGCTCTCCACAAAACGAATGATGTCTTCAAAAGCGCCTTCATAGGTACCGTCCATCGTTTTAGGGATCATAAATTGAGGCTTGTAGAAGTTTTTGCTTCCCTCTCCTGGCGCGCCATCTTGGATGACGTTGCCATTGGGCATCACCACGAGCATGGGTTTGGCCTTGCCTGCTGCAATCAAGTTGTCCAGAATCTGTGCCGTACGACCCAAGTTGATCCAGGCCTCCTCGTCTCCTCCAGCACCGTGCAAAAGGTAGAGTACCGGATAACTTTCCTTGGAAGTTTCGTATCCAGGAGGGGTGTAGATGGTGATGCGTCTATCCATGCCCAAGCCGGGGGAATCGTACCAGCGTCTGCTGACCGTACCGTGAGGAATGTCATTGGTCTTGTACAGGTCGCCCTGACCTCCACCAATCAAAAAGAAGTTGGTGGCTGTACCTACATCTCGAATCAGGAAGGGATTGCTCGGATCGGTAGCGGTGAAGCCATCCACCACAAAGGAGTAGGCGTAAAGTTCCGGGTTGAGTACGCTGGTTTTATAGGACCAAACTCCATTGGCATCTTTGGTAAGGGCTACCTTTCCTGGACCGTCCATTTGGCCCATGGGGGTATCCATTTTTACTGGAGGGAGAAAATCTCCAGTCACTTGAACCGCCTGTGCATTGGGAGCAAAGAGGCGGAAAGTGACCGTGTTATCGGTATTAACTTCTGGGGAAACAATGTTTTGAGCTTGGAAAAGGGCTTCTTGGGCAGAAGCGGCAAATCCTAAAAGGATGCTACTCATCAATAGGGTTAGAATTTTTTTCATTCGGGTTGTTTGTTTGAGCTTGGGTCAAGTTAAGCAAGACCTGAGGAACTGCAAGGAGATTTTTTTTGAGTGGAAGAAGTTGTAATTTAAATCTATAGTATGCCTAGTAGCCTCCTATTTTTTATTTTAGTTTTTAGTATATACCTTTAGTAATACTTCTCTAAAACTAGATAAAAAAATGAAACTGCTATCCTTAAAACTAGACGAACCAATCTTTAACGAAACCGAAGAGATTTTGAAGGAAAAGGGTATTCCAAGAAATCGGTACATCAACGAGGCATTAGATTTTTATAACCGCTATCACAAGCGAAAAAAATTAGCCAAAGCCTTTGCAAATGCAAGTGCTCTAGTACGAGAATCTTCTATGGAAATAAATGCTGAATTTGATCAGCTAATCGATGAAGAGGCAATTTGATATTTGGCTTGTTAATTTAAACCCTGGCAGAGGTACTGAGCCTGGAAAAATCAGGCCTGCAGTTGTCGTCCAAACTAATTTTTTAAATCAATTAGATCATCCATCTACGTTGATTTGTCCAATTACTTCTCGACTCTTTACCGAAGAAAATGTATTAAGAGTGAGATTGATCGGTGGAAAAAATACAGGTTTAGACCAGGATTCCGAAATACTTATTGATCAACTTCGAGCGATTGATAATTTACGCTTTTTAGAAAGACTTGGCTCCATTGAGAAAGAAAATGCAATTGAGTTAAAAGAAAAGTTGGGTCTTGTTCTTGATCTTTTTTGATAATTCTAACGCCTATTTCCCCAATTATATGGGGAGACTTAAGTTCTTTTTACCTGCTTTCGACTCCTCTAAAAACTTCATTTGCCAATCCCCGCCTACCCAAGTATCTTTGCGCCTCAAGTAATTCCTAACGCCGTGGCAACTAAAACCGTCAATGTAGGGTTGGTCCAACTTTCCTGTACTGGGAACCCGACCGAAAACATGCAAAAAACTACTGCAAGCATACGCGCTGCTGCCCAGAAAGGGGCACAAGTCGTGATCTTGCAAGAGCTATTTCGCTCCCTCTACTTCTGTGATGTGGAGGACTATGCCAACTTTAACCTGGCCGAAGCCATTCCTGGTCCCTCCACGGATACTTTGGGTGCGCTAGCCATGGAACTGGGTGTAGTCATCGTGGCTTCGCTATTTGAAAAACGCGCCGAAGGCTTGTACCACAACACCACCGCTGTCCTCGATGCCGACGGAACCTACCTCGGTAAGTACCGAAAAATGCACATTCCGGACGACCCAGGCTATTTCGAAAAATTCTATTTTACTCCAGGAGACCTAGGTTACAAAGTATTTGCCACCCGATTTGGAAAGATCGGAGTGCTGATTTGTTGGGACCAGTGGTATCCAGAAGCAGCGCGCATCACTTCCCTTATGGGCGCGGACTTCCTAGTGTATCCCACCGCCATTGGTTGGGCCAAAGCTCAAGATGCTGCTACCAACGAGGAGCAATACGGCGCTTGGCAGACCATACAGCGCTCCCACGCTGTGGCCAATGGCATTCCGGTGGTATCTGTCAACCGAACCGGAGTGGAGGGAGAAATGCAATTTTGGGGTGGGTCCTTCGTAGCCAATCCCTTTGGTCGCGTGACCTATCAAGCCCCACATTTGTCGGAAGAAGTTCACGTGGAGACCTTGGATTTGAGCGGTTCGGATCGCTACCGCACGCACTGGCCATTTTTGCGGGATCGTCGAATCGATTCCTATGCACCGATTACCAAGCGTTTTCTTGACGAAGAATAGGCCATGCAGCATCGTATAGATTTGTCTAAAGGAGGATTAGTGACTCCGGCGGAACTTGGGTACTATTTTCCTGCGGAGTTTGCTCCGCAAAAAGCCATGTGGCTTAGCTGGCCTCACAAAGAGGAAAGTTGGCCTGGAAAAATCCAGACCATTTATTCCCCCTATGCTCAATTTGTCAAAGAAGTAGCCTCAGGACAAGAGGTCCACATCAATGTTGCCGATGTGGCCATGCAAGCCTTTGCGACACAACAGTTGGAACTGGCAGGAGTACGCATGGATCGGATTTTCTTTCACTTTTTCCCGACCAATGATGCTTGGTGCCGTGACCACGGTCCTGCTTTCTTGATCAATCCT
>JBJOOF010000214.1:0-13785 GCA_046051425.1 Bacteroidota bacterium
CCCGTCGTGAGGGAGACTTTCCAGTTGTCTCCTCCATCCACTACAAATACACCCATCCTCATCCCAAGTTGATCGAGCGTCTTGCCGATCAGCTCCTGCTCCGCAAGGGGTCTTTTGAGTAGGCCATTGTCCTCCAAGGAACGGAATCCCTGGTCTGCCATAAAGCGCAATTCGTCCACCAATCCTCCTGGAGCATGTTGCTTGAACATGCCAAAGTGGGGGGCAAAATCTAGTTTAAACGGTGCAGCAGCCACTTTGCCCTTGGCAAAAGTGGGGAGAGAGAGCATTCCCGCTCCACTCATTACCGCTGTACCGAGGCCTAGCCTCTTGATAAATCCTCTTCGTTGCATGGCTTAGATTACTTTAGTTTTTCCAGGTATCGCATGTGGGTAGTAACCATCTGCGTTTGGCAGCAACTTTGGTTGCGCATCCCAAGCAAGTGTATCTGGGAAAAGATCCACCTGCCCATTGAGAGATTCTTCCCAGGTCATCACCTTGCCAGAGTAGGTGGCATAGCGACCCATGATGGCAGTCATCGTGGACTTGGCTGCATTTTCTGCATCGGCAAACTTATACTCTCCCTTCATTAGGGTTGCCCAAAGTTCGTCGTGCTCCTGCTGGTACGGATTGGGTTGGTTTTTACGGTCGTGATCGTAAATCACATTGCCCTTCCAGTCGGTGAGCAAGCCGTGGTTGCCTGCACTGAGGTAGGCTTTTCCTTTAGTCCCTTGGAAGGTCTCGTCCACTCGGTTGGCAGCTCCAGGAAAGTGGCGGCACTCGGAGTGGATGACGCTACCATCTGCATAGGTGAAGGTGAGGATGTGGTGGTCAAAAATTTCTCCATGCTCTTTGCCGTTGCGTACTTCGCGTCCTCCAGTACCCTCAGCTTTGACTGGATAGCCATTTTTGGCCCAGTTGGCCACGTCAATGTTGTGTACATGTTGCTCCACGATGTGATCCCCACAGAGCCAGTTGAAGTAGTACCAATTGCGCATCTGGTACTCCATTTCCGTTTGGTCAGGGGTCCGCGGCTTCACCCAAACACCCCCATCATTCCAGTACACCTGTCCTCCGACAATATCGCCAAGGGCTCCGTCTTGAATACGCTTCATGGATTCCCGGTAATTGTTTTGGTAGTGACGCTGCAAGCCCACGACCACGTTCAATTTTTTGGCTTTGGCCACTTCTGCTGCAGCCAGCACCTTCCGAATTCCTGCGGCATCTGTGGCCACGGGCTTTTCCATAAAAATCTGCTTGCCTTGACGCACCGCCTCTTCAAAGTGGGAGGGGCGGAAACCTGGAGGCGAAGCCAGAATCACGACATCAGCTTCAGCGATGGCTTTTTTGTAAGCATCAAATCCCACAAAGCGACGCTCCTGAGGCACATCTACCTTGTCCTTGCCATACTTTTCTAGGATCGGCTTGTAGCTGCCTTCAAGACGGTCTTCAAAGGCATCGGCCATTGCCACCAACTTGATGGGATGTCCCGTATCAAAGGCCTGAAATACAGCGCCAGTTCCACGACCTCCACAGCCAATCAAGGCCAGCTTCAGGGTATTTTGTGGGGCAGCATAAGCTCCTGGTACTAAAAACGAGGGTACGAGTAGACCTCCCGTCAGCAGAGCGGAGGTCTTCATAAATTCTCGACGGTTTGGAATTTTTTTCATGGGGAGGTGAGTTTGGGGTCAATAATCAACAAGGGGTGCCTGCGTATAATAGGCGAAAATTTCTTCGGTGGAGGGTGGAATCAAGGGGCGAACGAGCCGCATACCCACAAAGGGCGCTTCAGGAAACCACCATTGACTTTTAGGAATTTGGGGATCTATTCGTTTCCATACAGGATCTGAATACTCCCGAAAGGAGGAGCCAAGACTGGCTTCAGTAGTCGCAAAGTTTCCCCCTCTCAGGGAGTGGGGATAAAGTTTAGTGCCTCGATTGACGGGATTGCTCGCAGTAGATTTCCTGTAAAAATCAGGGGCATAGGCGTCAATCACCCATTCGGTCACATTGCCATACATATCGTGCAGCCCCCAAGGGTTGGGCTTTTTGGTTCCTACCACCTGCGTAGTTTGTTTGCTATTGTCTGCATACCAGGCATAGTCTCCTAGGGCAGCAGGTGCTGCGCCAAAGAAAAACCGTTCTTCTGAACCTGCACTTGCCGCATACTCCCACTCTGCTTCAGTGGGGAGGCGGTAGAAAATCCCGGTCTTCAAGTATAACCAATGGCAGTATTGAATGGCACCATACTGAGTCATCCCTACGGCAGGCTTTCCTTCCTTGCCCATGCCAAAGGTCATGTCTAGGTAGGGCAAACTCGGACGCGAAAGTGCATCTACCCGTGCGGGCACTCCTCCTTCGGTGATCATTTGCTCGTATTGCTTGTCCAGAAAAAGTTCAAATGCATCCCAGGTCACTTCATGGGTTCCCATCCAAAAGGCATCGAGCTGTACCTGATGTCGCGGTTGCTGATCTGGGAAAGAGGGGTCTGCTGATCCCATCCAAAAGCTGCCGGCGGGAATTGGGGTCATGTCAAAAGAAACTGAGGTCCCGCCAAGGGTTTGCGTGTAAGGCTCAAATACAGGAGCTGGATTGAGTTGGAAACTCATCAAACTCACTAGAAAAAGGCCGAGGATTCTTTTCATCAGGTCAGCGGGTACGACATCCCCATGAAAATACACATTTTCTTTGAGCTAGGATAGCGCATGTGATAAATGGTCCAGCAATTTTCCATGAGGCTGGAAAAAAGCCTCACCGGAGAGAAGCGGATGAGGCAGGGTATACAGTAAAAATTAAAGACGCTTGACCACTTCTTTTTTGGGCAGTCGCAAGGCCCACATGCCTCGCAGATCTCCCTGAGCATAGCCAGTGGCAAGATCTTGAGGGTAAAGCTGCTTGAGTTTGGCTGCGGTTTCAGGAGCGATGTCCTTTTTGGGATCGCCGTGGCAACTCAAACAGAGGGTGTTGGCCATCAAAATGGGTTTGGTGTAGAGCAGGACTTCCCCCTTCTCGATTTTTTGGATGCTCGGATCAGCCAAAATGTTGTTTTCTGCATTGTAGGCATAAGCATCCAAGAGAGGAAGTTCCTGTGCATTGGGGGCATCTGCAGGATTTCTAGGTTGGGAAGATACCCGACGAAGGGTCACTGCATGTTTGGATTCTAGGGATTTCAAGAGAGGCAAGGCGTTGACCTTGCAAAAATCTAGAGCCCCCGCAGGTCCATTGGCCGCAATCGCCTCTTGCAGTTGGGCGGTCAATTGGGCTTGAGCTTCCTGGGTGATGGAATCCCCCCAGACCATCGCCTCTTCCAAAATCGCTACCTCAGTAATTCGCTTCACCTCATTGTTGAGCTGCACATCATTAAATGCTTCCTGGGATACCCGCTCCTGCGGACCGCAGGAAAAAATTAGAATTGTTATGAGAAGAAGAAGGAGGTTTTTCATAATTTGGAATTGAAATACGGTGGAAATAGAGTAGAAATACCCGCCGCGGCGGGCCGCTTCGTGAAATAAAAAAGAGAAATACGATTGAAATAAAGTAGAAATAGAATTCGCTTCGCTACGTGAAATAATTTGAAGATCAATTCAGTCTTCTATTTCACCGAGCTTGCTCGGTTTATTTCCATCCTATTTCAACTGTATCTCAATTCTAATCTTCCCCCCTCACCCGTACATACTGAAAGATATCGCCCACGGTGCTGCGCTTGATAAATCCTCTTTTCAAGATGGCTTCGGGGATGTAACCTGCTTTTTCAAGCACATTCATGGATTCTCCATTGAAGTCATAGACTTGCGCGAAGATTCGTTGGATATCAAACTTGTCAAAGATGTAGTCGGTGTACAATTTCACTGCTTCGGTGGCAATGCCCTTGCCCCAAAAAGGTTCGCCTACCCAAAATCCCAGCTCCATATTGGTTCGCAGTTCGTCTTTTCCCCGTTCTGCACCGATGGCACCCGCCAGTCGGCCTTCAAATTCAATGGCAAAGTTTTGTGCGGGATTGAACTTTTGGTTGTGCTCGATCCAGTGTCTGGCATCATGAATCGTGTAGGGATGCGGATAGCTATCCCGAAGGTTCATGGCAATTTTTGGATTGTTGGCAATGGGATACAGTTGATGAAAATGAGATTCATTCCAAGTTACTAAGTGAATCTCTCTTTCTCCTTCGATAAGCATGTGGGGTGTAGGTTAACTCGTTCTGCGTGATTTTTCGAATATACGGGCTTCTAGCCTTCTTTACAAGGTCAAAAGGATCAGTCTATGCCTCCCGCCTGCATTTTTTCTAAATTTTCTGCCATGCGGAGGGCAGAGATAAACTCTTCGATCCGACCATCCATCACTTCGGGGAGGTTGTATACAGTCTTGTTGATCCGGTGATCGGTGACACGCGACTGGGGATAGTTGTAGGTGCGGATCTTGTCCGAGCGATCTCCGCTGCCGACCATGGATCTGCGTTGGGCACCCACGGCCTCGTTGTGCTTGGCTAGCTCGATTTCGTAGAGTCTGGAGCGCAGTACTTTCAGCGCCTTTTCAAAGTTTTTGATTTGGGATTTTTCATCCTGGCAAGTCACGACCAGCCCGCTGGGGTTGTGGGTCAAGCGTACGGCCGAATAGGTGGTATTGACCGACTGCCCACCAGGTCCTGAGGAGCAGTAGGTATCCTTGCGGATATCGTTCATGTCGAGGTGTACCTCCACTTCGTCCATCTCGGGAAGGACAGCCACAGAGGCGGCAGAAGTATGCACCCGCCCTTGGGATTCGGTAGCGGGCACGCGCTGTACCCGATGCACGCCTGATTCGTACTTGAGCATGCCGTACACATCTGCTCCCGAGACGGTGGCGATGATTTCTTTGTAGCCTCCTGCGGAGCCGAAGGTCAAGTCCAAGACGGTAAGTTTCCAATTCTGCATCTCGCAGAAGCGCTCGTACATTCGGAAGAGGTCCCCTGCAAAAATCGCTGCCTCATCCCCACCGGTACCGCCACGGATTTCAAGGATACAATCCTTGGAATCATTCGGGTCTTTGGGAGTGAGGAGCTGCTTGAGTTCTTCCTCGAGGACAACTTTTTTCTCCCGCAACTCATCCAGTTCCGCCTTGGCCATTTCTCGAAATTCGGGGTCTTTTTCCTTTTCTAGGATTTCCTTGGAACTGTCAATGTTTTGTAGCACTAAGGAATAGGCATCCGCTACGCTTACGAGCTTTTCCAAGTCTTTGTATTCCTTGGTCAGCTTGGCGTATGCACTCATATCGGCCATGGAGTCTGGCATGATGATGAGCTGCCCTACTTCTTCAAATCGGTCTTTAAGGCTTTGTAATTTCTCGAGCATGGGGAGTAAAAATCCTCACAAAAGTACGGCTATATTCGAGGAAGACCTTCACTCCAGGAGAAGAATTTATTGAAAAAGAGCTGACCTATGCTTGAATTTTGTAGTAGACGTAGCGCTTGTCTTCCGCCTTCTTTTCACGAACGATCAGCTCTTTCCCTTTTTGGGCCAGGTATTGCTCGTTGATGTCATTAATTAAGCGAGCGCGTTTCATGCGGCGGGAATCAAAGTTTGCCTGCCCGTCAATCCCCAAGAGTTGGTCGAGGGCTTCGGTGGTGAGTAACTGTCCGGAATAGGGCAACAAGAGTTGAATGGGTTCTAATTTTTTGGAGGACAGTACTTCAGGGTCCTCGATTTGCTTCTTCGGGAGGGTTTTTTTAACCACCAGCCATCCGGCCGCCACGACTACAAAAAACAGGAGATACACCCAAGAAGGGGGGGAACCAAATGCGGCGACATCCTTCACCCGAACATAGCCGACTTCGGTAGATTTTTGATGAATTTGAGTTAAATCAAGTGCCTTAAGTTCCCCGCTGGGCGTGGTATAGATCAAGACATTCCCTTTAATTTCTAGATACGGAGTCAGTCCCATGTCCACATTTTTGGACTCGTAGTAAAAAATCTTGCCCGTCTCTTTTTCAATCAGGTTCCAACCGATATTCTTCAACCCAACGGTCGATGCCCAAAAGGCATAATCCTGGGTTTGGATAAAATAAAGCCCTCCCTTTTCTACAAGCTCTTCTAGCGCTAGACCTTCAATTACCAATTCAATTTCTCTCCAAGCTTTAGTCTCCCAATCTAAAAAATATCCCTGCAGATTTTTGGAGTCTATTGCATAGCGTTGGTTAAAGGTTGTTCCAAAAAGGGAGTAAACCCCTTTGGAATTCTGATACACAAATTGAGAAAAATAGTTGTCTGGTTGATTTTTGGTGATTTGGAGCTCCCAGGAACCATGAAGTTCATCAAAAGTGAGCAGATCCATATGGTTTTGCCAGAAACCATGTCCTCCTAGAATGTAATGTGTATTCTCACGAACAAAGGAATTGGAAGCGCAGGAATAGCCACGATTAAAATAGACGTATTTGTTAACTAGTGTATCTCCATTGACTTCATAAAGATCGAATGTGCAGGCTACTTGAACGTAGAGTTTGGTTCCCAATTCATAAATCAGGTACCGGTGTGGGGATTTTTCATAGATCTTATCCAAAGAGTCTAGTACAGCAAGCGGTAGTCTTCCCTCTAAAAAATCTGTACGACCTTTGTTATTCCACGATTTAGTAAAGGTTTGAAAGTAAATGTGGTCTGCTGCCAAACCAAAAGTCCTGGAACAGGCTAGTATTAGGATTAAGAGAAATGCGCTTTTTTTCATTTTACTCCATAAGAAAGTACGTTGGGCTTTTAACGGAGAAAAATAAGGAGGGGAAAACCGTGACTCCCCCCCTAAAAAAAAATAAACAAAAAGCCTTATGACAACTTTCATCTAAGCTACAGCCTCGAAACGTAGTCTGGAAAACTTTTCGTGTTAATTAGGTGCTAATGGTATTGTTACGTATTGATACATAGTTTAAAAAAACTTTTTTCAAGCAAATTTTTTTCTTGTTACCTATCCAGGTTTAATTCAAATCTTCAGTGCTAGAAACGAGCAATAGGCTCCAAAAATACATATTTTTGTATTTTTGGAGCCTAGATCACAGGCCGCCAGAAGGCAAAAAACTACCGCTTCTTGTGATAGAGTTTCTGATGAATTTGAAAAAGCACTTCTGTAGGGATTTTGATTACTTTTCGATCATAGGTCATCAATCCATTCGTTTCAATTTCCACATCTGTGGTCTGTGTATAAACTGCAGCTGCCAATCCTTTCGATATTAATTCATTCAAATCATCTACTAAAGTGCGGTAACGCGCCTCCAACTCTTCTTTAGATTTGAAACTTTGGTACCCCCAATTGTCTTTTTGCTGCCAAGTATGCCCCTCTAGTGGCAATCCCAATCCCCCATATTCGCCTAGCACTAAACTGATGGACGTTCCAAAAACGGCTGGATCTGGCATCACGGGATCTGGGTAGTTGTGCAAATCCAAGATGTCTCCCACGACGCGATTGCCCTCTAGTTCAAAGTTACCCCCGCTAGCGCTATTGATCAGGCGAGTTGGATCCAATTCACGGGTGAGCGCTGTGATTTCCTTAGTTTTGAACTGTCCCCAGGCTTCATTGAAGGGAACCCAAACCACAATCGAGGGAAAGAATTTCAATTCCTTAATAATTTCAGTCCACTCCGTCGTAAAGATCTTTTCGCTAGCCGCTGTCCGTTCCTTATTCACCCCTTTTCGGATGACCCCTGGGCGTACTTCCCATCTATTCCCCAAATCACCACTTGGCATGTCCTGCCAAACCAGCATTCCCAGCCTATCGGCATGGTAATACCAGCGGGCTGGCTCCACCTTGACATGCTTGCGGATCATGTTGAAGCCCATTTCACGCGTTTTTTGAATATCGAATAGCAAGGCTTCATCTGTAGGGGCTGTGTACAAGCCATCCGGCCACCAACCCTGATCTAGAGGTCCATAGTGAAATACTTCTTCTCCATTGAGGAGCATCCGTTGATGCCCATTTGCATCCTTGGCCATCCGTATGTCTCTAAATGCCGCATAACTTTGTGCTTCATCCAACAAGTTTTTTCCTTGGTACAACTTGATGCTGACCGGATAAAGAAATGTAGCGCCTGGGGACCAAGGTTTCGGATTTGGCAAGTGAATTTGGATCGGCTCTCCCAACTTGGCAGATTTTGTTTCAGAAAATCCTTGTGAATCTGTGACGCTAATTTGAACGGTCAAATCCTGACGATTACTTTGAATCTCTGGGGTGAAAATCAGGTCTTTCTTTTCCCAATCCGTTCTTGATGTAACTGCGGTAATGTGCTGAATCGGGACAGTTTCCAACCAGACGGTTTGCCAAATTCCAGTCACTGGCGTATACCAAATTCCCTTTGGATCTTGAACCTGCTTGCCTCTAGGCTGTGGGCCAGCATCGGATGGATCCCAGACGCGAACGCGAATCGTTTGCTTCTCACCCTTGATCAGTAGGTCTGAAATGTCTAAGCTGAATCCATCAAAGCCTCCTTGGTGGCTGCCTGCACGCTTTCCATTGACCCAAACCTCAGCTTCCCAATCGACCGCCCCAAAATGTAAAAGAGTCCGCTTGTTGCTTCGATTCAGGGATAGTGTCAGCAGTCGCTCATACCAAAGTTCTTGATCCGGCCCCACCGTCTTCTGTACGCCAGAAAGAAGGGATTCCACCGCAAAAGGAACGGTGATCTTGCCTTGAAAGGCCCCCTCTGGAGATGTTCCCTTGGGCAAAATCGCATAATCCCATTTCCCATTCAGGTTTTGCCAGGAATTCCGAACCAGTTGCGGTCTTGGGTATTCAGGCAATGGGTTTGCAGGATTCACCTGATCTGTCCAATTGGTTTTTAAGGTTTGGGTATTCCCAGTAGTCAGATTCAGGAACAGGAGCAGCAGCACGGAAAACAAACGTATCATTGGATTTGAATTAGGGGTTTTGAAAATGATTCAACACATTAATCTACGGGATTATCCGCAATTATGCGAGTGGCTCCATTGAAGGGCGGATAATTTGCCAGCGGCTAACAGACCACGGTCCACAGCCGAGTCGTGGTCTAACTTGGCTTAGATTCCATACTTCGTACTTGCCTGCCTGCCGCAGGCAGGGTACTTGGTATATTGTACTGTGATCCGTGGTCTGTCAACTTCGACTGTGGACCATTATCAATTTTCCTTATATTTAAAGCTAATCAAAACCGATTACTTCATGGATTACCGCAAACTGGGCAATACGGACATGCACGTGTCAATTCTAGGATTTGGGGCCTCCCCCTTAGGAGACGTTTTTGAGGTTTGTGACGAAAAGGAAGGAATGGCTTCGGTGCACCTCGCCATTGAACGGGGGGTGAATTTTTTTGATGTGGCACCTTTTTATGGAGAAACCTTGGCAGAAACGCGCTTGGGTCGGGCCTTAAAAGGCAAGCGAAAGGAAATATACTTGGCCACCAAATGCGGGCGCTATGGACTGCGCGATTTTGATTTTTCCTACGAACGGATTTTGAAAAGCATCGATGAGTCCTTGGAGCGTTTGCAAACGGATTATGTGGACCTATTTCAGTTGCACGATATCGAATTTGTCCCTCGCCGACAAATTATCGAAGAAGCCATCCCCGCCATACAGCACATCAAGGCCTCCGGCAAAGCACGATACATCGGCTTGACAGGCTTGCCAGTGCGGTATTTGGCCTCTTTGGCTCGAGAAAATGAGTTTGATACCGTCCTTTCTTGGGCGCACTACAACTTGATTCAGGATGAAATTTTGGAGGAATTGGTACCCCTGTCAAAAGAAAAGGGCTTTGGTTTGATGAATGCGGCACCCTTGGTCCAGCGCATTCTTTCGGATGCCCAGATACCCGCTTGGCATAATGCCCCTGCGGAGGTGAAGGCGATTCAAGCCCCGCTATTGGCCCTGTGTCAGGACTACCAGGTTACCTTGAGCGACGTGGCAATGCGATTTGCGATGGATCAACAGGCAATTGCCACCACCCTAGTGGGCATGAGTGATCGAGAGGTAGTCCAACGGAATCTGCGGGCCTTCGATTTGAAGATGCCGGATGGCCTATTGGAGGATATTGCGAAGGTGGTGGCTCCAATTAAAAATACAATGTGGTACGAAGGATTACCGGAAAACGATTTAAGAAAATAACTATGAAGGCATTATTTCTAACGGCCATCGGCCAAACTGAAGTCAAGGATATTCCGAAGCCAGTGGTGGCGAAGGATCAATTGCTTTTAAAAATTAGCAAGGTGGGTTTTTGTGGTGGGGATTTGAATGGATTCAAAGGACTCTTTGAGTTGCAGGAATACCCAAGCATCCTGGGACATGAGATTGGGGCCTCCATCGCCGAAATCGGCTCCGAAGTTCCTGCTGGATTTCGGATAGGTCAGCAAGTCACTGTGTATCCCTACTTAAATTGCGGAACCTGCATCTCCTGCAGAAAAGGGCGTAGAAATGCTTGCCAGGACAACAAAACCATGGGCGTGCGCCGACCAGGAGGCATGACGCGGTACATCACCGTGCCCTACACGGATGTGTATCCCTCTGAAAAGCTGTCCTTGACGGAATTGGCATTGGTGGAGCCGCTCACGGTGGGATTCCATGCGGCAGCTCGGGGTCGAGTGACGGCAAAGGATCGGGTAGCGGTGATTGGATGTGGGATTGTGGGGATGGGAGCGATTGCTTCGGCCGTGAATCGAGGGGCGGAGGTGATTGCCTTGGATTTGGATGAAACCAAACTGGCCATAGCCCGGAAAATAGGCGTTGCGCATACCATCAATACGAGTGAGGAATCCTTGGAGGAGGGCTTGGCTCGCATCACGCAAGGCGATGGCCCAGATGTGGTCATTGAGGCAGTTGGCAGCCACATTACCTATCGAGCAGCCGTAGAGGCGGTGGCCTACACGGGCCGCGTGGTCTGTATTGGATATGCCAAGAAGGCGGTGGAATTCAATACGGGAATTTTTGTGCGGAAGGAAATTGAAATTTTAGGTTCGCGAAACTGCACCGATGAATTTCCAGAGGTAATTGCTTATTTGGAAGCGGGAAAATTTCCGGTGAAGGAGGTAATCAGTCGGGTGGTCCCCTTGTCTGAATCTGGAGCTGCCTTGGTCGCCTGGTCAGAAAATGCACAGGGAACTGTCAAAATTATCGTTGACTTAGACGCAGAAGCGGATGATTAAGTCGAGTGTGACCCTAGCCTTGGTGCCCGAAATCAAACAGGGGCCATGGATCTATTGGCATGATTTAAAGGCAGCTATTCAAAAAGCGGCGGAATTGAAATTTGATGCCGTGGAGCTATTTACAGCTTCAGCTCAAGCGGTGGACGCTTCCGAATTGAAGGCCTGTTTGGAGGCTCATTCGATGCGCATTTCCGCGGTCGGCACAGGTGCAGGCAAGGTAATCCATGGCCTGACGCTGACGGATGCTGATCTAGAAATTCGGCAAAAATCGGTTCATTTTATCGCAGACATGATGCGTTTCGGGGCGCAGTTTGAAGCGCCGGCCATCATCGGATCGATGCAAGGGAATGCAGGCTTGGATCGAGCAGCGTCTTTGAGGGATTTAGCTGGCTCCTTGAAAGAATTGGGGGCATTAGCTATATCGTTGGGGATGGAGTTGATTTATGAACCCTTGAATCGGTATGAGACCAACTTATTTAATCGGCTGGAGGATGCAGCAGCATTTTTGGAAGCCGAGGAGATCACTGGAGTAGGTTTATTGGCCGATTTATTTCACATGAACATTGAGGAAGAGGATTTGGCTGCGTCGATTCGAAAAAATGCGCGGTGGATTCGGCATGTTCATTTTGCGGATAGCAACCGTCGACCCATTGGCTTTGGCCATACAGAAATGAATTCCGTGGCGAAGGCTTTGCAGGACATTGGCTATTCTGGTTATGTCTCCGCGGAGGCTTTTCCATGGCCAGATTCGGATGCGGCGGCGGCACAAACCATTCAGGCGTTTACCCATTATTTTAAAAGATAACGATGCAAAAATTCTGTTTGGCCTTGGATCTAATTGAGGATGAGGCAATGATTCAGGAATACGAAACTCACCATGCTCCAGGAAATGCTTGGCCGGAGGTAACCCAGCACGATATCGATGCGGGAATCTTAAACATCGAGATTTTCCGGACGGGCAACCGTATGTTTATGATTTTGGAAACGGATGATGATTTCAACTTTGAAACGAAGGCCATTTTCGACCAAGGAAATCCAAAGATCGCCGAATGGGAAGCCTTGATGTGGAAATTCCAAAAGCCCTTGCCCTGGGCAAAAGATGGAGAGAAGTGGGTGTTGATGAATCGGATTTTCAAGTCCTAGCGACCTGATTTTTTCCGCTTCCCCTGGTCAAAACGGATCTGCTAGTCCGCTAGGCGAAGCCCCCACCTTGAGGTAGTTACTTCGGATACTAATGAAAAACCTGGCTGAAATTGGGGTAAACTAGAGGTACGAGGCGAGCTACTTAGTTAAAAAATCTTGAAATCTTTTCCCCCAATAGGCATTCGCAGCCGTGGCGTTGGGAAGTCCTTCATTGGTAAGGAGGGCATTTTTATAGGAAGAATCCTGGTTCCAGAGCCAACCCATCACTGACACATCTGTCTGCTTCACGGCAGCTAAAAAAGCGGATGGATCCAGGTCATTGCCCGCATTATACACCCCCACTTCACCAATGACCACCGCAAAATTGGCCTTTTTCAAGGCCTGCAGTCGGGATATCAGTTGCGCTTCACTCGTATTTTGAAGCCACTTCTCGTAGGCGTGCAGGTCAAAGAGCAGGTTGTAGCGTCCAGCAAGGAGCTCTGCTCCTTTGGCAATCACCGCCCCTTCCGACTGCCCTTGCTCATTGCTGGGCACAAGGATGATGTTTTGAAAGCCCTCCACCCGACGGAGGTTGTCCACCATGTCGGCCATGTCTTTGAGCCAAAGCCCATGGGTATAGCCCTGCTGGTTATTCCAAGAGTAAGGTTCGTTCCACACCTCCAGCCAGACGTCGGGCTGATTTTTAAACTGCTCGGCGATGGATTGCATTTTACTGCGGTAGGCGGCATAGAAGGGTTGTGCCGATGGATTGAGGCCTGTAAAGAGCGTTTGCTTGCCCGCTTCGTCTACCCAGCCAAAGGGGCAAGGATGGTGATCCGGTTGTGGGCGCGGTTTTGGTCGACTATTTTCTGCAAGGAATGGTACCACTTGCCATCACTGGCCTGCAGCGCTGCTCCTTGGATGGGTTGCTCCCGGAGGTTTCCGATAAATTCCCGAACAATCTCCACCTTCCATTCCGTCATTTTTGTTTGATCCACGAGACCGAAAGTCTGCATGGCATTGACTCCCTTGTAGGTAACGGGGAGGCCCTGGTAGTGCAGACTTCCTGCTTCCACCTGAAAGGGGCGGATGGGGCCTTTTGGCACTGGAGGAATTTCCAAATCCGTCTGCTTGGGCAGGGCCTCCTCTGGGGTGCAGGAGAATCCTAAGGCAACAGCAAATGCAATCCATACCAGAGCACGAAGTATCCTCGGCTTGGGCAGGAAGGCATTCGGAAAAAGGGAAAATGACATGGAGGTAAACCAGACTTGGTTGATGATCCAAATCTAGGAAAAATACATTCCACCACAGCGCTCAAATGCTCCCTATCCTAGATGGTAGCAGCACCAACTTTGCCGACTTCAAAAGCAAGTCCACCTTCATTGCAGCCTTCAAGGCCGTCCACGGGATCACGCCCGTGGACTGGATCAAGGAGAATTTGTAGGGAAAGCTAAGGCAGTTTGCAGGGCATGTACTGCATGGATTATTTCTGCAAAACTTGGAGCCTTGCCATAGATCATGTTTTGGACCATTTTTTCATAGTCGC
>JBJOOF010000215.1:0-3730 GCA_046051425.1 Bacteroidota bacterium
GATGGTACTGGGGTTACACCCGGGAGAGTAGGTCGCCGCCACATTATTCAAGCCCTTCGATTCACTTCGAAGGGCTTTTTGTTTTAATAAGGAATACGAAATACCTGCCTGCGGTAGGCAGGCGAAATACGAAATACGGGATCTGAACAAAGTACGAAGTACTAAGTACCAAGTATGGAGCTGTGATTCTGGTTCTACTTTATACCTGGTACTTTGTACAATGAAGTCTTGTCTCTTGCCTCTCGGTTCTTGCTTCTGAAGCCACTTATCCTTACCTTTTCTGGGTAGAAACTTTCATAAGTCTCATGAAAAAGATTGGTTTTTTTAGTGCACTCATTCTGCCAACGCTGCTCATTTTGGGAATGTATTGGGGAGGGCCGTTTCAATGGATGATTCATTGTTTTGTGTTTCTGCTCGTCCCCTTGATGGATTATCTGATTCAAAAGGATACTGTCAATGTGCCAGCATCAGAGGTAAGCGAAGTGACCAAAGCTCAATTTTACAAGCTGATTACATTTATATGGGTATATGTGCAATTAGCAGTGCTCATTTGGGGTTTTTGTTGGGTAAGTACCCAGGATTTAACTTGGATTTCTTGGATGGCTTTTTCCTCTGGGATGGCCTTGATAACAGGAGGAATTGGAATTACTGTAGCACACGAGTTGGGCCATCGCAATGAGAAAATCGAACAAACCTATTCCAAAATTCTTTTGATGAAGGTTTGCTACATGCACTTTTTTATTGAACACAACCGCGGACATCATGTACGTGTAGCTACAGCAGAAGATCCAGCCACAAGCCGCAAGGGAGAAGGATTCTATACTTTTTGGTGGCGGTCTGTAACCCAAGGGTACCTCAGTTCCTGGCACCTAGAAAAAGAACGACTCCAAAAAAAAGGACTAGGCTTCTGGTCACTTTCCAATCAAATGATTTGGTTTCAAGTCCTACCTTTGGTATTCGTGACCTTCTTTTTTGGCTTGTTCTCCTACCTAGGGGAAAGACTCGTTTGGGAGGTGCCTGTCTTCTTCTTTATTCAAAGTATTTTAGGATTTTCACTTTTAGAGCTAGTGAACTACTTGGAGCATTATGGAATGCAACGGAAGCGTTTGCCCTCAGGACAATATGAAAAAGTAACTCCTCTACATTCTTGGAATGCCTCTCAATTGGTGAGTAATTTCCTCCTGTTTCAGTTGCAGCGCCATTCCGATCACCATGCATCTGCCCACAAACGCTATCAAGTATTGGATCACAATGAGGATAGTCCCCAATTGCCTGCTGGCTATTCAGCTATGATTCTTTTGGCATGCGTTCCTCCACTTTGGTTTGCAGTGATGGATCCTCGCCTTTCAGAGTGGCAAAAAGAACGGAATCTCGAACTAGTCGAGTAAGAAGTTGTTGAAGAAACTGCTCTTCAAGGCCATCCAAATAACAAAAAATAACATTCCCCAGAATAGGTAGATTCTGTAAAAATCAGCAGTTTCCTTGTATCGGTTTTCTAGGATTTCCGTTTTTTCCAAGGTGTCAATCTGTTCGAAAATTTGGTTCAATGCCTTTCCATCAGAGGCTCTGAAAAACTGTCCACCTCCAATAGTCGAAATCTCACGCAGCGTGCTTTCGTCCAGGTAACTCTCTACCATCTGGGGCCTGCCAAAGAAATCTGTTCCGTAAGGGACCATTCCATCTTTTCCTACTGCTATGGTATAGATTTTTATATCAAATGCTGTGGCGAGCTGTGCAGCAAAAATAGGGTCAACATTTCCTGCATTGCTTTCACCATCAGACAAAAGAATCATGACCTTGGAAGGAGATTCACTGTCTTTCATTCGATTAGTACCTGCTGCAATTGCAGATCCGATTGCTGTTCCCTTGGCTGCAATCATGGAAAAATTAATCTCCTGAATCAGACTGGTGAGCAGTTCGTAATCGTTGGTTAATGGAGAGAGTGAATAGGCTTCGCCTGAGAATACCACCATCCCAATTCGATCCCCAAATCGTCCGTTAATAAAATCTACTGCTGTTTTTTTAGCAGCTTCCAAGCGGTTGGGACTAAAGTCTTGGAGGTCCATGGATTCAGAAATATCCATCACCAACAAAATATCAATCCCTTCGGTGTATTGTTCCACCCGTTCATTGCTTCGTTGCGGTCTGGCCAAGGCGAGTACCACAAAAATCAGAAAGAGGAAGAAAAAGCCCGTGGGAACGAGCCGCAGATAGGTCCAAGGATTGGCCTTGGCGACGCGCTTCGGTAAGGAGAGTTCAAGAACAGGCTTCTTGAGGAACTTGATAAACTTTCGAATCAAGACCAACAAAGGAATCAACCACAGCAAATTCAGGAGCAATGGATTTTCCCATTCGTAGGATTGGAAGGTCTCAGGCAAAAACCAAGACCAAGAAAAAAACTCAGCGAGTGCCTCTCTCATGGGTGATTTGGTTTAAGGTAGTTCGGTAATTGGCTTTGGCTACTTCTAAAAGATAGGTGGTAGCAGCACTTGTATCTCTTTCAGCTCCTGCATAAATGATCATATCTATGCTCCGCAAGGCTTTGAATACTTCTTTATCGTCCAAGGCTGTAGCGATTTCGCTTGAAGTCCATTCTTGGATAGGTTGTGCTCGAAGGTGCTCTAGGTATCCTTTCCAAAGCCCAACTACCTCATCAGCAAGAGCTTGATTGGGGTTTTGCTGAAGGGAGTCGGATAGTTTTTTCCATTTTCTTTCAAACTGAATCCAGCGAAGCTTTTCTCTATTCTTTCGGAAAAGGCGCTTGATCCGTTCGGCAAAAACAAAGAAGAGAATGCCGAAAAAGAGAACAATCCCTCCAATAATAGCACTAAAAACAAACCAGTTGAAGGGTTTGTCCAAAGTTTGATAGACGTTATTCTCCTTGAATTGCAATTGCTCGGGTATGGAATCCAAATTGAGCTTCAATTTGAGTTCAGCGTCTGTCGTATAATGTGTGATGCTATCGTATCGATTGAGTTCAAATACGGGCAAAGCCAGATAGGAAGAGGGCTCTAGTGAAAAATTGGAAAGAAAATACACAGCACTATCTTGTGTAATGCTTTCTGTAGTAGCTGAAACAAATGTTTTTTTCTCCAAAAAGACAAAAGGTGAGAAGTCATAAGTGGAGTCTGGGAATAGGAGTTGAGCGGCTTGGGGATAGCTTGCCTTGAGCACATAGCCAACTCGCTCACCCAATTGAGCGGAATCCTTGGTGAAATAGCCCTTCACCTGCACTTGTTGTGCAGAAATGGGAATCGAAACAGCTAGCAGAAAAAGAAAAAGAAGGATTCTACCCACGTTTCATTCGTTTATTTCGGTATTTAAATAAATCAATCAACGGAATCACAATGTCTTGTCTGGAATCGATAGCTAGGTAATTGATTTGATTTTTTTTGCAAATTTCCTTCAAATGGGCTCGTTCACTGGTAAAGGTTTCTGCAATTTTTTTAGAAAAGCTTCCAAAAGCAGTATTTATCCAAGTAGTTCTCCCACGTTCCTTATCAAAGATGGGCACAATCCCCAAGGTAGGCAAGGCTGCTTCCCGAGGATCTGTCAATTGGATCGCCACCACATCGTGCCGCTCGGCAAGAGCTCGAAAGGAGCGCTCGTAATCCTGATCAATAAAGTCAGAAATTACAATTAGAATACTTCGTTTCTTGATTAGATTCAGTGCAAAGGTGAACAGCCCATTCAAATTAGTTTTCAAACTTTTGTTCTCGTGTTCAAAAAT
>JBJOOF010000216.1:0-14437 GCA_046051425.1 Bacteroidota bacterium
GGATCAATAATTACATCTTTAATGCCAAGTTTACTGAATTGTTTAACTTTTTCAGAAAAATAAGCCAAAACATCTGGAATAAGGTCTGAATAGTTTGTCTCCTGGTGCATGGTCTGAGGAGTTCCTTTTAGATGCATGGCAATGTAAGGTACACCAAGTTTTGCTACCAAGGGAAGCATTTCCGGGTCCAGACTCCCTGCTGAAATGTCATTAACGACCTCAGCTCCTGCCTCAATTGCCGCTTTGGCAACTTGCGAACGAAAGGTGTCAACAGAGAGTAGGGTATCAGGAAAGTTTTTTTTGATTTCAGAAATTGCAGGTATTACCCGAGCAATTTCCTCTTCAATGGAAATGTCCGTAGCTCCTGGTCTTGTACTGTATCCACCTAAATCTAAAAAATCCGCTCCTTCCGTAATTTTTTTCTCAGCTTCCTCCAGTACCGACTTTTTGTCTGTAGGAACCCGACTGCCTTCAAAAAAAGAATCCGGCGTGAGGTTAAGGATCCCCATTACTTTGGGTTTATTCAAAGAGTATAGGCATCCCTTGATTTGAAATGTATATTTTTGGGGAAATAATTTATCTTCGGAAGAAGAATTCATAGTTGATCCAGCAAATATTAAATCCAGTAGTGTGGAGACGCAGACTAGCAACGAATATAAGGAAGTAATCGCCCGATGTAAAGAATTGTTCCGTAAGAAAACCATTGATTATGGAACAGCTTGGAGAGTCTTGAGATTGCCTTCCCTCACAGACCAAATTTTCATTAAGGCCCAACGGGTGCGATCCATTCAGGAAAAGGGAAATCAAAAAGTTAATGACCCCATTGTAGATGAGTTTGTAGGGATCATCAACTACTGCCTGATTGCCTTAATCCAAATTTCCCTTGCGGATGATGAGCGAATGGAAATTCCCTTTGATGAGCTCGAGCCACTTTATGACCACTGGACTGCTGCCACCAAGGGACTACTTGAAAATAAGAATCACGATTATGGAGAAGCTTGGCGAGACATGCGTGTTAGTTCCATGACGGACATTGTCCTCATGAAACTATTTCGTGTCAAACAAATCGAAGACAATCAAGGAAACACCTTGGTGTCTGAGGGGATTGAAGCCAATTACCAGGACATGATCAATTACGCAGTCTTTTGTCTCATTAAATTAGGATACCATGAATAAGCAGGTGTTTTTCTGGATTCTTCGCCTGATGGTGGGAGGTCTATTTGTGTTCTCTGGCTTGATCAAAATCAATGACCCAGTGGGTACTGCCATCAAGTTGGAAGAGTATTTTGATGTGTTCTCCAATGACATTGCCTCCTTTTTTCACCTGTTAAAGCCCTATGCGTTACCATTAGCCGTGTTTTTGGTGGTATCTGAGGTGGTATTGGGGATTATGCTCTTGATCGGGGTACGACTCAAGGAGACGGTTTGGGCATTGGCCAGCATGATTCTCTTTTTCACCTTTTTGACCTTTTATTCGGCCTATTTCAATAAGGTGACGGATTGTGGATGTTTTGGAGATGCCATCAAGTTAACTCCCTGGGAGTCCTTCTACAAAGACATTATTTTGTTGGTATTGATCTCCTTCTTGTTCATTTTCAGAAAGGACCTTCCGAAGAAAACACCGAAATGGGCGACCTATACTGCTGGAGTAAGTTTGGTGCTTTCGCTTGGATTGGCCGTGTATGCGATTCGGAATTTGCCTTTCATTGACTTCAGGGCCTACAAAATTGGCGTTAGCATTCCTGTAAACATGCAGCCTTCTGCACCTTTGGTGTATACCTATGTCATGAAAAAGGGAGGAGAGCTTGTCTACTTGGATCAGTACCCTACAGACGAAAGCTATGAGTTTGTGGAGATGACGCTCAATAATCCTGAAGCCTTACCCAAAATTTCTGATTTCGCAGCCTGGAATGCGGAAGGGGATCAAGCTGAATACTTGTTTCAAGGGAATAAAGTGCTTTTGTTAAGTAGCAACTTGACTAAGATGAGTGATGCTAATCTCGCGGAGTTGACCCAGCTTTTCGCTTCACTTGAAAAAGCACCTGTTGAACTCATTTTTATGGCTGCAGCGACCCAGGAGGAGATTGATGCGGTCATTGCAAAGAATGGATGGAAGATCAAGGGCTTACAGGCGGATGCTACGGTCGTGAAAACGATCATGCGCGCCAATCCAGGAATTATGCTGTTGAAAGATGGGGTAGTGGTGGGCAAATACCATCACAACAATACCCCAGAAGCGTTAGAGGTGCTTGACTTGTTTTGATGAATAAGCAGCTCAAAGTTGTATTGGTAGGATTACCCGGTTCGGGGAAAAGCACCTTTGGTAAGCAACTTGCCAAAGAGTTGGACTTTCCATTTTTGGATCTAGACCAATTGATTGAAGAGCGTTACCAACTAAAGATCTCAGATATTTTCTCGATTCATGGAGAAGGCACTTTTAGGGAATGGGAATCTTTGGTGCTTCAAGATACCTTGAAACAGGATCGAGCCTACATTTTGGCTTCAGGCGGGGGTACCCCTTGTTTCAATGACAACATGGACCTGATTAATTCCCAAGGGATTTCGGTCTATTTGGATGTGCCTTTGGGATCTATTTCGCGTCGTCTGCAAACTTCAAAGGCACAGCAAAGACCTTTATTTCAGGGTTTAGATCAAGGGGAGATTACTTTAAAACTCAAGTCTTTATTGGTAACGCGAGAATATTTTTACAACCAAGCAAAAATAAAGCTCAGCGGAGAGGACTTTTCCGCTGAGCTCTTATTGGTCGAATTGATTTCTAGGCTTAAAAGTTAAAGCCGACCGTAACTACCGCTGAGGTAATTGAATTTTTTATTTCGGTCAAGGGACCGTAATTAACCCCATTGTTGTCTAGTACTTTGTAGCTGCGATACAGGGAGTTATAATTTTGATTGACTAAAGAAAAATCTACCCGTAGCGCATCAAATTGTACTCCAATACCCCCAGAAAGTTGCTGCGTGCTTTGGTCAAAACCTGAGTTATTTAGAAAGGGGTCCCCTTGATGGGCATATCCCCCCCGAACTCTCCAATTTTTCAATTTTGCTTCAGCTCCAAATCGGTAATTGACTGTGCTGCTGTAAAGGTTTTGAATCACCTGGTTGTCAGGACCCTCATTGAAGTCGGAAGAGTTTATTCGGGACGAGCTATAATCTACCCAATCCACATCCGCAGAAATAAATCCATATTTCCCTAAAAACACCGTGGCACCCCCGCCTACTTTAAAGGGAGTATAGAGCCCATAATTACTCAAGATGACATCAGAAACAGCTGTCTCTTTAACCAAGGTCTTATTTTCCTGAGCAAAAAAGTAGTTGTCGTACGTAGCCGTCATGCTTGCGTCATACTCTTCATTCATGGCAAACCAAGTGGGGGTTTGAAGTACAAAGCCCAGGTTCACGTAATCGATGGGTTTGTAGATCAATCCAAGATTGAGGTTAACTCCCGTTCCGTTGATAAATAAACTTTCATACAAGGAGGAATTAATCAAAGGCTGGTCTCCAAATTCCTCATTGTACTCTTTTTTTGAGGAGAATTCTAGGGAGCGTATGCCTAGGCTTGCTCCGAGGAATAATTTGTGATGAAAGTTAGCTCCGTATCCAAAGTTAATCTGGCTTGCATTTCCCTTTTGCCTAACGTTTTCATCCTGGAATGGGAAACCCAAAACGAAAGAGTCGTAGGTATTGGGATTGGTAATGGGTTTACCATTGGCATCCACGGCAATAGGATTGATTTGGTAGGTTTGATAGGCAAGTCCGGTAAGCCCACGGTTTTCAATTTGGCTTTCAGGAACCCCTGTGGCTTCTCCCAAATAAAAATCAATGATGGAGCTACTTCCTAATTTGTCGGAATAGAAGCCGAACTCATTTGAAAAATTTGCGATTCGTTGGATACTAAAGCCCCAAGCCCCTCCTTTAAATGCTCCATTTTCTAGAGGCCCCTTTGGATTTGCACCCACGAAGCTTAGGTTGGGGAGTGAAAAGTCTGAGGTGCGGTACGATTTAGACTGATCCAAATAGCTAGCATCTGCAGACCAAAGGTCATAACCTAAACTAAGGCTCACTTCAGAGGACCTAAAGAAGCCTAGACCTGCAGGGTTACCGGCTAGGTTGGACACATCACCGCCGAGAGACCATTGCGTACCTCCAACGGCCACAATTCGTGCAGAGCCAGCCGGGGTTGTTTTACTAAATCGATAGGCGTCTTCAAAATAGCCGCTTTGAGCTACTGCTGCACCTGTGGTGAACAGGCTAAGGCAGAGAAATGATGTAAGTAACCTCATGTAGAAAAGGGTTAAGTTGGATTAGTAACGAAGTAGTGGGTGTTTTCGGATAAATTATCCAAAAAAAAAGGGGAATTAATTCCCCCTTCCTCTGGATCCTCCTGAGCTTGAGCTACCTGAGGATCCACTTGAACTTCTACTAGGTGCGCTAAAGCTTTCACCAGCGCTTGATCTGCTTGGAGCACTAAAGTTGGAAGAATTAGTATTGGATCTACTTGGCGTATTTCCAGTATTGTATCCAGAAGACTCACTTCTTCCATAAGAAGAGGTGGATCGAGTACCTGTATTTGCTCCTGATGATCTATTGTAAGATGGACTGCTAGTAGTGCGATCAGGTTCGGTATTGTAAGTGCTTCTGCTAGGAGAAGAATTATATCCTCTGCCAGTGCTACTTGGTGTAACAGAAGGTCTTGCCGACTGACTTGCATTTCTGCTTGTAGACACGGCACCTCTGTCTGTTGCTGCTGAATTCACATTTCTAGTAGTCGATTCTACACGACTTCTTCCAGAAGAGTAGTAATCGTTTTGTGAAGTGCTGAAATCGCGAGTAGCAGAGCGAGGAGACTCTGGAGAATCCAATCTTCTTGGAGATGCACCTGATGAATTCGCTACATTTTCTCTAGCTTGGGATCTTGCAGTGTTTGGAGTTCCTATGGACTCCACCACACCACCGCCACCATTACTCATGGATGCACCACGGCTTGGTCTAGCGCCATACACCACACGTCTGTCTGGGTTTTCGTTACCTGGGAGGATAATAATAGGGCCGGTAGTATAGATCGGTCTATTCCATCCCCAAGGAGAACCCCAAGCATTGCTGCCAAAGAATGGGTCATAAAAGCCTCCATATCCCATGTAAGGATTAAATGGGTTATAAAATGGTCTTCCCATGCCAAAGCTTAAACCCATATTGAATCCGGGTCTCCACCCTGGGCTCCAGAATGGATCATACATGCCCATTCCAAAAGGACTAAAGCCCATCATTCCCATTCCGTAAGGAGACATTCCCATTCCAAAAGGACTAAATCCGTAGTTGAAGGCAGTGTTGCCCCATCCAGAATTGAGATTGGAAATAGTGTAACTGTTGTAGATATCAATATTGGGAGTTGCCCCAGTTACAGAACCTTGGTTTTCCTCAAAATAGACTACGTCTTGACCAGAAGAGGTGTTCAACTGTCCATAGCGAGCAAGGTAGTCGGGATTGACGTTTTTAGAGCTAAAATTCTCCTGTGGGACCACAGTTGAATTAGCTAGGTTTTGAAACGTAGCAGGCTGGTTATTAGCAACTGCATTTTCCGTTGCTTTTTTCACGTCTGCCGACATGAAATACAAGTTGTCGTCAAAGGTGTTCACTGCCATTTTGTTTGAAGTGCAGGAAACCAAGACCGAGGTGCACAGTAGTGCAGAGGCGGAAATAAAAGCTAGTTTCTTCATGGGTGAAGTAGATTTATGCTTGGTTATACGGAATGACCAAGCAGAGGTTGTACTTTTTGGGTTATATTTGTACTTCCTTTTGATCAAAATAAACACTTTTCTTTCTATACAACAAGTAAATGAGTAAAGGACTTCCAAAACGCAGCGAAGATTATTCCCTGTGGTACAATGAATTGGTTAAACGAGCGGATTTGGCAGAAAATTCTCCGGTTAGAGGATGCATGGTCATCAAGCCTTATGGCTATTCCATCTGGGAAAAAATGCAAGCCGAATTGGACCGAATGTTTAAAGAAACTGGGCATACCAACGCTTATTTTCCGCTATTTATTCCCAAATCTTTTTTAAGTAAGGAAGCGAGCCATGTGGAAGGCTTTGCCAAAGAATGTGCTGTAGTGACCCACTACCGTTTGAAAAATGCGGAAGATGGTTCAGGGGTGATTGTGGATCCAGAAGCAAAATTGGAAGAGGAACTCATTGTTCGCCCTACTTCTGAAACGGTCATTTGGAGTACCTACAAAAACTGGATTCAATCCTACCGTGACTTGCCTTTGTTGGTGAATCAGTGGGCCAATGTGGTGCGCTGGGAGATGCGGACCCGATTGTTCTTGAGAACTACCGAATTTTTGTGGCAGGAAGGACATACTGCCCATGCTACTTCTGAGGAAGCCATGGCTGAGACGGTGCAGATGATGAATGTCTATGCACAATTTGCAGAAGAGTTTATGGCCTTGCCTGTAGTGAAGGGGAGAAAAACTGCGAATGAGCGATTTGCTGGTGCGGATGACACCTTGTGTATCGAGGCTTTGATGCAGGATGGGAAGGCACTTCAAGCTGGGACTTCTCACTTTTTGGGTCAGAATTTTGCGAAAGCTTTTGAAGTGAAGTTTGCCACCAAAGAAGGAGGACTGGAATATGTATGGGGAACTTCTTGGGGTGTAAGTACACGTTTGATGGGCGCCTTGATTATGGCTCACTCCGATGACAATGGTTTGGTATTGCCTCCTAAATTGGCTCCTTTCCAAGTGGTCATTGTACCTATTTACCGTGGGGAAGAAGAGTTGGCCTTGATTTCTGTAAAGGCCAGAGAAATTATGACAGACCTTCGGAAAGCAGGCATCAGTGTAAAATACGACGATCGAGATACCCAAAAGCCAGGATGGAAGTTTGCTGAATACGAATTAAAAGGGGTGCCTGTTCGGATCGCACTAGGACCTAGAGATTTGGAAAACAAGACCTTGGAGCTAGCGAGACGAGATACACTCACCAAAGAATCCTTCCAGTGGGAGGAAATGCCAATTGCTGAAAAAATCGGCGGGCTTTTGGATGAAATTCAAGAAGGTATTTATCAAAAAGCTTTTGACTTTAGAAAGGATAATACCACCGAGGTCAATAGTTGGGATGAGTTTAAGTTGGTGTTGGAGGAAAAAGCTGGCTTTCTGTCGGCACACTGGGATGGAACACCAGAAACGGAGGACAAAATCAAAGAACTTACCAAAGCGACCATTCGATGCATTCCTTTGGATCAGGTTCAGGAGACTGGTACCTGTGTGTATAGCGGGAAGCCTTCCCTGGGGAGGGTGCTCTTTGCGAAAGCTTATTGATCTTTTAAGACTTGAATTGAACCCGGATTTTTCGGGTTTTTTTTCTTTTAAATAAAGTATTCCGTAGATTCTTGTAGATTAGAGCCAGTTCACTTTGCTCCTTATGGAAATTCTAGTTCTTAGTACCCTGCTAGTCATTGGCTTAATTCTACTTTTGATTGAAATTCTATTCATTCCTGGGACCACTGTGGTAGGAATTTTTGGTTTTTTGGTGAGTTTGGCGGGGCTGGTATTTGCTTTTCTTAATTTCGAGTATTCGGAAGCCCTTTGGATCACAGGGCTGGCCTTGATCATTAATTTTGCGGCAGTTTGGTACGGATTTAGTTCCGGCGTCTGGAAGAAACTTTCACTCAAATCTACCCAGTCGGGTGGAGCTTTTGATGGCAGAACAGACGGTTTGGAAGTAGGAATGAAAGGCCTGGCTGTTTCCGATATCAAACCATATGGCAAGGCTTCTTTCAATGAAATTTGGGTGGAAGTGAAGTCCGAATCTGGGTTTATTGAGGTCAATACCCCAGTGACGATTACAAAAATTGAAAACAATAAAATCAGTGTAAACTAATAACCTATGTTTGAAGACAGTTCTTTATTCGTTCTAATCGCTGCCTTTGCAGGGATTATCCTACTTTTTATTTTCTTATATTTTGTTCCTGTTAATCTTTGGATTACAGCTCAATTTTCAAATGTCCGCGTTGGAATCGGGGAATTGATTGGGATGCGAATTCGAAAAGTGCCACCGAGCCTAATTGTCAATGCGATGATTACGGCAACTAAAGCGGGGCTTCAATTGACTACCAATGATTTAGAAACACACTTTTTGGCTGGAGGAAATGTCCCCACCGTCATTCGAGCATTGATTTCTGCTGAAAAAGCCAATATTGTCCTAAGTTTTAAGCAGGCCACTGCGATTGACTTAGCGGGACGTGATGTATTTGAAGCAGTACAGATCTCAGTAAATCCTAAGGTAATCAATACGCCTAACGTGGCTGCGGTAGCAGCAGACGGGATTCAGTTGGTAGCAAAAGCTCGAGTAACTGTTCGTGCAAATATTGCGCAGCTTGTCGGTGGTGCTGGTGAGGAAACTATTTTGGCTCGAGTAGGTGAGGGTATCGTGACTTCTATTGGTTCTTCTTTAAATCACAAGTCTGTGTTGGAGAATCCTGACAAAATATCTAAGCTGGTCTTATCCAGAGGCCTTGACGCAGGCACAGCCTTTGAAATTCTATCCATTGATATTGCAGACATTGATGTAGGGGCTAACATTGGGGCTAAACTCCAAATAGATCAAGCTTCAGCCGACTTGAAGGTGGCAGAGGCTAGAGCAGAGGAGCGTAGAGCCATGGCAGTGGCCTTGGAGCAGGAAATGAAAGCGAGAAATGTGGAAATGCGAGCAAAAGTAATTGAGGCAGAAGCAGAGATTCCTAAAGCCATCGCCGAGGCTTTCCGTTCCGGACAGTTGGGAGTGATGGATTACTACAAAATGGAAAATGTAAAGTCAGATACCGCAATGCGAGATTCCATTGCCAACTCTGGTAAGGAATCCAAAGATTCAGGACCGTTGAAGTCCTAAATGAAAAGAAAAAAGGGAGTTTAATCTCCCTTTTTTCTTTTTCCTTGAGTTGTAGAAGTTGGACTAACTTCTGTTTTCTCAATAGCCTGTTCTTGATTTTTTACAAATACTTTTTGTTCGTTCCAGTCAATGGCAACTTGGGAATAGTTGAGAGGTAGAAACACATCGCCATTGGCCCTCATAACTCCCGAAAGTCCATCTTTTACCACTAGGAAAAAATCTTTATTTTCTACTTGAATTTGATCAAAAGCGATGGGAAGAAGAGGCTTTCCGAGTGAATTGAGAAGACCTGTTTTTGAATTGTTTTCTACCAAGTAGAAACCCTCTTTCAATCTTAAAATTTTATCCAACCCCTCTGGGTAAGCCAATTCACCCGATGGGTAGATTAGGTGGTCTTTTCCAGCTAACTTAGCAATAGCTAGCCCCCCTGAGAATTCAGTAATTTTCTCCCATTTCGCTTCTGAAAGGATTTTGCCGTCGGAATTTATTGTTCCCCAGTTTGCAGCATTTCGGTAACTGCTTATTTTTTCTGAAAATGCACCCACCTCTAGGAAACTTGGGGGAATGACCCATTTTGCTTCCTTATTCAAATAACCATACTTGCCATTTTTAAGCGCTGGGAAAAGTCCTTCATTGCCATCACCAATCCACTCTGCATCTGAATTGGGAGCCACTAGCCACCCTTCCTTCCCATGAAGGCCCAACTTATTTTCTCTGAATCGGATATTAATCGCATTGGGGCTTATTAATTTAACTGCTTCCATTCCTACCGCATCTAGCAAGATGCCTTCTTCTTGAAGGACTCGCCGTAATTTTCCATGGATAAATTCGAGTAGCAAATCACCTTCTTTGGTGATTTTATGGTAAGAATTGTAACGAACCTGTGCGCTAGCCTCAAATCCGCGGATGAGTAGGTATTGGTTTTCGTCAAATCCAAAGTAATTGTCTCCCTGAGTAGGTTCCAATTGGTCAAGGACCGGGTCCAATACATAATCTCCAAATTGATTGATTAAGCCAAATCCAGTCGCCTCTTTGGCAAGAAGGAAATTTCCTTGATTTTCTATCAAGAGTTCAAATGGCTTTTCAGGATTTGAAGAAAGGGGTAAATAGTAGCTTCCCTGGTTTTTCAAAATTACCTGTCCATTTCTCGTGAGCTTGGCTTCTTCGGCTGCGCCTAACCATTTTGTTTTCCCTGTCGATTTTTCATAGATCCAAAAGTCCGTACCCTTTCTCGCCAAGAGGCGATTGGTAAACGTGCTGATCTCATCGTATTCCAAAGGGAGGGCAAGCTGTCCGTATTCGTGAAATGCGCCTATACCTTTTGGTCCTTTAACCAAAATCCAAGGTTTGAGGTATTGGAAGACTTCTTGTCCTAAAAGATCTACCACAGGGCGCAAATCAGGCGATAAAAGGTATAGACCTTCTGCATTTTTCCCTGTTATTACAGATTCCCCCAAAAGGTTGATTTCTTTATAGACTGCGCGAGTTTGTAGGCTGCCGCCAAAGTCGTATACTTCCCAGGATTGACCCAAGCTAGGGGAGGCCAAGAATGGAAAACTTGCTAATACAATGTAAAACAGATTTCTCATGGCTTGGATAAGTAAATAAGTGGATGATAAGCTGATAAAAAAAAAAGGGATTTACTACCCACCTAATTTATTTTTCATTTTTTGACTTTTCTAAGTCAAAAAGGTCGGTGATCAATTCAATCATTTCTGCAGCTTCATTACGTTGGCAGGCAGCTCTCAATTGTACTACAGGCACCTTGAGGATTTTTTGCATCATGCTCTTCGTAATTTTATCGATGAGCACAAATTCTTTTTCTTCTACATTTTTCAAATACCTGCCCAGCTCTTCCTGGCGGATCTGCTCTAGGGACTGCTTTAATTTTTGAATGGTAGGGGATACTACCATTTCTTTTTGCCAAGCCCCAAACTCTTCGATGCTTTCTTCCAGAATTGCTTCCACTGAAGGGATGGAGTCCAATCGATTTTGTAGGGCAGCTGTGGCTTTGCTTCGAATATTGTCCACGTTGTAAAGGACTACTCCGGCAAGTTCTTCCAGGGAAGTTTCTATGCTTCTAGGGACGGAGAGGTCAATGAAAACCTTAAAACTTGGGATATTAAAGGATTCAACGAGTGGTTTGGTGATGAAAGGATCTTGCATGCGCACCGAGCAAACCACCACATCTGCTTCTTCCATGGCGGCAAGGCAGGATTCAAACGGGATTACCTCAAATCCTAACGGCACCCCAATTTCTTCTGCTTTGGAAAGGGTTCTATTTGTGATTTTGATTTGGGCGGTAGGGAGATGTACCATGTTTTTGGCTACATCTTCACCAATCTCACCTAAGCCAATTACCAAAACGCGGGGCTGAAAAATATTCTGAGTAAGGCTCTCGATCAATTCAATGGTGGCATAAGAAAGAGAGGCTGCTCCATCTCGAAAAGCAGTTTCCTGCACCACACGTTTGTTGGTAAAGAATATGGTATGCATCAAGCGATGCAAGAATGGTCCGGCCAATTCCAAGTCAGCAGCAGCCTGGTAGGCTCTTTTGACTTGATTGGAAATTTGAATATCGCCTACGACTTGAGCTTCAAGTCCCATGGAAACTCGGAAAAGGTGGCTTACCGCTTCCTTTTCTTCGTTCAATATTTGAAAATAATCTAGGTAGGAAATTGCATCAGAAAGTCCGCGTTCGATACCGATCAACTTGACCAAATCCACACTTAGATCCGAATCATGACTGTAATAGATTTCGGTACGGTTGCAGGTCGAGAGTACCAAGGCATCGGTGACACTAAAAAACTCCTTGAGCTTGAGAAGCAAGCGTTGAATAGCTGACTCATCCAAGGAAATTAATTCCCGAATGTGAACAGGTGCACTTTTATGAGATAAACTGACTACTCGAAATTTGGTCTGCATCACAACTTACTAAGCCCACAAATTTAACAGAAGAAGCTCCCTCAAAAGTTTCTTTCAATCAAGACTTCTCTAATTTAAAATCAATCTAAATAAAAAATTAACTAGTTGTCTTGCTCCTCTCTTTGGATAGGAAGTTTAAACCGCTTAAATTCATTGGATTCTACTTTTTAATCTTTAGTTCATGCGTCAAAGGCTATTTTTTTGGTTAAAAACACACCTTGGTTTTTCTGCCAAGGAATCCCGAGGTTTTTTACTCGTGATCCCCTGTTTGCTCTTCTTGGTAGGGGCTTCTCAGGTTATTGCTTGGGCAAAGGATCGAAATGCGGAAAAACTCTATCAACATTACCTAAATCAAGTGGACAGTTTGGAACGAGCAGGAGTCCAATTGCTTGTATCTCCCTTGCCTACTTTCAACCCTGAAGATACCTTGAGGCGTTCGCATTCGGCCAAAGTATCCGATCGGATTCAGCGCTTGCCTTTTTCCGAAGCAGATTCCGTGATATTGCAAATTGTACCAGGCATCGGAGCCTTGACTGCGGGTAGAATCATCAAGCATAGGGAAAATTTAGGAGGATTTATAAAAGTGGACCAACTGAATGAAGTCTTTGGACTTAAGCCGGAGACCATACCGGTCATTTGGGAGTATTTTGATTTTGACTGGGTGGCACCGCGGCGAATTGAGATCAACACTGTTCCGGTGGAGGAACTGGCGAAGCATCCCTACATTAGCTATCAAGAAGCGAAGGTTTTGGTGGCTTATCGCTTGCAACATGGTCCTTACCTTCAATTGGATGACTTGTTGAAGGTTAAGATTTTTAAAGCAGATTGGGTAAACAAAATTGGACCCTACCTAGAATTTGAGGTGAAGGAAGCTGAGGCAGGAAAGAAGTAACTAGAATTCTAGTTAAAAAAGCCATAATTTGCAGTGGGAACCAACTCTTTTCCCTGTGATTTCCTTACCTGAACTCAATTTACCTGCTTTCGAACCCCAACTTCTCAAAAAGGAAGATCAGGTATTTATTTTCGATTTTTTGCGCAAAAAGCATTTGGTACTTACGCCAGAGGAATGGGTGCGCCAACATTGGATCCGATTTCTTATTGAACACCAAAGTTTTCCGAAAGGCTTGGTAACTAGTGAAAGAGGCTTGGTCTACAATGGATTGCAAAAAAGAACCGATTTATTGGTTTTTGATCGACAGGGTCTTCCCTACTTTTTAATTGAATGCAAAGGCCCCGAGGTTGAGATCAACCAAAAAGTACTTTCTCAGGCGATAGCGTACAATCAAACCCTGAAATGTCCATTCATTGCACTCAGTAATGGGAAAAGACATGTTTTTATGGGTTACCTGGAGGAAGAAGGGAAATTTGTGCAGCAAAAAAGCTTGCCTCCTGTTCCAGGATAATAATTTAAATTGCATTTATGTTCGATTTTTTTTAACTTTTCTAAAATTTTTTTAGAAAGAGTATATCTATGCAAGCTACAATTTCAACTCTACCCTGCGATCTTTGCGGTTCACGAAAGCATTCTCTTTTTTCTGCACTTCCGGAAACCCAACTCTGTGCTATCTCTGAAGCCAAAAATCTAACTCCCCATCGAAGAGGACAAATTCTTTATTATGAAGGCACCAAGCCACTGGGGATTTTTTGTGTGAACGCAGGAGTGATCAAGGTGTACAAGACCGCTTCTAATGGAAAGGAGCAAATTTTATATCTTGCCAAACAGGGAGATTTTTTGGGCTATTCAGCTCTTTTAGGGGAAGAGAATTACACGAATTCGGCGATGATTATTGAGAATGCCAAAATTTGCTTCATTCCTCGTGAAGCATTTCTGAGTTCAATGATGAAAAATCCAGATTTTTTTAAACGAATTACCAAGCAGCTTTGCCATGAACTTGGGGTTATGGAAGAAAAACTAACAGACGCGTCACAAAAAAGTATCCGGGAGCGGCTTGCTTTTTTACTATTGCAGCTAGCCAATACTTATGGTGTGGATGGGGGAGGTTACCAACGAATCGATCTTTTGCTCACTCGAGAAGAATTAGCCGGTATGGTGGGTACCGCTACCGAATCAGTGATCCGATTGCTTTCCGAATTCAAAAAAGATGGGTTGATTGAGTTGGAAGGAAAAAAAATTCTTTTGAAAGATAAGAAAGGATTGGCGCGTCTTTCGGATTTTTACGCCTAGTTAGAACTTCATTGATTCAAATGAGTTTAACTTGAAAGCTGTAGCTATGAGTTTAATCCGAATCCTATTTTTATTCCTCTTCCTCTATCTAGGGGCAGAAAATTCCTTTGGGCAGTCCTTGCCTTATCAAGCCTTGCTCAAAACTTTATATGATTCCAGTTTTCCTGTGGTCAAGCCTGCTCAAGTCACCAATCTATCTACCTATCAAGTACTCGATGCGCGTGAAAAGACAGAACATGAAGTCAGTCACTTGCAAAATGCGATCTGGGTGGGTCACGAGACCTTCACTTTAAAATCGGTAGCCAAACTGGATAAGAATAAGCCAGTGCTCATTTACTGCACCGTGGGCGCTCGATCCGAAGAAATAGGTAAAACGCTCCAAAAAGAAGGATTTACCCGTGTATACAACCTCTATGGTGGCATCG
>JBJOOF010000217.1:0-17162 GCA_046051425.1 Bacteroidota bacterium
TTCTTTTGCTATAAGTGTGCCCGAGGTGGCAGTTAGGGTAAGGTTTCCTTTAATCTGTGCAGCCGCTACATTGCCTGAGGTAAGCTGCAACGTGGTCAGTTTCGATTCAAGGTTTTGTATACCGATATTCCCGGAGGTGCCACTTACTTCAAGGGCCAGCGCTACTGGCCCCGTGATTTTGATATAGCCTTTGTTTTTACTGTTCCAATTGTATTTGCCAGTGCCATACTTGTAACTGATTTTTAGGACATCTCCCAGCGTCACAAAGACGATGTCTTGGTCCGCGATATTGGATTCCAAATAGGCTTCCACGGATACTTCCGTTCCTTCTCCTCCCTGGTAACTTACATCTAGCCAGCCGCTTTCAACTTCGATCTGTTTGATGTTGGGGTATTTTTTAGTGGTGTTGACCACTACATTTTGGGCCGCAACCCAAGACGTGGAGGCCAGTAGGAGCAAGGCAAGTAGACTTGCGTAGGTGTAGTTTTTCATAAAAATTCGGTTAGTTATTTAAAAGTTTGATGCCAAAAGTGATCGGATTCAAGGAGGGTCCTTTTCCTTCTTGGAAGAGTTCGTTCAAATCGTAGGTACTGAAAAAGGTAATGTTCTTGCCGACGCCCACTTCTCCTCGGAATCCATAGCGGAGGTTTTCCAAGTAAAGACCGGTATTTACCTTTTCGATGCGATCTGTGGAACTGCCTGGTTCCTCGTACACGAATTTGGATCTACCTCCCAAGCGATAGCCTACATAAGGACCCGCTGCTAAGGAGACACCTTCTTCAGTTTTGCCCAAATTCACCTTTAGTAAGGTCATGGCCGTGAGGTAGGAAGCCGATAACTTGCTCTTCACACCCGTTACATCGGTGCGCTCCACAAAGGAAATTTGATCTTGGCCACGTACAGCTTGGAAATCTCGGTTTTCAAACTTGAAATTGTACCACTGAAAACCTAAACCAAAGTTCCAATGAAATCCTTTGGCAAGACGCTGAGAGGCTACCCAATTCAAACCTACATTCCAACTTCCCCATCCCTTCGCCGCATAGGGCTGGTCGGATGTAGGGAAGGTTTTGTCCTTGATAAAGTTGTTGATACCCAAATCGATATTAAAATCAGTTTTCAAACCAGGATCTTTTTTCTCTTTTTGATCGGTTTGGATTTTTACCTTGGTATTCAGGCCTGATTCGTCTACTAAGACGCGCATTCTTCCAACGCGAACTTCAGTTTCAGGGCCATTTTCAAGTACACGAACTACCTCCGTTACGGAGCCGTCCTTTTTATGAAGTTCCACAAGGGTGACTTCGCCGGTAGCCTTGTTCTCTTGAACGCCGAGCTCAGCGATGATTTGGTTGATATTCATTCCCTTCAGTTTCTCGAAATCGGCTAGGGATTCAACCATAATTACGATTCTTCCTGCCTTACCAAACTCAATGACTACAGAGTCCTTAACTGTTGGGATGCTAGTTTTCAGGGTTGTTTCAGGATTGGTCTTGGCCTCAGCCAGGAATGCACATCCTAAAAAAGCGAGTAGGAGCACTAATTTTTTCATGGGTTCTGCTGTTTGTATATACTTGGTTTAGTTTTATTGTTTTTCGATTGAAGGGGTTTTTCTGCTCGTTAGGGAAGAAAAGAGGCGATCTTTTTTATCTTGGATCTCTACAAATCCCTCATCTAGTTTGTCGAGGAGACCTTCCACCTGACCGACCGTTTTTCCAAGTTCCGTGATCAAGTTTTTGTTGGGGGCTTCTTCTTTTTTTAATCCATCGGAGAAAATTCGAATTCGGTATCCGTCTAGGTCTTCCACATCCGTCAAGGTGGGTTGTGAGCTATTTGGTGTTGTGGTGATCCGAATAGGCTCAGGATTTAGCAAGGTTTTAGACTCGGTAGCGTAATTAACTGTTACTTCTTCTACCGCTCGCAAACTTGGAAAAGTAACTGTTTCAGCCACCACATTTTCCAAATTGACCGCTTTTGAATTTTCCTGAGGAAGGCTCGATTTTAGAACTGGTTTACTTGAACTAGGGGTAGCTATATCAGTTAAGGAGTTCTGGTATTGGGCTTCTTCGGATACTACCGTTTCTGCTTCTTGAGTTGATTGCGGTACAAGAGGGACTTCCAGTACCTCTTCAATAGCTGCAACCGAATTTTCTTGTTCTGTTTGAGGTGCTTGAGACCAGATCAAGTACCCAAGTCCTAGCAGCAAGGGCATTGCTGCAGCGATCGCCCACCAGGAACTTTTCTTCGGTTGTTTCGCCGCATCCAATTGGGCTTCCAGCTTGTCCCATGCCGCTGTGCTAGGGGAGGCTTCGTGATTTTCGAGTTTTTCTCTAAAAACCCGATCCAATTCTTCGTCTGATTTAGCCATGCGTAATTTTGGGTTGGAGTTGAAGACTCGTAATTTTTTCTTTTAGCACGCTTCGAGCGCGGTTGAGTTGGGATTTGGAGGTGCTTTCCGTGATTCCGAGGAGCTCTCCGATTTCTTGGTGCGAATACCCTTCAATCGCAAATAGGTTGAAGACGGTTCGGTAGCCTAAGGGTAGGCTTTGTACCAAATCCATCAATTCTGCTGCCTCCAGCTGGGTAAGTTCTGCTGTAGACTCCAAATTGTCCGTTGCCTCCTCCAAAGAAACTGAAAGTGCAAGGTGGCGATTGCTTCGAATGGTCATCAGTGCTTGCGTGACCACAATCCGTTTCATCCATCCCTCAAAACTCCCTTTTCCTTGGAATTGGGAAAGTTTTTCAAAGATTTTCATGAAGCTTTGGATCATCACATCCTCCGCTTGTTCTTGATCTTTGAGGTACCGCATGCATATCGTCCTAAATCTCCGGGAGTAGGTCTCGTAGAGCTGTCGCTGGGCCTGCCTGTTTCCAGATAGACATCCCGCGATCAGTTCTTCCTCAGCGGAGAAATGGGGAGGTAATTGCATTTGGTTTAACTTTCAAAAAGGTAGATGCACGAAGCAAAGGAAAGGTTGCAGGGAGGGAGAAAAGTTTTCTATTTTTCTTTTTCCTGACTAAAAGATACGAAAGAAAAAGGGCTGTGGTTGAATGAATTAGAGCGAAAAAATAAAAAACAGGAGAGCCACAGCCAGGATAAGTATCATCAGTTGAGACTTTTCCTTAAACTCTACGGCAACTTTCGGTCGGCGCAAAACGATCACTGCCAATCCCAAACCAAAAAACTGGAGCAACAAACTCACGCCATTCAAGGGACCCATGGGGGCATCAAGAACCTGTAGCCTGGTATTGAGTATGGATAGCGTGCCTAGTAAAATGCCCGTAATTCCAAAAAGGAATGCACGCTGCAACAGAACGGGTTCGGGTAGGGAGGACCATTTCATAGCGTAAGTATATTGGGCAAAGGTAAAGAAAGATCCCCAAACGAGATCAATTCGAGTTCATTCGGGGATTACTTAGATTTTTGCTTTCCGACCTTCAAAATAGCTGGCCAGCTCCTTTCCAGAAAGTGCATTGAGGGTGAGTTCCTTGGTAAGACCTCCTTTTCGGCCGGTCCATACTCCATATTGCATGTCGGCAAAGCCATCCATCTCATGCGCATCAGGGTTAATGGCGAGCATGACTCCTTGCTCCATCGCATAGCGAACCCATCTCCAGTCCAGGTCCAATCTCCAAGGATTGGCGTTGATTTCGATCACCACTTGCTTTTCGGCACAGGCGTCGATGATGGCCTTGTGGTCAATGGGATAGCCTTCTCTTCGAAGCAATAGCCTTCCCGTAGGATGTCCCAAAATCGTGGTATAGGGGTTGTGTATCGCAGTAAGCAATCGGTCTGTGGCACGCTTGAGGTCCATGTTGAGTACCGAGTGAACAGAAGAAACAATGAAATCAAAGCTCTGCAAGACTTCAGTCGGGTAGTCCAAACTCCCGTCGGGGAGGATGTCCGATTCGATGCCTTTGAAGATTCGGAAAGGTGCTAATTCTTGATTGAGGGCATCGATTTCTGCATGCTGCTTGGCTACCTTTTCAATTTCTAGCCCGCCTGCATAGCTTGCCGTGCGGCTGTGGTCCGAAATGCCTAGGTAGTCGTAGCCCAGTGCTTTGCAATGTTCGGCCATCTGCCGCAAACTGTGCTTGCCGTCGCTGTAAGTAGAGTGGTTGTGTAAGATTCCTTTTAGATCGCTGTTTTCAAGCAAGACAGGAAGCGTGCCTGCCTTGGCCAACTCCATCTCGCCCATGCCTTCCCGCATTTCCCGAGGGATAAACTGCAGGTTATTTTGTTGAAAAAAATCCGCTTCGCTTTCAAATTTTGATTTTCGAATCAGTTCTCCCACTGTTTCCTGCTCGTTGACCCAGCTGCTGAGGTGTGCTTTGGAGGCCACGAAAAGCAATTCCTTGGAAGCCAATTCCTCAAGTTTGCAAAAGTGAATAACGAGTTGCAGCTCTGTCTCTTCCAACTTTCCTCTCCAGGTCATGGGTCCCGAATTGACCTTATTCCAAGTGATGCCTGCCAGTTGCGTCAAGCTGGACTTAATCGTGTGAAGGTCTGCCGCTGCCACCAGGTATTCACCCTCAGAAATAATTTCGAGGCGACGGGCAAAATCACCCACTACCCGCACCTGTGCTCCAGGAAGTTGTTGTTGGAGTTGAATGGCCAAGGAATCGATGGTCTCTTCGATATCGGCATACAACCATTTTCCGGAAGTGGAAGCCTTGAAAAGTAGGCTTTGAATGATGGTTTCTTGTGTTTTCTCCCCAAAGCCCTTCGTTTGGGCTACTTTCCCACTTTGGCAGGCTTCCATGAGTTCGTGTGTGGAGGTAAGCCCAAGCTCCTTCCACAACACCTGCACTTTTTTAGGACCCAGGCCTTTCACTTGCAGGATCTCCAAGACGCCTGTGGGAGTTTGCTCCAGCAGTGCGTCGAGCGTGGAAAAGCTCCCGCTGCTTTTGAGGGATTGAATGGCCTCAAGGATGCTTTTTCCGATTCCAGGAACCTGCGCCAGTTCCTGCTCGCTCATTTCCATCAAATCTCCTTCTAGACGCTCCAAGGCATTCAATCCTCCTTGGTAACTCCTGATTTTGAAGGGATTTTCATCGTGAAGTTCAAGGAGCTGAATGCACAGCTTCAGTCGGTTTAAAATAGCCTTGTGGTCCAAAAATTTAGTTTTTTGCAGGTTTCCAACACAATTGTTGCCAAATATAGTTTCAATTTAAACGCCTGAGAACTAACTTCCCTGAAAGACGTACTAATTTCAAGCAGTTTAATTCTAAAGTTTGAACCGGAAAAAGAACAAGCATGTCCTATTGGATCGTAAAAACTGAGCCCAGTACCTATTCTTGGAAAGATTTGGAAAGCAAAGGGGAAGATACCTGGGATGGGGTGCGCAATTTTCAAGCAAGAAATAACTTGAATCAAATGAAGCAAGGTGATTTCGTGCTGCTGTACCATTCTGGTGGAGAAAAATCGGTTGTAGGACTTGCCCAAGTAAGCCAAGAGGCCTTTCCTGACCCTCAGGATCCAGCTTGGGTGGCGGTCAAACTGAAAGCTGTTCGCCCCTTGGCAACTCCCTTGACCTTACACCAAATGCAGGCAGAACCCGAATTAGCAGGGATTTCTTTACTGAAGCAGTCCCGTCTATCGGTTCATTCCCTCAGCGAGGAAGCCTACACCTTGACCTGTAAATTAAGTTCCTGATGCGAATTCTACTTTTTCTTTTTCTAGCCCTTGTGGCTTTGCCTGCTGCGGCGCAACTGCAGTTCAAGGAGCGGCTGGAGGTTCCTACACAGACCTATGACCCTATTTTTGAATTGATGCGGATTCCAAACGGTCTCGTGGCTTTTCGAACTATTCAGCCTCGTAGCTTGGATGCGGACCGCGTTTTTGAATATTACCTTACCTCCGAGCAACTTGAATCCCAAAGGCTGGTGGAGGTCAAGATGAGGAAGGGTTTTGATATGATTGGCTACGATACGGATGGGAATAATCTGTATGTATTGTTTGCCAAAGGAGAAACCGCTGCCGCTGAAAAATATGTGTTGCACCTAGACCTGGATACCCAAGTAGGAGTAGAGCACGATGCCGCCAATCTGCTTCCTATGGACTTGGTGGAGTTTTTGGTTTTGGACCAAAAAGCAATTTTCATGGGGATTTCAGATACCCGTCCTGCAGTGCAGATTTTTTCCTTGGAAGACAAAACCGTTCAAACGGTGCAAGGAATCTATGGCAACGAAACCCATGTGGTTCAGATACTGAAGCTCCCAGAAATTCAAGCCTTGGAGGTAGTAATTCGTCGAAGAGGTCCATTCAAATCGCAGGAGACGCTTGTTCTCACCTTTGATTTGCAGGGAACCCTACTTCGTGAACTCAAATTGGAGCCCTTGGGAGAACCAGATGAAGAGCCGCTCGACGGCCTGCTGCTAGCTGGCGAGGGGTACGGGCAAACGCTTATTGGGGCTTTTGGTAAGGAGGTGCGAAATTCCTACAAAGGGATGTACTTAGCACAGATCAATGAATTTGGAGAGCAAAACATAGGACTATATACCCTGGCGGATTTTCCTAATTTTTACAAGTACCTGCCTGAAAAACAGCGGATAAAACAAGAAGAAAGCCTAGCGGAACAACTTGAAAAAGGGAATAAGCCTTCCCTTCGAAATGGATATGCCATTCGGGATGTCAAGGAATTCGAGGATAGGTATTTGATCTATTTCGATCAATTTTCAGTTTCTAGTTCACGTGGTGCTGGGACTGTAGCACCCTCTTTGGCCTCTCAGCGCTACCGCTACGATCGCGCAAGCCGCATGGGTTACATTCCCTACTACATGGATCCTTACAATTCCTTAACTGGACCTGTTCAAACGTACACCCTGGTAACGGAATACACTTACCGATCTGCACATTTTATTGAAGTAGCGAAATCAGGGCAGGTTCTTTGGGATAATTCTGCACGGTATGAGGATGTCAATACCACCTATCCGGAACCCTTTGCTGAGATTTCGGCGCAAGGGGATGATGTGTTTCACCTCTACCTAATCAACGACAGGATCAAATTCAATTATTTTAGAAAAGGAGAAAAGGTACTCGAAAATGAATCTGTTCAACTGGAACTGGATCCCACTCAAGGAGAGATACAGTACACGGATCAGTCATCCCTGCGACTGCTCCATTGGTATGGCCCTTATTTTTTAGTTTCAGGGATTCAAAAAATCCGATCTACTGATTCCGAGGGAAAGGAAGGGGTGCGGGAAGTATTTTTTATCCACAAACTTTTGCTGGACGGGGATTTGTACGTGCCAAATGAAGACGCTGACTAGATTATTTTCTATATTTACCGCAAATTTGACCCATGCAAAAACGGCTCGTCCTCGATCAGCAGCAGATTGACATCATCCTGAAGCGGTTCTGCTACCAACTCATTGAAAATCATGACGATTTCGAGAATACCGTTTTTTTGGGATTACAGCCTCGAGGAACCCTGTTGCTCGATAAGATTGTGGCTCTGGTAAATGAGATTTCTGGGATTACAGTTCCTTCCGGCTACTTGGACGCCACCTTCCATCGCGATGATTTTCGACGCCGGGATTTCCCGCTCAAGGCCAACGAGACAAAGATCGATTTTTTGGTGGAGGGCAAAAAAGTAGTCCTCATCGACGATGTGCTATACAAGGGCAGGTCGGTTCGTGCCGCTATGGATGCGATGATCGCATTTGGCAGACCTCAGAAAGTAGAATTGATGGTATTGGTAGATCGAAGACTCACCCGAGATTATCCGATCCTACCGGATTACTATGGAGTAAAAGTAAATACGCTGGATAGCCAGTATGTAGTGGTAGAGTGGGTAGCTCAGGGAAATCCTGCAGATGCCATTTGGATTACAGAGAAAGTAACTAGCTAACAATGTCTCAACTCAGCACCAGGCACCTCTTAGGTATCAAAGAACTCAGCGAAGCGGACATCCGACTTGTGCTCGAAACAGCAGTCAATTTCAAGGAAATCATCAACCGTCCCATCAAGAAGGTTCCTTCCTTGCGAGACATTACCATTGCCAATATCTTCTTTGAAAACTCTACCCGCACCCGCCTTTCCTTTGAATTGGCCGAAAAGCGTCTGAGTGCCGATGTGGTGAATTTCTCTTCCTCCAATAGTTCGGTTAAAAAAGGGGAAACCCTAGTCGATACGGTCAATAATATTCTGGCCATGAAAGTGGACATGGTAGTCATGCGCCATGCCAGTCCTGGAGCACCTCATTTTCTCTCTAAAAATGTACCTGCCAACGTGGTCAATGCTGGAGATGGCACGCATGAGCATCCTACCCAAGCTCTCTTGGATGCCTTTTCCATGCAGGAGAAATTGGGGGATTTGACAGGTAAAAAAATAGCCATCATCGGAGACATTCTCCACTCGAGAGTGGCGCTCTCCAATATTTTTTGTTTGCAAAAACTAGGGGCAGAGGTGCGCGTCTGCGGGCCAGTGACCTTGATTCCTAAGTACATCGAAAGCCTAGGAGTGAAGGTGGAACTAGACCTTCACAAAATCTTGGACTGGTGTGATGTAGCCAACGTACTCCGAATTCAGTTGGAACGCCAGCAAATCAAGTATTTTCCAAGCCTTCGGGAGTATTCCTTGTACTACGGGATCAACAAGAAGATGCTGGATGGGCTAAACAAAGAAATTGTAGTCATGCACCCAGGTCCCATCAATCGAGGGGTGGAACTGAGTTCGGATGCGGCTGATTCTGCACACTCCATCATCTTGGATCAGGTAGAAAATGGGGTTGCCGTCCGCATGGCGGTCTTATACCTTTTGGCGGGAGCCAAGGGGTAAGTTGATTTGCGGACGAATTTCCCCTTAAGGACAGAGGGGGTGGGATTTAAAAGTTAGGCTGTTGCCATCTTCCTCCACCCACTGTAAATCCTAGCGTGAAACCCGCGTAATGGTTGATGGCTTCTCCTATAAAAGCACCACTCAGATTTTGAAGGTTCCGATTGGGTACAAAATTGTATTCGACGCCCATTCTAAACTTTCGTAACTCAACTCCAGCACGCACTAGTGGTGCCCAAGCAAAATTCGCTTCTAGGTTGCCAATCTCTGCAGGAGCGGTGTAGGACTGATCAATTTCAATGGCGCTCAATGCGTAATAGCCCAGCCCAGCGCCCAAATAGGGAGCCACATTGGATTTGCCTGTGTTAAAAAATTGGGTGAGCGTCCCAGCGACCGACACATTTCCTGCTACCTCACCTCGGTATTGTTTTTGCATGTTGAAATAGGTGACATCTTTGGCAAGTCCGGCTACTCCCAATCGCATCCCGAAAGCCAAGTTGTCTCGTAAGAGGAATTGAGGCTCAAGGTTAACCAATGCTCCAATACCCCCATCTTTTGGCATGGCTACTCCGAAATCTGTAGAAAATCGAAATCGGCCTTTTTGTTGAGCATAACTTAGTTGAACCAGAAAAAGAAGAACGAGGACTGCAGTAAGTTTTTTCATAGCGATTTGGGTTTGTAATTGGTTTAGTTGATCTCAAAGAATGGATCCATCATACATTTACAAAAAGGATACCAAAAAACGTTAAAAAATGATCTGACTTTAGGCATAAAGGGAAGATGCAACTAATTTTGAATGTTTCTTTTCTGCTCTGCTAGCCAAAATATGTCGTACTTCGTTTTTGAATTGAAACAATCAGTAGAGGTGTACCCCACATTTGAATTTAGGATATGTTAACCGTCACGCAACTCACCAAAGTATACAACAAGCAAGTAGCTGTCAAGGATGTCAGTTTCCACCTCGACGGGGGTGAAGTGGTCGGTTTGCTTGGGCCCAATGGAGCAGGGAAAAGTACAACCATGAAATGCATCGTCGGTCTGCTTCGCAAAACGGATGGAGAAATTCAAATTGGAGGCCACGACCACTTATCCGTGGAAGCCAAAAAACTTTTTAGTTACATTCCTGAAACGCCTTATGTCTACGATTTATTAACTATTTGGGAGCACATGCAATTCATTGCTCAAGCCTATGGGGTGCGGGATTGGAAGGCGAGAGCACTGGAGCTTTTGGAGTTGTATGAGCTAGATGACAAGCAAAAGAAACTGGGAAGAGACCTTTCCAAAGGAATGCGTCAGAAAGTATCTATTTGCTGTGCTTTACTTTCGGATCCCCAACTCTTATTTTTTGATGAGCCCATGATTGGCTTGGATCCCAAGGCAATCAAAAACACCAAAAATCTATTCAAAACCTTAAAGGAGCAGGGTAAAACCATCCTAGTTTCCACGCACATGATTGAGGGGATTGAGTCCATTGCCGATCGCATCATGATCATGAAAGAGGGGCAGATCATAGGTAACGATACTATTGCGAACTTGAGACTGCAAGCAGAAACGGGTTCAGGTCTTAGTTTAGAAGATTTATTTTTAGAATTGACCAAAGATGAATGAGTTTCGCCTACTCCTGAAAAAGGATTTTTTGATATTCATCAATAACCTTCTTCTGATTTTCCGAAACCCACTTCGCTTAATTCCCTATGGGATCGGAGCGGGGTACTTTGTCTTTATGTATTCCAAGGGCATTGCTGGTAGTCAGCGGGTAGGCTCGGATATGAATTTGGATGCTGCAGCTGGGGCAGACGTCACCCAGCAGAATATCATCGGTGTTTTGACGGTCTTAGCATTGGTTTTTTTTATTTTTCAGTTGTACCGGGCTACTAAAAACAACATTACATTCTTTAAGATGGCAGATGTAAACCTGCTATTTCCTGCGCCGGTGAAGCCTGAAAATATTTTGATGTACTACATGGCGCGCTCCATTTTACCTGCATTGGGCGGATCTTTGATTTTTTTAGTCTACAGTGGAGGTCAGCTTGTCAGTGAATTTGACTTGACTTTTCTGGGCGGATTATTTTTGTTGTTGGGCTTTGCTTTGTACTTCTTTCTTATTTTCCCTCTTCGATTTTTGATCTACACGCTCCATACCCGATTTGGGATTTTAGGGCAGTTGCGGGTGGGTGTTTTGGTGCTTGGTGTGCTCCTGGCTTTGCTGATTGTGATTCCTGGGTTTATGGCGCCGGTGTTTTGGAAGGGGATGTTCTCCTGGATTACCTCGCCTTGGTTTGACTTGTTTCCCGTGGTCGGCTGGAGTAGGGGGATGATGGCCTATTTTCTGAATGGCAATTGGGTTTTGTCCACCACCTACTTACTGCTGTATGGACTTACCTATTTTGCAGTGGTCAAGTTGGTGATTCAATTTTCAGGGCATTACTACGAAGATGTGTTGGAAGCCACGCAGAACAATGAGGACCGTCTGGAAAAGGCAAAAGGGAAGCGGGAAGTCACCGAAGATGCGTATAGCCTAAATTCCAAAAAGCAATTGGCACTTCCTGAATTTGGGTTGGGTGCCAAGGCCATTTATTGGAGAAATTACGTGCAAAGCAGCCGTCAGGACCTTCATCCTTTGGTGGGTCTATACACGATGATTATGGCCCTATTGGGCATTATTTGTTCCTTTTTGGGCCGTTTTGACTGGTTTTCTCCTCAGGTACTTTACTTCTACCTCTTCTTTTTACTTTTCTTTTACTTCATGGCCGGCATCGGAAGAGCAAATATTGGGGATCTCAAAAAACCTTGGTTCATCCTAATTCCTGCAAGCTGGGCTTCGAAGTTCTGGAACATGATCAAGTTGGATCTCATCCAAATCCTTCTTTTTGGTTTGATTCTGATCATTCCTTCAGTAGCACTTGGGGACTACAGTTGGTGGCTGGTCTTACTTTTCCCGCTGGGCTTGATTTTTTCCTACGTCATTGGACTTGGGGTCAATATGATTCCGCAAGTAGGCCTGGATGAGGGCTGGGACCGAATCCTGATCAAGCCCTTGATGATTGGAGGAATTCTCGTTTTCGGAATCGTACCTACTCTGATTTTTACAGGATTGGTCATGGGGATCACGGGTAGCTTCAGTTATGGATTTGGGGTGGCTGTTTTGGGGCTAGGACTTGTTGCTTCCATTTTAACGCATGTGACCTTGGATATTTTGAAGCGTTTGGAATTCAAGGAACCGTAAGATTCCGGTAAAGAAGGCAATCCAAGGGAAAGTGTTGGTTTACTCTGCGTCTCTAAGAAATTATTTTTCCGAAGGGATAATAGGATAGGAATGGCCCAAGAATTTCATTTATTTTTGAGCATCCAAATATAACCTCCCATGATTTACAACTCCATTATCGAAACGATCGGGAATACCCCGATGATCCGCCTCAACAAACTTTCTAAAGGTATCAAAGGAGAGGTATTGGTTAAGGTAGAATACTTCAATCCTGGTAATTCGATGAAGGATCGCATGGCGATCAAGATGGTGGAGGATGCAGAGAAAGCTGGTGTCCTGAAGCCAGGAGGAACGCTAATCGAAGGTACGTCAGGGAACACCGGAATGGGCTTGGCATTGGCGGCAGTTGCCAAAGGCTACAAGTGTATTTTTACCATGGCGGATAAGCAATCCAAAGAGAAGATTGATATCCTGCGCGCTGTAGGCGCTGAGGTGGTGGTATGTCCTACCAATGTAACCCCTGAAGATCCACGTTCCTACTATTCTGTAGCACGAAGATTAAATAAGGAAATCCCGAATTCTTTTTACCCCAACCAGTACGACAACTTGTCCAATGCGCAAGCGCACTACGAGACGACTGGGCCGGAAATCTGGAAAGATACCGAGGGAAGAATTACCCACTATGCGGCAGGAGTGGGCACTGGAGGATCCATGTGTGGTACAGCCAAGTATTTGAAAGAGCAAAACCCCAACCTGATCACAGTAGGTTTGGATACCTACGGTTCGGTATTTAAGAAATATAAGGAAACGGGCATTTTTGACGAGAAGGAGATTTATCCTTACCTGACTGAGGGTATTGGAGAAGATATCCTGCCAAAGAATGTGGACTTTTCCTTGATTGACCACTTCATCAAAGTAACGGACAAGGATGCTGCAGTGATGACGCGTCGCTTGGCTCGTGAGGAGGGTCTTTTTGTGGGCTGGTCTTGCGGATCTGCGGTGCATGGAGCTTTGGAGTATGCTAAGGAGCACTTGAAAGAAGGAGATGTACTTGTGATCATTCTTCCAGATCATGGAACCCGTTACTTGGGTAAGGTATACAATGACGAGTGGATGCGTAACCATGGATTTTTGGAAGATAAAACATACTCTACTGCTCGCGATATCATTGCCCAGCGCAGTGGAACCTATCAGTTGCTATCGGTGAAGAAAAGCGATTCTGTCAAAGAGGCAATTGCCTTGATGAATGGAAAAAGCATCTCTCAGATCCCTGTGTTGGATGGAGAAGAGGTGGTAGGTAGTCTGACAGATAACAACCTTCTCGCCAAGATTATTGATAACCCACTCTTGAAAGATGCAACCGTGGCTGAAGTCATGGAAGGGTCTATGAAGTTTGTAGCCTTGGATTCCACCTTGGACGTGCTATCATCGATGGTTGAAAAAGAAAAGGCTGTTTTGGTACGCGATACACTGGACAACATCCATATCATTACCAAGCACGATATTTTGGAAGCCTTTAGTAAATAAATGAAAGTAGATCGCCTGCTTACCGTACCTGTTCAGGTAGACATCAAAGCTTCTTTTGCGCGGGCCTGGGAATTGTACAAAGCACATCCTTTTTTCTTTTCCCTATTTATGCTCCTGATTGTGTCCATTCAAGGGATGGTAGTCATCTATGTGCAAGCTTACATGATTGTGTATAGTGCGCTGCTCGCTCCACCTTTGTATGCTGGCTTTTACTTAGTTGCCAATAAGATCAGTCGTGGGGAAACAGTGATCTATCCTGACTTTTTTGCTGGATTTAGATTTTGGATTCCTGTAGCAGTTATTTCCCTGCTTACCCAGACCCTGCTTGCCTTGGGGTTGATTGCTTTGGTTATCCCTGGGATTTACCTGGCGGTGAGTTACCTATTTGCAATTCCGATGGGGATTTTTGGGGGTCTAGATCCTTGGTCCGCTATGGAGTGGAGTAGAAAATTGATTACACGAAATTGGTGGCGATTTTTCGGGTTGCTGCTAGTTTTGGTATTGCTCAATCTTCTAGGATTCTTGCTCGCTGGTATAGGTTTGCTGTTTACCATTCCCTTTACATTTTTGGTAATTTACTCAGTATTTGAAGATCTGACTCGCGAAGTGTTCTCTGAGGAAGAACCTTCGGCTACTCATGAGTGAGTATCATCGCCTCCAAGCGGTTTCTGCATTTTTCTGTAAATTCATCTACTTCCTCCTTAGATAGGGTAGCAGGTGGTAGGATGGGTTTGGAATAATACACCCTGATTATTCCTGGTTTGAGTAGCCAAGAACCCCTTTTCATCAAGTGATCTGCGCCGATGACAGCCATCATGAGAATGGGTGTTTGGGTTTCAATTGCCAAGCGGAAGGCCCCTTTCTGGAAGGGGAGGAGGGTTTGATTCGTATTGTTTCGTGTTCCTTCTGGTGCGACGACGACGGAAATGCCTTTTTTGAGTAGCGCGATCAATTTCTCCAAACCTTTATGCCTCGATACGGGATTGCTTCGATCCACCCATACGGCCAGTTTGCCAACCACAGTTGCAAAAATTGGAACTCTGGAAAGTTCCTTTTTCCCGATGGCACGTACCCGATGCGGAACCACCATTGGAATCAGGGGCGCATCGAGGTTGGACCGATGGTTAAAGATGTAGATGTAGGACTGCTTCAGGTCAATGTGCTCCCGTCCATGCACTTCGTAACGAACCCCTGTCAAAAAAGACCAGGCGCCTATCCAGAAGCGAATAAATACAAAGGAAATAATATCTCCGCGCGGATGAATCAGCAAGGGGATAAGGACAAATAGGCCAACAAGCAGCATGAGCACGAAAAAAAGGAGTGCTGCGTAGGCGGTATAGATCCATTGAAAAAACTTGAGCATTCGAATTTCTTTGTTAGATTTGGGTTCGTAAAAAATCTTTCACTCTTTGCTTGCAAGCCCCGATTTCGTGTCGGGGCTTATTTTTTGAACTCAATTTTAAGCGGTATCGTATTAAATTCCAAGATACACGTGGCTTCGGGCCTGTACTAATTTTCTTCTGGATTTATTTCCAATTCAAGAAAACCCTTACCTTTGCAGTCCATTCGAGTGAATGGGGCGATTTGGAAGTTCCAATCGCTAAGTTTTAACCCAAAAACTCCTTCCCCATGACTCTAGGGAAGCGGGTCAATCAGAGTCATATTATTATGTCTAGTACAAAAGAATTTAACTGGGACGATTTCAGCACGAAAGGGTTCGGAGATGGCTATTCTAAGGAGCAACGCGCTCAAATGGAAGCCATGTATGCAGGTACCTTGAGTGAGATCACGGAGAAAGAAGTGATCAAAGGAGTTGTAGTAGGAGTAAACGACAAGGATGTCATCATCAACATCGGTTTCAAGTCAGATGGTCTAGTGCCACTTTCTGAATTCCGAGACGTAGCCGGTATCAAAGTTGGCGACGAGGTAGATGTGTTCATCGAAGAGCAAGAAAACGCTTTGGGTCAGTTGATCCTTTCCCGTAAGAAGGCCAAGATCGTTCGTGCATGGCATGACATTGAGGCTGCCTTGGAAAACGATAGCGTAATCGAAGGTCTAGTGAAGAGAAGAACCAAGGGTGGTTTGATCGTAGATATCTACGGTGTAGAAGCCTTCTTGCCAGGTTCTCAAATCGACGTGAAGCCTATCCGTGATTTCGATATCTATGTAGGTAAGAAAATGGAAGTTAAGGTGGTTAAAATCAACCACACGAATGATAACGTAGTTGTTTCTCACAAAGTATTGATCGAAAAAGATCTAGAGAAGCAAAAAGCAGAGATCCTAAACAACCTAGAGAAAGGTCAGGTATTGGAAGGTGTGATCAAAAACATGACCAACTTCGGTGTATTCATCGATTTGGGAGGTGTAGATGGTCTACTTCACATCACCGATATTTCTTGGGGTCGTATCAACCATCCAGAAGAAGTATTGCAGCTTGACCAGAAGGTTCAGATTGTGGTACTTGACTTCGATGACGACAAGCGAAGAATTTCTTTGGGCATGAAGCAATTGAGCGCTCATCCTTGGGATTCCTTGGCTTCTAGCCTAGAGGTTGGTTCTCGAGTAAAAGGTAAGATTGTAAACGTAGCAGATTACGGCGCATTCTTGGAGTTGGCTCCAGGTGTGGAAGGTTTGATCCACGTATCTGAAATGAGCTGGTCTCAGCACTTGAGAAACCCTGCTGACTTTGTAAAAGTAGGTGTTGAAATCGAAGCTGTGGTATTGACTCTAGATAAGGACGAGCGTAAGATGTCTTTGGGCATCAAGCAATTGACTGAAGATCCTTGGACTAAGGGCGATATGTCTGCTAAGTATGCTGTAGGTACCAAGCACAAAGGTGTGGTACGTAACTTGACTAACTTCGGCCTATTCCTTGAGTTGGAAGAAGGAATCGACGGTTTGGTTCACGTGTCTGACTTGTCTTGGACTAAGAAGATCAAGCATCCATCTGAATTTGTAAAAGTAGGAGACGAGCTAGATGTAGCTGTACTTGAGCTTGATGTAGAAAACAGAAGATTGGCGCTAGGTCACAAGCAATTGGAAGAGAACCCATGGGATACTTTCGAAACCTTGTTCCCTATCGGATCTGTACACAAGTGTATCGTAAACTCTAAAAACGATAAAGGTGCAGTACTTGAACTTCCTTACGGACTTGAAGGCTTTGCAACAGTGAAAAACTTGGAGAAAGAAGACGGTTCTCAGGTTGAAGTTGGAGAATCAGTAGACTTTAAAGTAGCTGAGTTCTCTAAGGACGACAAGCGAATTGTACTTTCTCACACTGCAATGTTCAAAGAAGAAGCAAAAGCACCTAAGAAGGCTGCTGCTGCTCCAGCAAAGAAGAAAGAAGAGGCTACTGAGCTTCCTGCACAGGCTGAAAAGTCGACCTTTGGCGACATCGATGCCCTTGCTGAATTGAAAGAAAAGATGGAAGGCAAGAAATAAGCTAGCCTGAAAACTTATAATTATAAAACGCCAGCTTGCTGGCGTTTTTTTTTGGTGTCGTTTGCTAAGTTGGAAGTAATACTACAAGGCGAGCAAAGTTTTAGAGCAAAAAAAAACACCCGGTAAGGGTGTTTTTTGAAGAGGTCGCGAGCGGATTCGAACCGCTGTACGAGGTTTTGCAGACCTCTGCCTAGCCACTCGGCCACGCGACCAATA
>JBJOOF010000218.1:0-7653 GCA_046051425.1 Bacteroidota bacterium
AATAATTTTTTTCAAAATCCTCCTGAAATCCCTCCCGCAATTCTGCGGGACAGGCTCTAGCCCCCTTGTAAGGGGGAATCGCATCTTATCGCTTCTCAAATATTATCTATAGAATAGGATTTTTGAGTTGCTAGTATATGTTAGGAGTCCAGATCGGGCGACTCCCCCTACTTAAGGGGGTAGGGGGGATTTTTTATATTGAAGACCGGTATTTTTCTCCTACTTCCAACCTTTTTCCCTAATTTCAACCCATCTCTAAACCTAAATTTTTTGTGTCTACTTCATTCGCACTTCTGGACGAGGAAACCTGGTTGCAGCCATATATGGAGGTAATCCAGCGGCGTCGTACCCGTTTCCAAGCGGCATACAGTGCCATTACCGACTATGCGGGCAGTATCGGAGAATTTGCAAGTAGCCACGAATATTACGGCATCCAGGTTGATCCCATCCGTAAGGGTTGGACTTATCGGGAATGGGCACCCCATGCCCAAGCCTTGTACCTTATCGGGGATTTTAACGGCTGGAATCGTACTTCCCACCCGCTACGCAAAAATTCACGAGGGGACTGGGAGATTTTCTTGCCCCAAACCCAATACCAAGAGGCTTTTGTTCACGGTAGCAAACTGAAGGTTCGGGTCATTGGTGCCAATAACAGCGACCTAGATCGCATTCCAGCCTACATTCGCCGTGTGGTGCAGGACGAGGAGACGAAGGATTTTGCCGGCCAACTCTGGTTCCCGGAACAGGCATTTTCCTGGACGGATCAGAAATTCTCTTTAAAAAAATTCGCTTCCATACCCCTAATCTACGAATGCCACGTAGGCATGGCGCAGGAAAAAGAGGGGGTAGGGACCTATTTTGAATTTGAAAAAAACATCCTCCCGCGCATCCAGGCTGCTGGCTACACCGCCATTCAGCTCATGGCAGTGATGGAGCATCCGTACTACGGTTCCTTTGGCTACCACGTATCCAACTTTTTTGCTCCCTCTTCTCGGTTTGGGACACCGGAGCAACTCAAATCCTTGATCAATGCCGCTCACCGCATGGGGATAGCCGTCATCATGGACTTGGTGCATTCGCATGCGGTAAAAAATATTAACGAAGGATTGAACGACTTTGACGGCACCGAAGATGGCTACTTTCATGCCGGAGAGCGGGGCTACCATGCGGGTTGGGATTCCAAACTATTCAACTACGGCAAGTGGGAGGTGCAACAGTTTCTGCTCTCCAGCATTCGCTACTGGATGGAGGAGTTTCACTTCGATGGCTTCCGCTTTGATGGGGCCACTTCCATGCTGTACCATCACCACGGCTTGATCACTTTTGATAGCGCGGATCGCTACTTCGACGCGGGTGTAGACGAGGAGGCGCTGACCTATTTTCAGCTGGCCAATACGCTGATTCATGCGGTGAATCCGGATGCGATTTCGATCGCGGAAGAGGTGAGCGGTATGCCGGGATTGAGTCGCCAGATAGACGAAGGGGGAATTGGCTTCGATTTTCGGTTTGCCATGGGGATTCCGGACTTCTGGATTCGTACGCTGAAGCAAAAGACCGACGAGCAGTGGGACCTGTTTGACTTATGGCACGAGTTGACCAACCGGCCTGCCAAAGAAAAATCCATTGCCTACGCAGAGAGCCACGATCAGGCCTTGGTCGGGGATAAGAGCCTCGCCTTCTGGTTGATGGACAAGGAAATGTATTTTTCCATGTCTGTTTTGGAGCAAAATCTGGTCATCGACCGAGGAATTGCCTTACACAAGTTGATCCGCCTGCTTACGCTCACGCTGGGAGGGGAAGGGTATTTGAATTTTATAGGGAATGAGTTTGGGCACCCGGAATGGGTGGATTTTCCCCGGGAGGGCAACGACTGGAGTTACCAGTATGCCCGCCGGCAATGGTCCTTGGTGGATGATCCGCTCTTGCGGTACCAACAGCTAGCAGCTTGGGACAAGGCCATGATCCAGCTGGTGACGCAGCACCAATTGCTTTCCAGCGGAGCGGCCCAGCAATTGTACTTGGAGCCTACTAAAAAGGTGCTGGCCTACACCCGAGGCAACTTGATTTTTGTGTTTTCCCTTCATCCTAGTGACTCTTACGAAGGCTTTGCGATTCCCGTGCCTAGTGCTGGGGATTACCAGGTGGTCTTGCATTCTGATGGGCCTGAATTTGGGGGCTTTGACCGCATCGACAGCAGCCTGAGCTATTCTACAAATGCGAATCAGGAGTTGCTGCTGTATCTGCCGAGTCGAGTGGGGATGGTGTTGGGGAAGAAAGGATAAAATCCCCCTAACCCCCTTTTGAAAGGGGGAGTTAGACCAGCTGATCTCCAAAGAGATATTTTTGAGCCAAAATTTTACTCCTTAGTTAATGGTTGGGAGTCTCAGGGATGCGACTCCCCCTTATTAAGGGGGCAAGGGGGATTTTTTGCGTATTGCCTGCGGCAGCAAAAGGATTTTTCGCGCAAAGACGCATAAGGCGCAAAGGATTTAATAGGGCTTGTCTAACCTCCGATTGAAAGATAAATTTCTTTGCGATTTCGCGCTCTTTGCGTGAATAAAAAATTATTAAAGGTTATCTGCCGTAGGCAGGCTCCCTCACCCCCACGTTCCCGGTCTCCAAGATCTCGTCCAAAGTCACAAGCTTCAGTTCGTTGATCAGCATGGGGTCGTATTTGGCGGCAACGCGGATGTAGTTTTCCGTAAATCCATGCATCATGCCGTCTTCAATGTCCTCCTCAAAAAGTACGGTAAAGGTCTGTCCCAAATTCTCCTCGTAAAATTTGCGGCGCTTTTTCTCCGAAAGTATGCGAAGCATCTTGGACCGCTCGTTCCGAATTTTCAAGGGTACCACCCCCTCCATTTCTACTGCGCGGGTATTCGCACGCTCCGAATAGGTAAATACGTGTAGGTAGGAGATGTTCAGCTCGTTCAGGAAGTTGTAGGTTTCTAGGAAGAGTTCGTCCGTCTCCCCTGGGAAACCCACGATCACGTCCACGCCGATGCAGGCCTGGGGGAGGAGGGTCTTGATTTTACTCACCCGATCTTCGTAGAGTTCGCGAAGGTAGCGGCGCCCCATTTTTCGGAGGATTGCATTTGATCCGGATTGGAGCGGGATATGGAAGTGGGGTACAAATCGCTTGGAACGCGATGCAAATTCAATGATCTCGTTGGTGAGTAGGTTGGGCTCGATGGAAGAAATGCGGAAGCGGTCAATGCCTGCTACCTCATCCAAGGCCATTACCAGATCAGCAAAGCGTTCTTCACGCTTGCCATCCACGATGCCAAAGTCCCCAATATTTACGCCTGTTAAGACCACTTCCTTTACTTCCGTGTCGGCGATGGCACGGGCTGCTTCCAATACCTGAGCGATGCTGGAGCTCCGACTTTTTCCCCGAGCGAGGGGGATGGTACAAAAGGCGCAACCGTAATTGCAGCCGTCCTGTACCTTTAAGAAGGTTCGGGTGCGGTCATTGATGGAAAAGGCGGTTTCGAAGCTCGTGGCTGCGCTGATCTCGGAGGCCAGCACCTTGGTTTCTTGTTCCTTCGCAAAGCCATCCAGTAATTCGAGCAATCGGAATTTTTCGGCAGCGCCTAGGACGGCATCTACGCCTTCAATCTCTGCGATTTCGGTAGGCTTCAGCTGCGCGTAGCAACCGATGATTGCTACAAAGGAGTCGGGAGAGATTTTTTTCGCCTCGCGAACCAATTTCTTACACTTCTTGTCTGCGTTTTCGGTTACCGAACAGGTATTGATGATGTAGATGTCTGGATTTTCCTGAAAGTCAACTTTCAAGAAGCCCTTTTCCTCAAACTGTCGCGCAATGGTCGACGTTTCCGAGAAATTGAGCTTGCAACCCAGGGTATAAAAAGCAACTTTCTTCACAGCAGGAGCGGAACTGATTTCAAACACAAAGGTAGGCAATTCGATGTTTATTGCAATTTTTGTAGTAGGGCGGATTAAAAACGTATTTTTTCGAATTTTTGGCTCAAAAAGAGGCGAAAAAATTAAAAAACAATAAATTTTTAGAAAAATCACCTTAAAAAAGACCCGATTTGTAAAAATTTACTTTAAATTTCTATTTTTGTAAGGATAATTTCAAACCCCACCCTTTTTCCTATGGCAACACTCAGACAAAGCGCATTGGCGATGGTTCAGGCAAGACCTCGAATCCCAGTTACCCCACCTTCTTCCAAGATTTCTGACTTCTTTGGTGTCAACGTGTTTGGTACCCAGCAAATGAAAGAAACCTTGGCACCTTCCGTCTACAAAAAGGTGATGGAGGCGATCGACAAAGGATCCAAAATCGATCCGGCAACTGCTGAGGAGATTGCTTCTGCAGTGAAGACTTGGGCGATAGGCAAGGGAGTAACCCACTACACGCACTGGTTTCAGCCTTTGACCGGCACTACAGCGGAGAAGCACGACTCCTTCTTTGACATGTATGCGGGTATGGAAAAATTCAAAGGATCTGCGCTTGTACAGCAGGAGCCAGATGCTTCTTCTTTCCCGAATGGGGGTATCCGCTCTACCTTTGAGGCGAGAGGCTACACCGCTTGGGATCCTTCCTCTCCGATCTTCGTATTCGAGAGGACCTTGTGTATCCCGACCATCTTTGTGTCCTACACTGGAGAGGCTCTAGATTACAAGACGCCACTTTTGAAGTCCATGGAGTCCATCAACGAGGCTGCCGTGGCGATTTGCCAATTGTTTGACCGTGAGGTCCGCAAGGTGTCTCCTTCTTTGGGGATCGAACAAGAATATTTTGTAGTTGACAAGGCCTTGTATGCTGCCCGTCCCGATTTGGTGATGGCAGGACGCTCAGTTTTTGGACATACCCCAGCACGTGGGCAGCAGTTGGAGGATCACTACTTTGGTAGCATCCCGACTCGCGTAAAAGACTTTATGATGGAGTTTGAGGTGGAAGCACACAAGTTGGGCATCCCAGTATCTACCCGTCACAACGAGGTGGCACCTGGACAGTTTGAGGTGGCACCAATTTTTGAAGAGATCAACAAAGCCGTAGACCACAACCAACTTTTGATGGACGTGATGGACAAGGTGGCGGACAAGCATAGCTTAAAAGTCTTGTTTCACGAGAAGCCTTTTGCTGGCGTCAACGGTAGTGGCAAGCACAACAACTGGTCTTTGATCACCGATACCGGAGTCAACTTGTTTCAGCCAAGCAACTCTGCCCGTGAGAACTTGCAGTTCCTTACTTTCTTGGTGGCCACTGTAAAAGCAGTATACGATAACGCAGATTTGCTTCGTGCGAGCATTGCTTCTGCTTCCAATGACTTCCGTTTGGGTGCCAACGAAGCTCCTCCAGCGATCATGTCTGTATTTTTGGGCGCCACGCTTTCCGAGTTATTGGATGAGTTGGAGAAAAATGGCAACGTTAAGATTGAGAAGGGCGACAACATGTACATGAAGTTGGGCATTTCCAAGATCCCAGAAATCATCCTTGACAATACCGATCGTAACCGTACTTCTCCTTTTGCTTTTACAGGCAATAAGTTTGAGTTCCGCGCTGTCGGTTCTTCTGCTAACTGTGGCGGGCCGATGATGACGCTAAACGTCATTGTAGCTGAGGTGCTTCGTGACCTATACAAGGACATTGAGAAGGAGATGGAAGCGGGCAAGGAAAAGAAAATTGCCATCGTAGATGTATTGCGTAAGTACATCAAAGATTCCAAGAAGATTCGTTTCGAGGGAGATGGGTATTCTGAGGACTGGGCGAAGGAAGCGCAGAAGCGTGGCTTGTCCAACTTCAAGTCTACCCCAGAGGCCTTGGATGTGTATACCAAGAAAAGCACCAAGCAGCTATTTGAGAAGCACAAGGTTTTGAACCATATCGAGGTGCATGCGCGCCACGAGATCGAATTGGAGGCTTACATCAAAAAAGTGCAGATTGAGAGCCGTGTGATGGGCGATTTGGCCTTGAATCACATCATTCCTACAGCGATTTTGTATCAGAACAAGTTGATCGAAAACGCAAACGGTTTGAAAGGCTTGGGTCTAGATCACAGCGCAGCGGTGGATAGCATCAAAGAGATCTCCAAGCACTTGGCCACCTTGCAGAGCGATGTCAACGCGATGACCGAGGCACGCAAGCAGTTGAACAAGGAAGATGACGTGACCAAGCGTGCGAAGGGTTATCAGTCCAAGGTGAAGGAAGCCTATTTCGACAAGATCCGCTATGCGGTCGACAAGCTCGAATTGCTCGTGGACGACGAAAGTTGGCCGCTGGTGAAGTATAGAGAGTTGTTGTTTATACGATAAATGAAAAGGCCCCGAATGGGGCCTTTTTTTTATGGTTTTTTTGGTAAAAAATCCCCCTTTATCCCCCTTGTAAGGGGGAGTCACCCCAGCTGGTCTTCAACTATTTGTTGAATAGTTAATTTTTGTAAGTAATTGATAATGAGGTTCAATTTTTATAAATCAATTCTTGAATTGCCGGTGATGCGACTCCCCCTTTTAAAGGGGGCAAGGGGGATTTTTTAGATTTTGATCCCCAGAATTTATTGAGGAATTTTAAATTTTTACGAATTGAAAATCAATTTTTACTTTTTATAGTAAGTTTTTGAGGGGCTAGCGATGCGAATCCCTCCCGATTTACATCGGGACAGGCACTTAACAAGGGGGCAAGGGGGATTTCTCACTATCACCACCTCTTTTTTTTAAACTTCAAAAAAACGCTTACTCCAATAAGCAAAAAGTATTCAAAACTGCTTACTCTGGTAAGCAAAATTGGTAAATAATGTCATAAAACCAGGAGTATTTCGGATTTTATCCGAATTAGCCCCTGTTTTTTGACAACTAATTCCACTAGATCTGACTATTGAATTAATCCCTAAGGCAACCTATTGGAACAATCCAAATGCCATCTGGCCGCTGGTAAGCATATTGTCCTGCAGTTAGAATCATCAGAAAAGAGGCGGAGCCCATTTTTTCTTCATCTACTTTTGCTTTTAAGGCCAGTAAATTGGTGGCAGCTTCTTCAATTTGTTTGGTGCCCAATTTTACTTCAACTGCAGCCCATCTTCCATCTCGAAGTCGAATGATTAAATCTGCCTCTAACCCACTTTTGTCGCGGTAGTGAAAAACATCTCCATCGTTGGCCTGGGCATAAATACGCACATCTCTGGCGCAGAGTGATTCAAATAAAAACCCAAAGAAATTGAAATCTTGTAGGATGCCCTCTGGATCCATTCGCATTACAGCAGTGGCAATGGATGGATCAACAAAGTGCCTTTTTTCGGTAGCTCGGATTGCAGTTTTGGACCGGATCGATGGAGACCAGGCTGGGAGGTCTTCGATGACAAATATCCTACGCAGGGCATTCAGGTAGCTGCTTATTGTTTTATCCGAAATATCAATTTCCCTTCCTTCTAAGTCCTCTTTGATGGTTTGGTAGGTGGCTGTGGTTGACACATTACGAGCCAAAGATCGAAGTAGGAGCCGGACACGTTCTGGATTTTTACGAATTCCGTCAACGCGAGAAATATCTTGATTGATGATGGCTTCCACGTAATCAATCGCCATTCGTAGGGCAGGAGCACCTTGGAGATCAATTCCTGCTGGCCATCCTCCGCGACAAAGGATATAGGCAATTTCCTCAAGGGACAAATCCGATACCCCATCGGGATCTGT
>JBJOOF010000219.1:0-13859 GCA_046051425.1 Bacteroidota bacterium
CCCAATCCTACAAGGTGTATTTTTTTCATGTTAGTGGCTAGGTTTGATGCGGTTGATGGCTTCTAGGATTTTGAATTCTTGGAGGCAAAGGGAAATGCGGACATAGTCGTTTCCTTCCGATCCAAATATTTTTCCTGGGGTAATGAAGATGTTTTTTTCGTAAAGGAGCTGGTCAACCAAGGCTTCTGCCGAAGTACCTGTAGGTACGCGACACCAAACAAATAAGCCTGCAGCTTCTCGATCATAGGTCAATCCCAAGTGGTCGGCAAGGGTCCAAACTAGCTTTCTTCGACTGGCATAAATCTCATTCTGTCTTTCAAACCAGGTTTTTCCAAGTAAAAGTGCAGCAGTAGCTCCCTTTTGAAGACCTAGAAACATGCCTGAGTCCATATTGGATTTGACTTTGAGTGCTGCATTCACCCATTCTGCTTTTCCACAGAGCATCCCTACCCGCCAGCCGGGGATATTGAAGGTTTTGGAGAGGGAGTTGAGTTCCAAACCCACTTCCTTTCCGCCAGGTAGCGACAGCAAGCTTCTAGGATTCGGATTTAGGATGTGGCTGTAGGGATTGTCATGGATAAGTAGGATGTCATGCCGCTGCGCAAAAGCAATGAGCTCTGCCAACACTACCTCGGAGCCAGGAGCCCCAGTAGGCATGTGTGGGTAATTGATCCACATCAGTTTGACTCGACTCAAGTCCAGAAGCTCGAGGTCCTCCAAATTAGGTCGACCCTGCTTGCTCAAATCCAAGCTGTAGTAAATGGGACTTGCCCCAAGCAATTGGGTGACGGCTGTGTAGGTAGGATAGCCTGGGTTGGGAATTAGAACCTGATCACCAGGATTCAAAAAAGCCATGCTTAGGTGAAAGATTCCTTCCTTGGAGCCCATCAACGGGAGGATTTCCCGGTTTGGATCCAGCTGCACTCCAAATTCACTCGCATAATAGTGGGCCATGGCCGTCCGCAATTCGGGAATGCCTTGGTAGCCTTGGTAGCCATGCGTTTGTTCGTTTTCAGCGGTACTCTTCAAGGCATCTATGACGCTGCGATCAGGACTTAAGTCCGGAGATCCTATTCCCAAGTTCAGTACAGGCTTTCCTTCCGCAAGGAGCCTGCTAACTTCTCGAAGTTTGGCTGAAAAGTAGTACTCCTCTACGCCTTCAATACGTGTTGCAAATCCCTTCATCCTTTTCTGCTTCGGTATTCCCCAAAAATTTTCAATTCCCCAAACTCCCTGCTCATCTGAGCTACAGCTTCCTGGTAGGAAGCGGGATCTTTGAATTCTGCATCAATAAAAAAGGCATAATCCCATGGTTTGTCCATGAGTGGGATGGATTGAATTTTACTCAAATTCAGATTTTTTTCTGCTAGCATCGTGAGGAGTTTGGCCAATCCTCCGGCCTCATTGCGGATGGTGATTTTGAAGGATACCTTGTTAGCTTCTTCTTGAGCTTTTGATTTTTCTCGAGTAAGGAAGATAAATCGAGTGAAATTATCCTTTACCGTTTGAATCTGTGGTGCCAGAATTTCTAATCCATAGCTCGCTGCCGCAATTTCGCTGGCAATGGCCGCCACACCTAGGAGCTGCTCCTCTTGGATTCGCTTGGCTACTGAAGCTGTGTCTTGGTCGTCAATTAGCCGAATCTTTGGCCACTGTGCTAGGAAGGCTTTGCATTGCAGTAAGGCCATCGGATGGGAGCGTACCTCTGTGAGGTCAGTGATGGATTGCCCTGGCAAGGCCATCAAATGATGGGAAATTGGCAAATAGTACTCTTCATAAATGGAGAGCTCGTAGCGGTCGATCAAGTCGTAATTCGGTAAGATGGCACCTGCGATGGAGTTTTCGATAGCCATCACCCCCACGGAAGCTGTGCCTGAGGCAACAGATTTGGCTACCTCTTCAAAGGTGAGAAAAGGGAGAACTTGGGCCTGCTCTCCAAAATTCAATAGGGCTACTTGGTGATGAAAAGATCCTGAAATCCCTTGAATGGCAACGATCATAGCATATTTGGGGAAAGAATTTCTTGGCGAATGCCGGCCTGCTCCACCTGCGTCCAAAAACTAGGATAGGATTTATTGACTACTTCTGGATCTTCAATCCACAATTCTGTTTTGGTCACCAAAGGCATAAAGGCCATGGCCATGCGGTGATCTTCGTAGGTATGAATTTGCACCCGTCGCGGCATGGTTACCGAAGGGATCACTTGGAAGGTGTCGGGAGAAATTTCCCGTAACTCGGCATTGAACTTTGCCAATTCCTGCTGCAAGGCATAGATTCGATCAGTTTCTTTGATACGCAGGCTTTCCAAGCCCGTGAATACGGCGTTTTGACCCAAAATAGCACAGTTCACAGCCACGGTCTGCGCCAAATCAGGGCAATGGGTAAAATCCCAACCCTTCAGGCCCGTGACCACTTGCTTTTCAAGCAATAGTCCACCTTCCTGAAAAGTGCTTCGGATACCCAAATGTGTCATGATTTCTACGATGGCAGCATCTCCTTGCAAACTTTTTGCTTTAAGCCCTTTTAGAAAAAAGGATCCCGAATCGGCACAGGCCAACAAGCTAAACCAATAGCTCGCACCCGACCAATCGCTCTCCACAGCAAAGTGGGTAGCGCGGTAAGGCTGAGGGGTGATTTTGATGATATTTCCATCCCAGCTGTACACAATTCCAAACTGTGCCATCAGTTCTAGGGTCATTTCGATATACGTTCGGCTTCCAACCTTTCCCTCCAATTCCAGTTCCAACCCTAAAGGTAGAAGCGGAGCAATCATCAAGACTGCTGAAATGTACTGGCTAGAAACATCACCTCGGATCCGGATTTTTTCAGTGAGTTGGGAAGGTAGGCCTTGCACAGCAAGTGGTGGATAGCCTTCGGTACCCAGGTAATGTATTTCTGCTCCTAGGCTGCGTAAGGCATCCACCAAAATACCGATAGGGCGCTGGCACATCCGTGGAGTGCCTGTCATTACCTTTTGTTGGTTGGTTACAGCAACGAACGCTGTCAAGAATCGCATGGTCGTTCCTGCGTCCAGTACATCAAATACGGCTGGGTTGGTTTTCAGGAGCCGAATCATTGTTTGTGTATCACGAGCTTCAGCCAGGTTGCTCAGTGTGTTTTCCCCTTCGGTCAAGGCATCGATGACCAAGGCTCGATTCGATTCACTCTTGGAGGAAGGTAGGGGTATGGTTACCTCGGAAAATTCGGTTTTTTGCGTAAGCCTAAGAAGCTGCATGAGTTAAAAATATCAAGGGTTAGGCCAATTGCTGGTAATAGAGGATAGCATGCTTGATCTCCTCGCGGGTTACGGGGTTGTTGTAGCTGCAGTCGCCAAGGCTAGGGAGCAAGGTGAACAGCTGCGTACTCCCTTCATTCTTTTTATCCTGAGCACACAAATCCAAAAGGGCGTCCAGATCTTTGGAATCTAAATTCACCTTACCGAAAATACTGAGCATCTTGGTGCTAAGTTCATTCAATTCTTCAAAGCTCAATCCGATTTTCTGAAAGGATAAAAAACCCTCTGCAATCATGCCTAATGCAATGGCTTCTCCATGGAGCAAAGGCTGAGGACCGTTCAAGTAGAAGGATTCTACCGCATGGCCGATGGTATGTCCAAAATTCAAGATTTTCCGCAGCCCAGTTTCTTTTGGATCTACTTCCACTACTGCTTTTTTGATTCCTACCGAATGTCGGATTACCCGTGCCCAGTCTTGTTTTTCCCAAAGGGTACTGGGTAAGGATCTGAAAAAGGCGAGATCACGAATGAGTCCATGTTTGAGTACCTCAGCATACCCAGAGCGAAGTTCACGGTGGGGAAGAGTTTTTAGAAATGTAGGGTCAATGAGTACGGTTTCTGGCAATTGGAATACTCCCAGGTGGTTTTTGAACCCCATAAAATCAATGCCCAACTTGCCACCTACACTGGCATCTACTTGGGAGAGTAGGGTAGTAGGTATTGTGATGAAAGGGATTCCTCTTTTGTAGACGCTGGCGCAAAATCCTCCCATATCACCAATTACTCCACCTCCCAAATTGAGCATCAGGGCTTGTCTATCAAGTACCGCTTCGGTCAACTGAGTCCAGATGGTAGCGCAAGTTTCCAGAGTTTTGAAGGGTTCCCCTGCAGGCACGGTAATCAGCACTGCGTCTGCAGGAAGCACTTCTTGAATCAATGGAAGGCAATACTGTTGGGTGTTCACATCTGTGAGCACTACCAATTTGGAATAGCTGCGTGCATGCAATACCTCTTTCAAGGTGCTGCGAATGTCAGTCGTGAAGTGTACCGTTTCCACAGATCGCTTTGGTCTAGGGGATAAAGTTAGTAAACCTTCCTGCTATCCTTGGAATAGCAGGAAGAGGTTTCTGTTTATTTTTTGATTGGATCCGCTTCTCGGAGTTGTCTTTCTTGGCGCTTTACCGACTCTTCGTGGATGCAATAGAGTAACTCTTTCATGAATTTTTCACTGAGGTGTTTTTTCACACCTTTTTCAGTACGGGAGTCCATCACTTCTTTCCATCGGTCCGATTGAAATACAGTCAAGTTGTGTTCACGTTTGTGCGCACCAATTTGATCAATTACGGAAAAACGTTCCTGTAAAATATCTAAAAGCTGATCATCCAAATGGTCTACTGCACGTCGCAAATCAAACAGTTTTTCGTCAGGACGCATGTTTTCCAAAGACTGCTTGAATTCAATCGAATCAATCATTTCCTTCAGGCGACGTGGCGTTACCTGCTGCTTGGCGTCTGACCAGGCTTTGTCAGGATCGTGGTGCGTTTCGATCATTAAGCCATCCAAACCGAAGTTCATGGCACTTTGTGCTACTTCTAGTAATCCATCTCTGCGGCCTACAATATGTGAAGGGTCGTTGATCACTTCCATTCCAGTCCATTCCCGCTTCAGATGAATGGGCATAGACCAGTTGGGCTTGTTGCGGTAACGCTTGTCATAAGCATCCGAAAACCCTCGGTGTATAGCTGCCAACTTGGTAATTCCTACAGCATACATGCGTTCCAAAGCGCCCATCCAAAGTTCCAAATCTGGATTCATAGGGTTTTTGATCATGACGGGGATGTCTACCCCGCGTAGCGCTTCTGCAATTTCCTGAACAGCAAATGGATTAACGGTGGTTCGGGCACCTATCCAAAGAACTTCAATTTTGTGTTTAAGGGCCATTTCTACGTGTGCAGCATTGCCCACTTCCACTGTGATGGGGATGTTGAGCTCGTTGCGCACAATCTCCATCCACTTCAATCCTTCTTCTCCAACACCCTCAAAAGACCCTGGGCGAGTCCGAGGCTTCCAGATACCTGCGCGAAAGACCTGAGGAATGATTTGAGCTTCCTTCATTTCTGCGCAGATTTGAGTGATCTGCTCAGGCGTTTCGGCGGAACAAGGGCCTCCGATGATCAAGGGATTGCTAAGGCCAAGTCCCCAGTCTTTAATTTGTTTGTGTGGCTTCATAGGATTGAAGGGTTTAAATAAAAAAGCCCGACTCTTTCGAATCGGGCTTTGTGATGTTTATTTGTTTTTAGTTTTTGGCTAGACAATACACAGCTCCGATTCGATGATTAGGTCGAAAGTAAAAGTAAAAGAAGCTAAAATAGATTGCGGCTGTGATGAACATGCTGTAAATGTAAACCGCAATTTCTTAAAAGCAAAATTATTTTTACGCATTCCTATTATCATTTCTTCAATGGATTGCTATAAACTTTTACAAAATTCTAATTCGAACGAATTGTTACCCATACTTCAAAATAAAATTCCGAATCCAATTCATAATTAAAAATAATAGTTTTCATTTATTTTTTTCAATGATATAGTCTACTGCAAAGACCTAAAATGAGCAAGATTTTTTCCTTTAACAAACCTTAAATGAAGGGGAAAAGGTGCTTGTTACTTGAAAATTGAAATCAACCGTGTAAAGTTTCCATCCCTGAAAAAATCCTCTCTTTTTCCTGGAGTGAATTCCCAAACAAAACCCAAGGGTCGCTGTTTTTCTACTATATTTGCCCCGTTAAATGCGCGCTATGCCCGTCAAACCCACTATTTCTTTTGAGAATTTGGAAGTAGCTTTTGCTTCCAAGACTAATGCAGAACTTCGAAAGATGTATCTGATTTTTGCCACCCTCAATAAAAATTGGCTCTCAAATCTTGGAATCAAGCTAGCAAACCTGTCTTTTCAACTTCATCTACCCATCAAAGGAATTCTCAAGAAAACCATGTTTGGGCATTTTTGTGGAGGAGAAACGATCAAAGAAAGTATAGTGGCTTGTCAACTATTAGCCAACTATTGGGTCTATTCTATTTTGGACTTATCGGTAGAAGGAAAAGGGGATGAAGCGAGTTTTGACGCCACAACAGAAGAAATTTACCAAACTTTAGTAGAATCTGCCAAGACAAACTACATGCCTTTTGGTGTGTTTAAAGTGACCGGGTTGGGGGATTACCATATTTTGGAAAAAATTCAAGCTAATCAGCCCCTGACTACTGATGAGCAAGAGGCCTTGGCCCGCCTAGAATACCGAGTGGACCGACTTTGCAAAACTGCACACGACCTGGGTTTAAAAATCTTGGTAGATGCCGAGGAAAGCTGGTTTCAAGATGTGATTGACGACATGGCCTACCGGGCCATGGCCATTTATAACAGAGAGCAGTGTGTGGTTTACAACACTTACCAGATGTATCGACACGATTCCTTGGAGCGCCTGAAGAAAGCCCAGCAGGTGGCTAAAGAACAGGGCTATCTCTTAGGGGCTAAGCCTGTACGTGGGGCCTATATGGAAAAAGAACGTGCACGGGCTAAAGCTGAGGGATATCTCGATCCAATTCAGCCAAACAAGGAAGCTACAGATCGAGATTACGATTTGGCTATTGCTTATGCTGTGCAAGAAGGAATTCATTTGGTGTGCGCTACGCACAACGAGAAGAGCACACTTATGCTTACCGAATTGATGGATGAGAACCAAATCGATCCAAAAGCAGATTTGGTATACTTTTCGCAACTGTACGGAATGAGTGATTCGATTTCCTATAACTTAGCGAGTGAAGGCTATCGGGTAGTGAAGTATGTGCCTTACGGTCCGGTGGAAAAGGTTATGCCTTACCTTAGCCGAAGAGCTGCAGAAAACTCCTCCATTGCTGGTCAAAGCAGTAGGGAATTTGAACTAGTACAAAAAGAATTGAAGCGAAGAAGGCTCGGATAATTGAAAATAGAAACGAACAAATAGACTAACCCTACATCATGCAACTTTTGAGCGAACAGGAACTGGAACGAAGAAAAGACCGAGAGGAACTCTATTCCCTAGGCATCAATCCCTATCCTGCAGAGTCTTTCGTGATCAATGCCAACGCGGCTGATATCCATTCCAATTACGAGAACAACAAAACAGACTACAAAGACATTTCCATTGCAGGTCGTCTAATGAGTCGTAGAATTATGGGTTCGGCCTCCTTTGCTGAGATCCAAGATTCTACTGGCAGATTGCAGATCTATGTGCGAAGAGACGATATCAGTACTCCAGAAAACCCTGATTTCTACAATACAGTATTCAAAAAATTACTAGGCATAGGGGATTTCATTGGGGTGAGAGGATACATTTTCACCACCCAAACAGGTGAGATTTCACTTCACGTGACCCACCTCACTGTATTGTCCAAAGCAGTGAAGCCGCTTCCAATTGTAAAAAGAGACGAGGATGGAACTGTTTTCGATGGATTTACTGATCCCGAACAACGCTTCAGACAGCGCTATGTGGATTTGACAGTAAATCCAGAGGTGAAAAAAACCTTTGTCACCCGTTCCAAAATTATCTCCAACATGCGTCGCTATTTTGACGACCATGGCTGGCTAGAGGTGGAGACGCCGATCTTGCAAGCGGTACATGGGGGAGCGGCAGCGCGTCCTTTCCAGACGCATCACAATACCCTGGACATGCCGCTTTACTTGCGCATTGCCAATGAACTCTACCTGAAGCGATTGATCGTAGGTGGATTTGATGGGGTGTACGAGTTTGGTAAAATGTTCCGCAACGAGGGCATGGACCGTACACACAACCCAGAGTTTACCTCCATGGAGATCTATGTAGCCTACAAGGATTACATCTGGATGATGGAGATGGTGGAGGAGTTGCTGGAAAAAGTGACCCAAACTATTCATGGAGTGACTGCGGTACAAGTAGGAGGCAAGACTATCGATTTTGCAGGTCCTTACCGTCGACTGACCATGTTTGATTCCATCAAGGAATATGCAGGCATCGATGTGAGCGAATTGGATGAACAAGGGTTGCGTGAAGTATGCGCCAAATTGGGCATTGAAGTGGATGCATCTATGGGTAAAGGCAAATTGATCGACGAGATCTTTGGTGCCAAGGTAGAAGCCAACTTGATTCAACCTACCTACATCACGGATTACCCGATCGAAATGACGCCGCTTGCAAAAAAGCACCGCAGCAAACCAGGATTGGTAGAGCGCTTTGAGTTGTTTGTCAATGGAAAAGAAATTGCGAACGCCTACTCTGAACTCAATGATCCGATTGATCAGCGCGAGCGATTTGAGGAGCAACTCAAACTTGCTGCTAGAGGAGATGACGAAGCGATGGCCATGGACGAGGATTTCCTTCGTTCCCTAGAATATGGGATGCCACCTACTTCAGGTTTGGGGATAGGCATTGATCGCTTGACCATGTTGTTGACGGACAATTCTACCATCCAGGAAGTGTTGTTTTTCCCTCAAATGCGCCCTGAGAAGAAGGCTGTGGAATTGACAGAGGAGGAGAAAATCATCATGGAGCTCTTGAAAGCCAAGCATCCAGCTTCATTGCCTGAATTGAAGACAGAAACAGGCTTGAGTGGTAAAAAATGGGACATCTCCATCAAGGGATTGACTCAAAAAGGGCTGGTGAAAGTGACTAAAGAAGGGGAAAGCCTAATGGTAGACCTTATTGATCAATAAGAATTTCCATCCCATAAAATCAAAAAGGTCCCGCATCTGCGGGACCTTTTTTTTGGGGAATTACTTGTTTATTTCTTCTGAGAGTCTGCAAATCCAAAAACTTTTTGAAGCAAAGGGCTGGATCTCAAATTGATATTTTTCCGTAGAGCCAATTCCTCTTTGGCAATCTCCACAAATAAGCCTTGAAGTGCTTTGTCAGTCACATAAGCGGTTAGGTCAGTATTCACGGGCTTGACCAAAGGAATTTTATTATAGCGAGACATGACCGTTTCCCAATGGGCTGTGGCACCTACTTTTTGCAGACTTGCTTGAATGGGTGGGGCAAACTTTACTTTTAGTCCTGCTGTGGTGCTGAGCTGCAGGTAATCTGTCGCAGCACGCTCAGATCCCAAAAGAATGCCTTGCACATCTTTAAAAGTCATTTCTTTGATGGCTTGGGTGAAAAGAGGGCGCGCCTCTTTTACTGCATCTTCTGCCGCTCGATTGAGGCTGGTGATCAATTGGTCACATAAGTTACCCAAACCAATTTTGCGAAGGCTGCGTTCTACTTGAATGGCTTCCTCCGGAAAAGGAAGTTTGATGGTTGGATTCCCTAGGAATCCATTTTCTAGATTGAGTCGATCTATGCTTTGCCCAGTTCCTTTTTCCAAGGCCTCTTTAAGCCCCATTGCCATTTCAGCGGGGGATGGGTTGACAGTACCTCCTGTAACAGCACTGACCTTATCAAGCACCTTTTTGAGTTGTGCAGAAGCGACATTGGGCATGAGCATGCTTACAAAAAAGAGGCCAAGGTAAATCGGGAGAGTAAGGAATTTCATAGCTGGAGTTGTAGCGATTAAGAGTTCGGTATCCCTAACGAAAATTAAGGTCCTAAAGGTTTACTGTGATGTTTAAAAATCAAAGAAGGTTCTTCTTCTGGAAACTTTCAGGTCTTGCAGGATGCTTGACTTGACACGGATATCGATGTTGTAGGAGGTGAATCTTCCAAAAGGTACCCAATTGACATTCATCTGCCAGCAATGTAAGTCCCGTGAAATCCCAATCATGGTTTGGGTGATTTCGTTCGAGTCAAAATTATATCCAGTATTGAAGTTAACCTTCCATTTTTCAGATATGGATAAGTCACCACTCACATTCATTGCTTGCGTAATGCTGGTGCTATTGTTGACCTGCCTCGCATAGGCAAGGTTGTATCCGACGGTCAAGTTCCAAGGAATATCCCAATCGATGTACTGGCTCGGATCAGCCACGATTCGGTTGATTTCATTCTCCACAAAGGCATTCATCACCCCGCCTTGTCGAATAAAATCCTGGGTAAGTTCGTCTCGTACCTGACCAGGATTTTGACCTTTCTGTGGATTTAACGAAGCATTCAAGTTTAGGGAAGCATTACGAATGGTTCCTATGCCTTGTCCCTTTTTCCAGGCAAATTCCTGGCTGCTGCGGTAACTTAGTTTTCCGTCCGAGCCGAGTGTGGATAGAGTCGCATAAGGGTCAATCGTACTATTTACATTGACCGATAGCTTTTGCTCAAATAAAGTGGTTCGCGCCGAAAGTTGAATGGGGGATAGCTGAAAGGAATCTGCTGCAAAATTGTAGGCGGTATTGATGTTGAATGCTTCCAAAATGGGGATTTTCTTGAATTCATCTTCAGTGCTGTCCGTCTGGGTTTTGAGCTTGGCTTCCAGCACATTTCGAAGACCCAAACTCAAGGCTCTGGACTCTCCAAGTGGAGCATCGCCAAAGATTAAGCCTTGATGTCTAGAAAAACGAGCGATCCTCCCCGATTTATCTGCCTGAACTTCCTGATAGTAGCCATAAGCTGGATCCGAAAAGTCCGGATTAAAGTTGAACCCAAAGGTGGGGGCCATGTGGTGGCGTATCGTCTGCAGTTTTCCTTTTCCGCTAAAATTATAGAACCCATAGAAGTTGGTGTTCATGGCAAAGGAGGTGTTGTAAAATCCTACCCGATTAAATCCATCTTCCTTCACCTGCTCTACCCGATCGGTGGTGGAGTTGTAGCTATAGTTGAATCGCTGCATGTACCAGAGTTCGGTGTAGTTGGCTGAGGCGGTACCTGTGAAATACTTAAAAAGGGAGAAATTAGAACTCAATGGAATGTTATTTCGCGCTCCATTATTTCCATTTCTAAGCAATAAACCGAGATTGTCGCTATTGAATGGAATTGTTTGAGGTCCATCCACTTGTGTAGCTTGCCCAAAAGTTTTGATGCGGTTAGTAATGGAGTTTTGGAGATTAAAGTTCCAGGCTATGTTTAGCGTTTTGAGTGGTTCAAACTTCACATTTTGAAAAGGGCTCTGCCGATTCATGTTGATTCCGATGGTCGGCAGGTCCAATCTAACTTCACCGGTTTGCACACTTTGGGAGTGCCGAAGGTTGGCCGACATGGAGAAGGGGGTGCCTGCGAAGGTTTTGGAATAGGAGATATTCGAACTCAAATCCCCAGTGACGTTATTCGCAAAGTTGTTTGGGTTGACCACGTTATTGAAGTAGCTGGTCGAACCTGCATTCACTGAAGCTGAGAATCTGCCTGTTCCTCGTGTAATGGGGCTATGGTTCCACTGCACTCGAAACGTATTGTAATTGAGGGGAGTTAATTCGGTTTCTGGGCTGACGAATTTTTGAAAATCCACATTGAAGCCACCGTTGTATCGATATTTTTTGGTGTACACCGCCTGGGATTTGAGTCCCCAGCCTCCTTTGGAATAGATGTCCCCTGTGACACGCAGGTGAATGTAGTCGTTGAAGGCAAAGTAATAGCCCAGATCTCTCAAGCTCAATCCCCGAACCTGCTCTCGCCCATAGGAAGGGAAAATTATCCCGGACGCTTTCTCCTCAGGAGTATCTGGAATCAGCCCAAAAGGTAAACCAAGGGGAGTAGGGATGCCATTGAAGTACAAGTTAAAGGGTCCTGAAACCACCTGCTTGCCAGAAATGGACTTGATTTTGGAGGAAGAAATATGCCAGTGTGGCTTCGTGAGTTTACATGTGGTATAGTAGCCATGATCCAGGTACACGCTGCCATCCTCCGTTTTTTTGATGGTAGTGCCTCTAAGCACTCCGTCCTGTTGCTCGGTCACTACATCCTTGATGATTGCCTTTTGGGTTTTGAAGTTGTAGCGCATCTCCTTTCGGATTTCGTAAACCGAGTTGCCGTCTTTGAAGAAAGGATTGCCAGATACTACCCCCAAACTATCTGAGATTCCGTATGCGTAGAGTTCGGAATTTTTCCAGTCGATGACGATGCGATCGGCATCCAAGCGCATTTTTCCGTACTCAAACCATGCCTTTTTGTAGAGGTAAACTTTGTTTTCGGTAAAGTCGGTGACGATGCTGTCTTCCGCGAAGTAAAGAATTTCGGTTTCGATAGCACTTTTAGGCACATTTTTTGCCGAATCAAGCAGAGCGAGTGTATCTTGCTTGGCAAGGGTACTATCACCTCTTAATGCTGTAGCTGGGATCGGGGATACGCCCCTCCTTTCTCGCTGAGGACGAGTAGTTTGCTGTGCTGAAGCGGTTAGGTGAATGCACCAACTTGCAACCAGGACTAAAAAAAGAACTCTGAAACTCGCCACCCGTGCTTTCGCTTTTAGTATTTTTGAAATTAATTTCGTGTAAAGTTAACTCGATTGCCCTCATGGAAAGGTTTACTACCAAAAAAAATCTGTTAAGGTTTCTAATTTTAGTTCCTTTTTTGTTCGGTGGATTTATTCCGAATGAAACGATGATGCCTGCTTTTCGAATGCGAAAGATAGTATTGGATGCCGGTCATGGAGGAAGCGATCCCGGAAATATTGGTTCCAAAGCAAGAGAAAAAGACATCAATTTGGCCGTTACCCTGCTGGTAGGTAAGTACATCAAGGAAAACATGCCTGATGTGGAGGTGATTTACACTCGCGCAGACGATAGCTTTCCAACCTTAAAGCAACGGCCCAATATTGCCAATGTGAATAAGGCAGATCTATTTGTTTCCATCCACTCTAATTCTGCTCCTAGTAAAACGGCCTATGGTACCGAAACATTTGTGATGGGTACGAAGCATTTTGAAGCTAATTTCGATATCGTAAAAAAGGAAAACTCTGTAATTCTTTTAGAAGAAAACTACAAGGAAGAGTACGAAGGCTTTGATCCTACTTCTCCCGAATCCTACATGATGTTTAACCTCATGCAAAAAGCCTATATTGGAAATAGCATTACCCTCGCTGACCGTATCGAAACACAATTTAGAGATAAGGTAGGTCGGAAAAGTAGAGGGGTGAAGCAAGGTCCATTCTATGTCTTGTGGACCCCATCCATGCCCAGTGTTTTGGTGGAACTTGGATTCTTATCCAATACGGAAGAAGAGCGATTTTTGATGACCAAAGAAGGTCAGGAGTACATGGCCTCGGCTATTTTCCGCTCCATCAAGGACTATAAAAGTGAAATTGAAATCAACTGATTTTCCCTAAATCAGAATGAAAACCTTCTTGGATTCAGGAAGGTTTTTTTTATAACTTGAACCGAAGCCTCTGGCTAACGTATACGATTGCGATTCTTTAAAATAATTCGGATTTCTACCCATGCTTTCACCTGCTCAACTTGATGCTTTGATATCTCTCCTAGACGATTCAGACTGGGAAGTGAAGCAGCACGTGCGCGAAAAACTGATTGACCTTGGAGCAGCGGTTATTCCTGTCTTGGAGCAAAAATGGGAGGAGAGTTTCAATCCCGTCCTTCAAAAGGAATTGGAGGAGCTCGTGCATGAACTTCAATTTGACTTGGTCAAAAAAAGACTGAAAGCTTGGAAAGATTCCCAGGAGCAAGATTTACTCGAAGGCCTTTGGATACTCAACACCTACCAATACCCGGATTTGGAGCTGGAGACCTTGCAGGCATCCTTGCATC
>JBJOOF010000220.1:0-7002 GCA_046051425.1 Bacteroidota bacterium
ATATCTCCTTCCACCAGCTTCTTGTCCTCTAGCTGCTTCTGAAATCCAAGGGATTGGGGGCCTAAAATTCGGTCTGCGTACTTCGTTCCCTTTAATCCAAGATCGATGGAATTTTGCATGATTTGTACAATGCTCCGCATCTTTTCAAAAACCTCCGCTCTCGAAATATTCCCGCGCATGCTTTCATAGTCCACGGCGAGCTCCCAGAGGGCGTGGTTTTTGTCCTGGTTGAACGCCAGCATTTCCTCGCAAGTAATGAAGGGTACTTCGAGGCCTTTTCGAGACATAACTGGAAGCACTGGCTTGATCTTTTTAATGAACAGCACCTCCTCCATTTGGAGAAGTTCCGCGCAGATTTCGTCATTCAAAAAGGCATTGGCCTTGATTTCGATAAAGGTGGATTTGCCCTGGCGCACCGCGACTTCATCGCAGGGCATGGACTTCTCAATAAATTCTGGGAGGTCGCCTGCCCTCTTGACATAGACTAGGGTCTGGTAAAAATCCCCCGCCATAGAGACCTTGGCGCCATCGATTTCAATGATTTCAATCATACCCCCGCCGGTAGAAATGGCGGTTACCTCACGGGACTCTTTTTTATTGGTGAGGGTGAGCTTGTAGGTATTCGGGTGGGTAGCCCCGATGGGATGGATATCGATTTTAATTTGGATACCGGCTTCCTCAATGGCTCGCAGGTAATCTGGAAGACGCTCTTCGTAGGCTTCCCAACCTAAAAACCCCCCAAACAATCCCATGTCCGAACCTTGCCCCTTGTGCGTAGTCGCAAGTGAGCCGTTGGGGTCAAACTCCACATACACCTCCTGAATATCCCCATCCATCAAGTCGCGGCACATTCGTCCAATTCGAATGGATGCAGCACAATGAGAACTCGAAGGGCCTCGCATGACCGGGCCGATTACATCATTAAATATGCTTGGGTAGGTTTTCATTTTGGGTTAACTATTAATTCCCGCGAGGGCAGTAAGACTTAAATATACTGGTTTAGCAAAGGGCTGCTATTTAGCGATAGGATAAAAATAGAGTTTTAACCTTCATATCCTGCACTTGTAAGAATTTTATCTGAATTTAGGTGCCTAAGAAAAGCCACTTCAACTAGTCTTAGCCTAAAAACAAGCTATCATGAAAAACTCCCTGCGAGTTACCCTGTTATTTTTTGCAATCCTGCAGACGACTAGCCTTGCGGCACAGGAGCGATACACCGTGAAAGCAGGGGACCCCAATGGCATTAGCAAATGGTACATGGGGCGCCAAATTGCACAGGTCATGAGCCACTTTGGAATTGACTGGCTTGAACGACAAGAAAGGGAGCAGGAAGAAAATACCACGCAGCTATTAAAAAATCTTGCTGTACAGCCCGGCATGGCCATTGCAGACATTGGTGCTGGAAGTGGCTACCACAGTACCTTACTATCCAAAATGGTGGGCAACGGAAAAGTGTATGCCGTGGATGTGGAACGGGAGATGATTGCTTACTTGAATGAACGGATCAAGCGTGAAGGGAATAAGAATATCATTCCAGTATTGAGTACAGAAAAGACAGTTTCATTGCCTGCAAACAGCGTGGACTTGATGTTGCTGGTAGATGTATACCATGAATTTTCTTTTCCTTACGAGATGGCCCTTTCCATGTTGGAGGCGCTCAAACCCGGAGGCAAGCTGGTTTTGGTAGAGTTTAGGGCCGAAGACCCGAATGTACCCATCAAAGCCATTCACAAAATGAGTGAGCGTCAGGCGGTAAAAGAGTTTAAAGCTGCTGGCTTTACCTTTGAAAAAAATACCAGCAACCTGCCCTGGCAACATTGCCTGATTTTTAGAAAACCAGAAATCTCAAAATAATTTCTTCGAAACACTACCTAACCTTGAGGGCTTAGTGCAAAAAAAGCTGCCCTATCACTCAAATCAAGGGCTTGATGATAAAATAGTTGAGAGAGAACTCATCTCCCCAATCGAAAAAATTAGAGCTACACCAATTGATGTATTGGCCTCAACTGTGTCGTATTACAAAAAGAGTAGCCTAGCTAGGAATCGAACCTAGATCTAGCGTTTAGGAAACGCTTGTTCTATCCGTTGAACTACAAGGCCAAATAGTCTTGCAAGATAGCCCAAATGGCAACTTTCTCTGAAATATTTTAGGCCAACTTGTGGCTTTTCAATCCTTTATCGTATCTTTGCAGTCCAAAATTAGGATGGACGAGATCCATCCACTCACTAAAAACAGTTAATTATGTCCGTAAAAATCAGATTAGCACGTCGTGGCCGTAAAAAACAAGCCATTTACGACGTGGTTGTAGCTGATGCAAGAGCTCCACGTGATGGACGCTTCATCGAGAAACTCGGAACTTACAATCCGAACACGAACCCCGCTTCCATCAACATCAACAATGAGCGCGCTCTTACCTGGTTGTTGAATGGAGCTCAGCCTACCGATACCGTGAAAGCCATGCTTTCTTACCGCGGTGTCATGCTGAAGAAACACCTCCAAATCGGAGTGTTGAAAGGTGCCATTTCCCAAGAACAAGCTGATGCAAAATTCAATGCATGGCTTTCTGAGAAAGACACCAAGATCGAAGGCAAGAAAGACCAACTTGCAGCTGCTAAGGCAGATGCACGTAAGGCTGCCCTTGCTGCTGAAACAGCCAAGAACCAGGCGCGTATCGACGCAATCAAAGCAAGAGAAGCTGCTGCTGTGGTCGCTGCTGAACCTGCAGTAGAAGAAGAAACTCCTGTAGCGGAAGCTCCAGTGGTAGAAGAAGAAACTGCTGCTGCTCCTGAAGTTGAAGCTACCTCCGCTGAAGAGCCGGTAGTTGAAGCTGCTGAAGAAGTTGAAGCTCCAGCTGCTGAAGAAACTGCTCCTGCAGTGGAAGCTGCTGCTGAAGATACTACCTCCTCTGATGCACCTGCCGCTGACACAGCTGATGCTGGCTCAGCCGATGGTGGCGCTGCTGGAGAATAATAGATTCCTACCATGAACAAGGACCAGTGCTTTTTGATAGGCCGGATAGCCAAAGTTCATGGACTTCGTGGTGAAGTAAATGTGGTGCTCGACGTAGATTATCCTGAGGAATACGAAGGATTAGAGCACCTCTTCCTCGATCAAAAAGGGCGCTTGATTCCCTTCTTTCTGGAACACTTTGTGATTCAGCACGGAGGCAAAGCACTCGCCAAGTTTGAGGAACTCGACCGCATCGAAGAAGTGGAACACCTTGTAGGGTCGGAAGTGTACCTTCCCCTCTCCGAGTTGCCCGAACTCGATGAAGATCAGTATTACTTCCACGAACTGATAGGTTTTGACGTCATCGACGTGACGATGGGACCCATCGGACCTGTGCAGGTCGTCTACGATCTGGAAACACAGGACCTCCTCGGAGTGACCCACCAGGGCAAAGAAGTGCTCATCCCCATACAGGATGGCATCATTACCCAGGTGGACAAGGCAGCAAAAAAAGTTTTCTGCCAGTTGCCCGAAGGCTTACTTGACATTTATCTGGAAGATTGAGCCATGCATATTGACATCATCTCGGTCGTTCCCGGACTATTGGAAGGCCCTTTTTCACATTCCATCCTCAAAAGAGCGGAAGAAAAAGACATCGCCACGGTTCGGATACACAACCTCCGCGATTATGCCACTGGCAAACAAAAGCAAGTGGATGATTATGCATTTGGTGGGGGCGCAGGGATGGTCTTGATGATCGAACCGATTGCCCGCTGCATCGAAGCTCTTCAACAGGAGCGTCAGTACGATGAAATCATCTACATGACCCCCGATGGAGTTACCTTTGATCAGCCCATGGCCAATGCCCTTTCCCAAACGAAAAACCTACTGATCCTCTGCGGTCATTACAAGGGGGTAGATCAGCGGGTCAGGGATGCCTTCATCACCAAAGAGATCAGCATCGGAGATTACGTGCTGTCGGGTGGCGAGTTGGCTGCAGCGGTTGTCGCTGACGCCATCATTCGACTCATCCCAGGCGTACTCAACGACGAGACCTCTGCGTTGACGGACTCCTTCCAAGATAACTTACTTGCCCCGCCGGTGTATACTCGGCCGGCAGTATACGAAGGAAGAGAAGTTCCCGAGATACTGCTCTCTGGGCACGAAGCCAAGATAAGTCAATGGAGATTTGAAGCGTCGGTTCGCCGAACTCGAGAAAAACGACCTGATCTTCTAGAAGATTCCGGTTGGGAGTAGGCGAGACAAGAGTATAGAAGTAGTAATTCATTTATACCGCTGCGGCGGTGCACTGAGAAAGCATAAAAACATAGAGCTATGAGCGATCTAATGAAAATTGTAGAAGCGGAATACAGCGAGGCGAGAGCCAAGTTCCCTTCTTTCAAAGCCGGTGATACCATCAACGTACACGTACGTATCAAAGAAGGTAACAAGGAAAGAATCCAGCAGTTCCAAGGAACTGTGATCCAACGAAAAAACCCAAACTCCAACGGAGAAACCTTTACCGTGCGTAAGATTTCCAATGGAATTGGTGTAGAGCGTATCTTCCCAATCATCTCCCCAGCCATCGAGCAGATCGACCTGGTAAGAGAAGGTAAAGTGAGAAGAGCTCGTCTATTCTACTTGAGAGGACGTCAAGGTAAGGCTGCTCGTATCAAGGAAAAAATCAGAGTGAGACGTTAGTCTTACCCAGTCCATCAAAAAGGCCCCGTACATACGGGGCCTTTTTTGTTTGCTGCTTTTCCTCCTCGATCCGCTGCGGCGGATCGAGGAGCGTTGAGGAGATTAGATCATCTTAAAAAACTTAATCGAAGTCTAAACTGAATTTCAATCACAATATCTATTTCGGAAAATAGCTTTCCAGATCCTTTTTATTTTCGGATATACAGGGGTCTCAACATATCGGGATGAAATCATGAAATCACCATAATAAACCCAATTATCCATAATTTTTTTAGCAAAGACATATTGTTCTATATAGCTTTCACAAGGGGATTTTAAATATAAGATGGCGTAATTTCCTGAGATAAGCGGTCTAGAGAGCAGGTTGGATTTATTTATAGATTTTTTAATCCGAATTCCACAATCCAACTTTGAACTTTTTAATTCAATGGAATCCTGGTCCAGAGTGGCCAACATTTCCTTATCAAGCTCGAAGTTTTTCATAATCTCTCTCAATTTCTCCTCGTCCAACGTCCCAAAAAAACTAATTACACTATCCTGCTTTATGTTGATGAAACTCTTAAACACAGAATTAGGTGCTAAATATTTATAAACTCTAAACTTCTTGAAATCATTATTATGGCCATAGAGATTATTTATTACTTCATATTCGTTTGCAGTCACAATTTGAGCAAAAAGACATCTGTCCCAGGTAAAAATAGCTAGGAATATAATGAGTAAAATTTTGATCAGTTGCATTTTTGAGTCATTAAGGGGTTCTATTCTTCATTCTTTAGTCGTCTGGAAGCCTTGCACTTACTTTTATTTCATACAGTGTAAATCTTTGATTCCAAAGAAAGCGTTTTGAAGAACAGTAATCTTTTGGTAGGACGATAAAAATTCGCATATCGGCAATTTCTGGCCTCAATTTCAACCAATTCCAAAAAGGGATTTTAGATGAGAATAAATGATTCTTTACCAGGATTTCAGGGAAAGTTAAATTCATCGTATCCAATTGGTCACTTTCTGATATTGGAAAGTGAATTAAAGAAACGGTGGTGTTTGAGTATTCCTGAAAAAGATAAAAATGAGGTCCTTTTGGCAACGTTTTCACCCTAATGTCATTAGAATAATCAATCATTTCCCAATTCCCACAATCGTCTATCACGATAAAAAGGCTATCTTTTTCCGGTTGGAAAACGTTGAACCACAGTGCTAGGGTAAAAATTAGTTGGAGCATCCTTTTGTCAAATTTGTGGCTAAGAGATTAACATCTTCTTTATATTTTGAAAATTTAGACGAATTTTTAAAATTTTCGAAGGCCTTAGTCCCATCCATTCCGCCCCAAAATAGATTTTCATAAAATTCTAACGAAACACCTTTGGGATAAGCCCATGACACTTCTGCATTAAACCTTTTGAATTCGTCTGGAAAATGAGTTTGGTGGAGAGTTTCCTAAAGTTGGCAATGGTGCTTCCTCCATCCTAATTAATTGCTATTTCAAAAATAATTGGAATTTGAATACTCTTAAATTTCACCTTTAGCACTCATTGAAACCTCAAGGAATTTTAAACTTCCCGAAGATGAATTGAATAGTGCTTCTTTTTCTATAAGAAAATAATGGATGTAATTTTGATTTGACCAAGTATTGAATGTTGTATTTGAATCGTATAATACTGGATAATTGCTTAATTTTTCACTCATAATAACGATCTCATTATGTGTATAATTATTTCCTATATTCACAATTAGATTTGGATTTTCATTAAAGTATTTTCTGTAATGAAACATTGTTTTTTCTCCAATTTTTTCTTCGCGCCTAAAAGACATAGAGTCTTTGGGATCAAATACAATAAGCAGCGTATCTCCTTCATTAGGAAAAGAATTTAGTTTTTCAATGCTCAAAACATTTTTTTGATTGATTTTTCCCATGCAGGAAACAAGTGATAAACAAGTCAAGAAAACGAAAATTGATCTATGGTGAATTCTCATTGGAGACAGGTTTTGGTTAAATTTCTATCTAAGTCTTGAAGCTTTTGTAAGGCATCCCGCTTCTCATAGTTCATATCAATCCATTCCTTGGTTTCCCACAAACCATGCCATGCAATAGCCGAATAAAAATTTGGATCAATACCTTTTGGCCAATAGCTGGCTCCTCCTAAATTTTTGTAAAATTCACTTGCTCCTAATAAGGGATGAATTTCTTTCAAAACTTTTGCCATTTTTTCAACTAGGTAATCTGCCATAATATTATGATGTATTTGTGTATCAAAAGCGTATAGTTTTTTATACTCTTCAAAATTATGTTGAAAATTTCCTATCAACAATGACCCTCTCTTTTGCCCAACTGCATTAAATATTTCTGCATGAAT
>JBJOOF010000221.1:0-6941 GCA_046051425.1 Bacteroidota bacterium
CTGAGATGCTTGCTAAAGCACAAGAAGCCTTACAAAAAGATTATCCTAACTTAAGTCTACTTGTCTACGACGGGGTACGTCCTCTTAGTGTGCAGCAGATTTTATGGGACAGCTTGGACAAGCCAGATAGCGTCAAACCTGTGTATGTTTCAGATCCAAAAATCGGGGGGCTACACAATTATGGAGTTGCTGTAGACTTGACTATTGTAGATTTAGAAACTGGAAAGCCCTTGGATATGGGGACTACTTTCGACTTCTTTGGGTACCCTGCATATCCCGATCGTGAGCTGCAAATGCTTGCAGAAAAAAAAATCACTAAAGCTCAAGTTGCAAATCGAGAGATCTTGAGAAAAGTGATGAAAGGAGCGGGATTTACTGGTATAGGAAGCGAATGGTGGCATTTTAATGCATTTCCTCTCCAAAAGGCTAGCGAAAAATTCCCATTAATCAATTAATCTTAAAACTCAATTGACAACACCCATGAACACCTTCAAAACTATCCTTCTTGCCGCGGGGCTACTGCTATGCCTTAACTTGGCTTCCTTCGCCCAGCAAGGCGGACAATTTCGTGTGCTGGTTTTTTCTAAAACCACCGGATTCAGACATCAATCCATCCCCAATGGGGTAATGGCCTTGAAAAAAATGAGTGAGAAACACGTGTTTTCAATACACACCACCGAAGATGCAACCCAGTTTACTGACGAAAACCTCGCTAAATACGATGTGGTGGTCCTGATGAGCACAACCGGAACCATATTTAATGATGCTCAGAAAGCAGCTTTTCAAAAGTTTGTGCAATCCGGCAAAGGAGTAGTAGGAATTCACTCCGCTACGGATACAGAGTACGAATGGCCTTGGTACAACCAACTAATTGGGGGCTATTTCCTAGCCCATCCACGTCAGCAAACGCTTCGCCTTCACGTAGTAGATCGAATGCACCCTGCCACTTGGCACCTTGCTGAAAATTGGTTGTGGACAGATGAGCTGTACGAGTTTAAGAGTATGAACCCAGCCATCAAGGTATTGATCCAGGCTGATGAGACAACTTACCAGCCTGCAAAAGCCATGGGTGCTAATCACCCAATGGCTTGGTACCATGAGTTTGATGGGGGCCGGGTATTTTACACAGCCCTAGGCCATGTGGATGCTGTCTGGGAGGATGCTGAATTTTTAAAGCATCTGTATGGGGGCATCTGGTACGCCGCCAAAGGAATCCTTCCAAAAAAATAAGCAAAATTTAAACTTACGCGGAACTTCTGAAGCCAAAATTGGTTTTTGCTAGTAATCCAATATCAAGACCATGCTACAAGCACAAGCAAGACCTGTTCACCTCTACATGGAGGCCAATCCCAACCCCAATTCCCTCAAGTTTGTGGCCAATTTCATGTTGGTAGAGGAGGGGCTCAGCTATGATTTTCCGGATGCAGCAAGCGCTGAATCCAGCCAGTTGGCTAAGGAGCTTTTTAATTTTGCTGCTGTGCAGCGCGTTTTTATTGCTTCCAATTTTGTGACCATCACCAAGTCGGAGGAGGTAGAATGGGCAGAGGTACAGACGATCTTTCGAGACCACATTCGGCAATACCTAGAATCTGGGAAAAAGGTAGTGCAAGTAGTAGTCACCAAGGACCCGCTTTTTGATGCCGACGACTCGGAGATCGTTAAAAAAATCAAAGGGATTCTCGATGAATACATCCGTCCTGCCGTAGAGCAAGATGGAGGAGCTATCGTATTCCATTCCTTCGCGGATGGGGTAGTGAAGGTCCTTTTGCAAGGTTCTTGTTCGGGCTGTCCTTCCAGCACTGTCACCTTGAAGGCAGGGATTCAAAACCTGCTTACTCGGATGCTTCCTGAGGTGAAGGAAGTTCAGGCTGAGGGCGTCTAAGCCTTTGCTAAATGGGTAGATCCAACTGGACCTGGGCCTTCCTAGGACTATTTGCACTCGGACTTCGAGTGCTCGCTGGATTCTTCCCAGAGCTAACTGATCAATTTTATTCCCGAACTTTTTTTCCTGCCATCCGAAATGGCATCGACCTGAGTTTGGGTTACTTGCCTTTTCCTACTGTTTACCTGTTTCTAGGCCTGATTATCGGGCTTTTAGTGATTACCCTGCGCCGATTTTTTGGTTTTGAGGGAGCAAAAAATCGAGGGAAGTATTTGCTGCAAGCAACTGCCAATGGACTGGGTGGCTTGGTGTTTTTTTTTCTACTCCTTTGGGGCTACAACTACCAGCGCACCCCGATCATACAGCAGCTGGACTTGCAGCCCAAACCCCTCAATCTAGAGCAGCTAAGGGCCGAGATGGAACTCACTCAGCGCTTGGCCTCCTTGGACCGGGGACGAATCAGCCTGGATACCACAGCCCTCACCGAATTGATGGAGTATTCCGCTCTGGAGGACTTGGTGCGTGCAACCATGCAGGAGAATTTGGAGGTACTAGGGTTGAGTTTTTCCGGCCGTCCACGCACTAAGCAATTTCCTCCCAAAGGATTTATGCGGAGAATGGGGATTCTTGGAATTTACTTTCCCTACATGGGTGAAAGCTACCTGGACCCAAGTTTACACGCCCTTGAAAAGCCCTTCACCATTGCACATGAAATGGCCCATAGCTATGGTGTCACGGACGAGGGGGAGGCCAATTTTATTGCCTGGGTGATCTGTACCCGTTCCGAGGAGCCCATTTTGCGGTACGCTGCCGATCTTTTATTACTTCGTTACCAGCTTCGGGATTATTATGAGATGGATCCGGACGGTGCATTATGCTGGATGGAAAATCTCCCTAGAGGAATTATCCAAGACCTAATCTCCATTCGAGAGTCAACGGAGGCTTATCCACCGATTTGGCTTGAGTTGAGTCGAAAGTCCAATGACCTTTTTCTAAAATCTCAGGGAGTCAAGGCTGGAATCAATTCCTACCAGCAATTGCCCATGCTTGCTTCTGCTTGGAGGCAACGAATACAGGCTGGTACCTGATTTTTGAAAATTCAATTTTTTCATTTAGTTTAATGATTCACTAAATTTTTCAACTATGAAAGTATTGCTTCCATTTTTCTGCTTCTTGTTCCTTATTTCTATTCAGATGCAAGCGCAAGTCACCATTGAATCAGAGCGTGACAAGGACAATAATGTAAATTTATTTGCAACCAACACTGCAGAAATGCCCTATTCAGTGCTGCTGAATTTCTCAGACCTGCAAAACATGACTACGCCCGGGGGAGGATCAACAGTGGTGGTAGCCAATCCAGGTCGATCAAAAGTAGCCACGCTAAGACCAACGCTGGCCGGTCAAGGAAGTAACTTCCGCTATTCCTATTCCTTTGCAAGAGGGAATGTTTATGCAAAATCGAAAAATCTTCCTGCGTATCTGATACCGGTACCCGAAGGAACTTCGGTGGAAGCGGTACCAAATAATCCCTTGGAGAAGACGATAGGAAAGGAAATAGAAGGAAATTCCTACCGCGGCATTTCTTTTTCTTTGGAAGGAACTACCCCCATTTTGGCTCCCCGAAAAGGGGTAGTGGTCTCCTTGAAAATGGACGTGCAAGCCAAAGGGGAAAACCTCAGTTTTACTGCTGAGGAAAACTTCCTAGAACTCTACCATGAAGACGGAACCTTTACCAAAATCACGGTTCTTAAGGCTGGTTCTGAACAGGTTAAGGTGGGACAACAGGTTTTTCCAGGAGATACGCTTGCTCTATCTGCGGGCGAAAACTATGCTCAAGGCCCTCATGTTCGGATTTTACAAGTTAAAACGGTCTTGGATAAGGATCAATTTTTCTATCGTGCGTTCCCGGTTACTTACATGAGCGATCAAGGTGTGCTTGAAATCAAGGAGTATGCCACCTTAAAGGCTGTTCATCCTGAGGAGCTGGTAACCAGTGAAATGAGCAAAAGGGAGTTAAAAACTTACCTAGAAGGGAAGAAATGAGGGAATTACTTCCGATTCCCGACCCACACCCCCACAATAACCGCAGCAATGCCGAAGTAATGCCCCAAAAGGAGTACTTCCCCATCCAAAACGCCCCAAAGAATGGCTACGATGGGAATGGTGTAAGTGACTAGGCTAGCGAAAAAGGGACTGGCACTTTTGATCATGATATTGAATAGAATCAAGGCAGAAGCCGTACCCACCATACCTAGGATGGTGACGTAGCCAAGTGCCTCCCAAGCGCGTGGATGCGTGGCCATTTTGTAGGAAAAATCCGTACCTGCAAACAAGTAAAGCAAGGCCAAAGGAAGAATCATCAGCAGGGAAATCGAAGAGATTTCGATGGACTTGAGTTTGGTAAATCGGGTCTTGATGAAGTGCAAATTGATGCTGTAACAGATGCAAGCAGCAATTACATACAACGCATACGCATTGATATCAGTTAAGGAGTCCCATCCTCCTCCTTCCTTGAAGGTGACCAGTATTAAAACACCCAAAAAGGCGATGACCAAGCCTAATCCGTTTCTTCTAGTAATGGAAGTGTTGAAAAATAGTGCTCCTACCAAAACCACAAAAAGCGGGGTAAGCGCATTCAATACACCCGTGAGCGAACTGCTCAACTGTGTCTGAGCGATTGGAAAAAGGAAAGCAGGAATAAAACTTCCCAACAAGCCAGTAACCAGTAAATTTTTTACCTGTGTTTTGCTGAGTTGCTTGATGCGGGGAAGCGATAAAGGGAGCAGTAAACTTGCTGCTGCCACCATGCGGTAAGCGCCTACTTCGCCCGGAGAAAATACTTCCAAGCCTCTTTTGATCAAAATAAAGGAACTTCCCCAAATCAAGGTGAGGATCACCAGTAGAGACCAATTTTTGAGCGAATTTTCAGAGTTAGGAGAGGACATTCCTGGGGTTTTGAAGTCAAAGAAACTTAGTTTGAACTAGAATAGTCCTGGGCTTCTGAGTGCTTACTTGGAAACAAGGATGATCGGTTCTTAGAGGGGTTGAAATTCGTAGTCGGCATAGGTTTCTTGTACCCGATCCAAAATCGACAAAACTTCAGCATAGCTTTCAGCTGTAACCAACTCCGTGCGGAATGGTTTGAAGTTGGGCATGCCTCTAAAGTAGTTGGTGTAGTGCCTACGCATTTCCAAAATACCTTGCTTTTCGCCTTTCCACTCGATGGAAAAATCGAGGTGCTTTTTGGTGACTGCAATCCGTTCCATTAAGTCAGGAGCTGCGAGTTTTTCGCCTGTAGCAAAGAAATGCTTGATTTCATTGAAGATCCAAGGATACCCGATAGAGGCTCTGCCTACCATCATGCCATCCACATGGTATTTAGCGCGGTATTCAGCGGCTTTTTCAGGGCTGTCGATGTCCCCATTTCCGAAAACAGGGATGTGGAGTCTAGGATTGTCTTTGACAAGATTCAGGTAAGACCAATCGGCCTCCCCCTTGTACATTTGCTGGCGCGTACGGGCATGGATGGAGATGGCTTGAATGCCCACGTCCTGAAGACGCTCGGCTACTTCCACAATTCGAATCGTATCCTGACTCCAGCCTAGCCTAGTTTTTACAGTCACAGGCAAGTTGACCCGCTTCACGATCTCTGCGGTCATCGCTACCATCTTGTCGATGTCCAGTAAGATGCCTGCACCCGCACCCTTGCAGGCTACCTTGTGCACAGGGCATCCGTAGTTGATATCCAAAATATCTGGTCCAGCAGCTTCTGCGATGGCAGCAGCTTCTCGCATGGATTCAATTTCCGCTCCGAAAATCTGGATACCAACGGGTCTTTCGTAGTCGTAAACATCCAGTTTTTGTACGCTTTTGGCAGCGTCTCGAATGAGTCCTTCGGAACTAATAAACTCTGTATACATCAAATCAGCGCCGTTTTGCTTGCATACCGCACGGAAAGGAGGGTCACTCACATCTTCCATGGGGGCGAGCAGGAGTGGAAAGTCACCCAACGCTATATTTCCAATCTTTACCACTTGACATTCTAAATTTCGTGTAAATTTAGCCCAATTATGGAGATTTACGAAACTCAGGCTGAAATAGCCACCCGAAAGAACTGGTTATTGTCACTGGTAGTCATCACTTTAGTGACATTTGGAACCTTAGTGCTGCTTCAAGGCCTTTCTTTAGCTGTTGTTCCTTTTTTGTTTCAGGTAAGCATGGAGGACATGATGAGCCTAGTCAGTGGCAATTACGACATCCCCAATGGGCGCATGGCTTTGTTGTTCACCCAAGGAATAGGTTCAGGGCTTGGATTTTGGGTAGCTACTTGGATCATTATCCGTTTTTTAGAAAAAGCAAACCTAAACTGGGCCAAACAGCGGGCACGCGTAAGTAGTAAAAATCTTGCTTTGGTGACAGCAATGACGGTAGGCGGCATGCTTTTCAATGGATTGCTGATGTATTGGAATTCGCAGATGGTGCTGCCGGAATTTCTATCGGGAGTGGAGCAATGGATGCGTGACATGGAAATGCAGCTCATGGAACTCACTGTATTTTTAACAGATTTTCAATCCATTCCCGAGTTACTCACCGGAATTTTAGTCATTGGCGTATTTGCAGGGGTGGGAGAGGAACTATTCTTTAGAGGCTTGATTCAGCCCAAAATGCAAGTATACTTTCGTTCTCCACATTGGGGGATTTGGGTGACAGCCTTCATTTTCTCTGCCATTCATGCTCAATTTTTCGGATTTCTTCCGAGGCTTTTTTTAGGTGCCCTTTTCGGGTACCTCTACCATTACACAGGGAGCTTATTTTATCCAATTCTGGGTCACATTCTCAATAATGCACTGACGCTATTGCTGGTTTATGGGTCGAATCAGGGGTTCTATGACCTAGATGTCCAAGACACAGATACCGTATCTTACCCAGCTGCTTTGGTTGGTTTCTTGGTTCTTATCCTTGGATTCCTTTATTTTAAAAAAGTCAATCGGGGGAAGGATGAAAAACTGGACCAAAGTGTTTGAAGATCAAAATCAAATTCGAGTGGAAATTGTGAAGG
>JBJOOF010000222.1:0-3520 GCA_046051425.1 Bacteroidota bacterium
AATTCAACTTTTGCAAATAGGTCGCATAGTAATCCTTAGGGAGATTGTATCGCGCAGTATTCAAAGCAAAGTTAGCCACCGTGCCAGGCTGCTCTAGGGAGCGACCAAAGCTACCTGCAAGCTCTGCTTTGGCTTTGTCTAATTCTTCTTGGGTCACCCCTTTGTCTACGAGATTTTTGATTTCATACACAAACTCGTATACCGCAGAATCGGTCACTTCGCTACGCACAGACGCGGAAGCTGAAATCGTTCCTACCAATTTATCTGCATCAATGGAAGAATAGGCACCATAGGTAAAGCCTTTGTCCTCACGTAGGTTCATAAACAAGCGTGAGGCAGAACCTCCACCCAAAATCTGGTTCAACAATCTACTGGAGATGTAATCAGCGTCTCCAATTTTCATGGCTACAGGCTGCGTCACGTCGATGACGGATTGTACAGAAGAACTGCGATCCACAAGGGCTACGGCCTGCTTGGCAGCGCGTACCGGCATTGGATACTTGTAGGTGGGTACCTCTCCTTTCTTCCACGCTCCAAAATACTGGCTTACCACCTTTTGGGCCTCTGCCTTATCGATATCTCCCACAATTGCCAAATAAGCAATATTTGGTTTGAAATAGGTCTGGTAGTACCCCTTCACATCATCCAAGGTGATGTTCTTGGTAGTTTGCTCCGTTTGAGACTCTCCATAGGGGTGATTTTTTCCATAAAGCACTGCGCGAGAAAGTCGCGAAGAAATCGCCTGTGGATCGTCTTTGGTAGTTGCAAGACCCGTTAGAGATTGCTTTTTCAACTTATCCAATTCCGGCTGAGGGAATACAGGATTGAAGAGCACATCCGCCATCAATTCCAACACTTTTCCTTGGTGCTTTTTGAGGGAGGAAACAGAAACTGAAGTTGCAGAAGCACTAAGGCTTGCTCCAATGAAATCAATTTCTTGATCCAGCTGATCTTTGGTTCTATTTTTTGTACCACCCATCATCATGTCCCCGATGAAGGTGGTAAGACCTGCCTTGTCTCCTTCTAGGATCGGATCTCTCTCGAATACCAGGGTGAAGGACACACGTGGGAGTTTGGTGTTTTTCACCACAAACACTTTCAATCCATTGGCAAGCGTGAAGGTTTCCGCCTCACCAATCTTGATCTCAGGAGCTGGGCCAGAAGCTGGCAACTTACTCCGATCTACCTGGGCAAAGGTGATCCCTGTGGCCAGTAGCATAACTAGTATTCCTAATGCAAATTTTTTCATGTCTTTTCGATACGTTTAGTCAACGAATTATTCAGATACTGGCTTGGCTGATTTAGGCAAATAGTACAATACCACGCGCCCAGTCAGATCCATATAGGTTTTGGCAACCCGCTGAATATCTTCTTTGGTTACTTTGGAATAGGCATCCATTACTTGGTTGACATAGTTGGTATTACCAAAAATCACCTTCGCTTCTGCCAAGTTCTCCGCCACACCAGCTATGGTGGAATTCCCACTCACAATGTTGTTCTCCATGATGTTTTTCAACTTGGTAAACTCCTCATCGCTGATGCCTTGATCCTGAACCTGCTTGATCAATTTGTCTACTTCGGTCTCTAGATCTTTTGGATCTACGCCCATGTTGGCGATACCATACATCAAGAATACCCCGCCGTCTTCCAATTCAAGAGGAATAGCTGCTACCACTAATGCTTTTTGCTGCTTATCTACTAGCTCCTTAGTCATCAAAGAAGATTTGCCACCAGTCAAGTAGGTAGAAAGCATGGACAAGGCGTAGCTATCTGGGTGATTTCTTGCAGGCAAGTTGTAGGCCTGAATTACAGCAGGAATCTGAATGTTGTCGTAAATGATGTCACGAACCTCAGCTGTTTTCTTCGGTTCGGTGATTTTAGGACGGTAAACAGGCTTGGTACCCTTTGGGATTTCTGAGAAGTACTTTCTCACCATCGCCTCAGTTTTAGCGTAGTCTAAGTCACCTGCAATGGTCAAGGTCGCATTGTTGGGTACATAAAAATCCTTGTAAAACTGCTGGAATTCCTCAATGGTAGCCGCATTCAAGTGGTCCATCGAACCAATCGGAGCCCACTGGTACGGGTGCGTAGTGTACGCTCTCTTGAGTGTTTCGGGTAGGATGGTGCCGTAAGGCTGGTTTTCGTAACGCTGTCTACGCTCCTCCTTCACTACTTCACGCTGGGTTTCTACACCGGTCATGTCCACCTTCGAGTGCAGCATTCGCTCACTTTCCATGTACAAGGCCAAATCCAATTCATTGGAAGGAAGCAACTCGTAGTAGTAGGTGATGTCGTTGGAAGTGTAGGCATTGAGCGTTCCTCCGCGGCTTTGGATAATGTTCATGTATTGACCACGGTCAATATTTTCAGAACCTTCAAACATGAGGTGCTCAAAAAAGTGCGCAAATCCCGTACGCTCAGGATTCTCATTTTTGGATCCCACGTGGTAAAGCACAGAAGTGACCACGATAGGCGTGGTATTGTCCTGGTGCATGATCACATGAAGTCCGTTGTCCAAGGTAAATTCCTTGAATTCGATTTTAGTCTGAGCAGCCAGAGGAAGGATTATCCATCCCAAGAGAAGACTCAAAAGAATTATTTTTTTCATGTTACTAAAGGTTGGTTATAAAAAGATATTGGATTAAGTACGGGATGAACTGCAAATTTGTTTTCTTGCAAACATAAGTTCTTTTTAAAGGAGGCACTTCAAGTCGGACTATTTTTTTGATTTACAAGGTCAAGACAACTACTAACAACTAAACTTTAGTTTAAAAGGACCTCTTTTAAAACAGAAGGTGTCTGGAGTGAATCCATTGACACCTTATTTAGTTTGTTTCTTTTTTTTTCGATAAGGAATGTAAATCTGTCCTGTTGCCACACTGATTAAAGTAAATGCCCAGATCAGTAATTCCCACCAACGTGAAGCAAAATCAAACGAGGTAAAGAACACATTAAAAATCAAGGCAAGTGTCCAAATTATTAAAATAATATATAAGACTTGGTTTCTTCTTTTCATGATGCGTAGTTTTTCTTGCGTGCAATCAAACTCTAAAACATCAGAGATTTTATTTAGTGAGTAACCTGAAGGCTCTACTTCGTGATTCTCAATTCGTTGAATTGTCCGTTCTGAAAGCCCTGTACTGTCTGCCAGTTCTTTTTGTGTCATTCCTTTTGCTGAACGAGCACTTTTTATTTTATCTCCTAAATCCATGTTGCAAAGGTAATCGTTAGGTGAATTTCAGTGTAAAGCCCGAGACGACATTGACACGACATTTAAAGTTAAACCAAGAAAAAGCGGTTAAGAGATAATCGCTTAACCGCTTTTTTAACGAATAGCTTCTACTGTTTCAAGTTAGGGCTTTAATCGGGTTAAAATTTCCTTAGCCTCATGCCACTTCAATCTAGGACCAAACTGGCTTACGATGCGAGAACTGGCCATAGAAGCTAACTTCCCACTCTCGGCATAGGAATGCCCATTGGTAATTCCGTAGAGGAAGGCGCCCGCAAACATATCGCCTGC
>JBJOOF010000223.1:0-4053 GCA_046051425.1 Bacteroidota bacterium
CTTCTGGATCTGCCAGCCGGTAGGCAAGCGCCTCCTCCTCCTTTCCGGCTTGCATGAAGGTTCGGTACCGCTTTTCCATAGCCAAGATTGCCGCTCTGGAGTGCGCGGGCACGCCGAGTTCAGGGATCACTTCGATGTTTCTGTCCTTGGCGTAGGTTAAGATTTCCTGAAAATCTGCTGCAGTATAGAAGCCTGTGCCCGTGGTACTTTGGTTAGGATCTGCTCCTGAAGCATAGTAGGGCCATAGAAATTCAGATTCATCCACAGAAAAGCCTCTTCGCCCACCGAATTCGGTCAATTCAGGCAACCCTGGAATTTCAATTCGCCATCCCTCGTCATTGGCCAAGTTGAAGTGGAATACATTCAACTTGTAGAAAGACATGAGGTCCAAGAGTTTGAACACTTGTTCCTTGGATTGGAAGTTTCTGGCGACATCCAAGAAAAATCCTCTGTAGCCGAATGCTGGAGCATCTTCAATCTCCACCTGAGGAAGTACCAATTCCTGTACCCCATCCTTCCAAAATGCGGGAGGCAATAGCGCCAAAAAGGAATTGACACCATACAAGGCCCCAGTCGTAGTTGAGGCCTGAATCAGTACCTGATCACTTGTGGTTTTTAGAGTATAGCCTTCCTTAGGTAGGGAGGCTACCTGCTCCAATCGAATCTTCAAGGCAGGTGCTTTGCCACTAGTTTTGGATGAAAATCCATTTTTCAGCGTAGCCTCCAGGTATTCTTTGGTCTTTACGAAGGCTTCTGAGCCCTCCACCTGGATGGTTCCAGGACTTAGCGATATCGTAGAGCCGGTATATTTCCAATTTTTAGGAGAAGGCAGGTAAGGAGGAATGCTTTGATCGGGTAATGGAAAAAGTTCCCGGTTCTCAGCATAGCGCTGGGCTGAGGAGGTTACGGGAAAGGTAGTGCCAGTAGCAAGTTCCACTAGATTGGCCTCCGTAATGACTTCTTTTTGGTACTGGGAAATTTCTTCCCCTTTCCCATCTACATGTAAAAAAATCAAGCCCTCGGGAGGATAGGCATTCTTCAAAAAAGTACCAGAACTTCGGTACGATAAAGAAAAGGACTCGTTGGGCTTCAAGGAAGGCGTCTCCCCTTCCCATACAAAGAAATCGCCTTGCAGGTGCTTCAAACTAAGTTTCGGATCCAAGGACTGGCTCCGAATGGAAATGAATATGGTGTTGAAATACAACTTCCAGCCTGCTTCCAGCGTCCCGGCGCCACGATTGGTCAGCGTGAGGGTTGCAGTATGCTGCTGAGGAGCAGTGATTTTATTCTCCTCCAAAGACCAGGAAGCATGCACTTGAGCCCATCCTTTGGGACCTAGGAAGCCGATAAATAGGGAACAAAAAAGGACGCTTCGGAAGAAAAAGTGGTTCATAGTTAAACTTCTAGTTTTGGTAACTGAATAAATTTAAGAGGAGTTATTTTTATAAGCATCTAATTTTAAATAAATTATCAGCGAAAGATTAACCACCCGGTACAACCCAAACGTAACCCATGCAAATAGATCAACAGGCCAAAACCTTGAACGGACGTTACTTGGCTTTAGACGTTTTGAGGGGCATGACTTTGGCCTTTATGGTCATTGTAAACACCCCAGGAGATTGGAGCACAATCTATGCTCCACTCGCTCATGCCGACTGGCATGGATTTACTCCCACCGACTTGGTGTTTCCCACCTTTCTTTTTGTGGTAGGAAACGCAATGAGTTTTGCCCTCAAAAAGATGCAGAACATGCGGCCTGGAGAATTTTACAAAAAAGTATTTACCCGCACGGCCCTCATTTTTGCTATTGGTTGGCTGCTCAATGCTTTTCCTTTCTTCGAACCCAATGAAGCCGGGCAACTTGCTTTCATCGATTTGACGGAAGTTCGATTGCTGGGGGTATTGCAGCGCATCGCACTTTCCTATTTGGGTGCAGCACTTCTCTTGTATTGGGGTGGAATCAGACTAGGCTGGATCTTTAGCATTGCCTCCCTTATCCTGTATTGGCCTATTCTCTACTATTTCGTAACTGCAGGAGATCCTTACAGTTTGGAAGGCAACGCGGCTCTTCACCTAGACTTAGCAGTCATTGGCGAAAAGCGCATGTACATGGGAGAAGGTATTCCATTTGACCCAGAAGGTATTTTGAGCACGCTCACCTCCATCGTTAATGTGATTGGAGGATACCTAGCAGGCCGATTTATCCAAAAAAATGGAAATACCGTTCCAGCCGTACGAACGCTTCTCGTGATGGGCATCCTCCTCATCGGCTTGAGTTATGCCTGGGATGTGGTATTTCCGATCAACAAGAAAATTTGGACAAGCCCTTACTTGCTGCTCACCGTAGGCTGGGATCTGGTCTTGCTTTCGGTTCTAGTATTTGTGGTAGAGGTCAATCGAATTTCCTCTTGGACCTACTTCTTCCAGGCCTTTGGACGCAATCCGCTGATCTTATATGTATGTTCTGGACTTGTGATCGCATTGATTTCGTTTATACCCATTGGAGACAGTAATCTGCAGGATGTGATTTATGCAAAGGGATTTACGAGTTGGCTAGAACCTAAAAATGCTTCCTTCTTATTTGCAATCTCTTACATGCTCCTGATTTGGAGCATTGGGTTCCTGATGGATAAAAATAAAATCTACATCAAGGTATAAGGTACTTTTAAGACAAAAAATGGCAGCAAGGATCTCTTGCTGCCATTTTTTGTTTGTACGCTATAGTGTTTTACTCAAAGATAGCCTTTGGTGATCCGCTGAATGTACTTACCCACAATGTCAAACTCCAAGTTGACGATATCCCCTGCCTTCAGTTGGTGAAAGTTGGTGAACTCGTAGGTGTAGGGAATGATCGCCACCGAAAATGCCCCTGGTGCAGAATTAAAGCAGGTCAGGCTGGTTCCATTCATCGTGTTAGACCCTTTCTCCACCGTCACATTTCCCAAAGCGGCATCGAAACTCACATCTACTAGCCAAGAACCATCCTGATCTGCGATTCGCTGGATCGTCCCTATCTGATCCACATGACCTTGGACAATGTGACCATCGAAGCGTCCATTTGCTGACATGCAGCGCTCCAAATTTACTTTTTTACCCACTTGCCAAGTGGACAAATTGGTCTTTTGCAAGGTTTCCGCAATGGCTGTCACCCGATAGCCTTCTGAGGTGACTTCTACTACCGTAAGGCAGACACCATCGTGCGCCAAGGATTGATCTACCTTCAATTCAGCAGTTAAAGGGCTTGAAAAATAAAAATGGGTATTTGACCCTTCGGTGTTGATTTGGCTAAGGTTGCCGATGGCTTCGATGATTCCAGTAAACATGTGCTGAGGATTAGGTACTTCCGACAATCTATACCAAAAATTGCCTTTTCGGACTCAAAGTACGGCAATTAATCAATTATCTTCGAGGGCTCAAGTCCAAAATTCATGCTCAAGTTAGAAGATACCTACTTACACAAAGGAAAGCGAAAGGCGCTGGTAGCCGAACTTCGCAAAAAGGGGATCCAAAACGAAGCAGTCCTGGAGGCAATCAACACGCTACCGCGCCACTTTTTTTTCGATACAGCCTTGATTTCCCATGCTTATGAGGACAAGGCCTTTCCCATTGGTGAAGGACAAACCATTTCTCAGCCCTATACCGTAGCCTTTCAATCTTCCTTGCTGGAAGTTGCCCCTGGGGATAAAATCCTTGAAATAGGAACCGGCTCGGGATACCAAGCCTGCATCTTGCACCTGCTGGGCGCTAAAGTGATCAGCATCGAGTATCAAAAAAAACTTTTTGAGCATACGAGCCGCTTTTTGCAGCGACTGGGAATCCAACTGCAATTGTTCTATGGAGATGGAACTGGAGGTGTACCAGCGTATGCACCCTACGATAAAATCATCGTGACCGCCGGGGCTCGTGTAGTCCCGGAAGCCCTGATCCAGCAACTGAAAATCGGAGGGATTTTGGTCATTCCCGTAGGAGACCGGAGCAAACAGGCTATGGTGAAAATCACCAAAAAGTCGGCTACTGAAATCCAGCGCGAAGAATTTGAAGGATTCGCCTTTG
>JBJOOF010000224.1:0-4726 GCA_046051425.1 Bacteroidota bacterium
TAGATGCCATCGTTAAAGTAAGAGGAGCCCTTCCTGAGGAAGTGCAAGATCTTGAAGATGAGATAGCAGGCTACGAAACTCGACTTGATAAATTCACAAGAGAAATCGAAGGTTTCGAAGAAGAGATCAAGCGTCAGAAGGACAACATCAAAGAAGCTGAGAAGTTAATCAAGAAGTACCAGGAGCAGCAGATGAACGTACGGAACAACCGTGAGTACGATGCCATCACCAAGGAATTGGAGCTTCAGGACTTGGATATTCAAGTTTCTAAAAAGAAAATTTCAGAAGCTGGGGTGAAAATTGATCACCTGAAAGCTGAATTTGAGAAAACTAGCGCAACCAAGATTGACCGTCAGAAGGACCTTGACTTGAAGAAAGACGAACTTTCTACCATTGTTGCTGAAAGTGAAGCCGAAGAGACCAAATTGCAAGGAGATCGCGACAAGGCTGCCAAAAAGGTAGAAGAGCGCTTGAGCAAGTCCTACACCAAAATCAGAGCAAACGCCAAGAATGGTCTAGCTGTTGTTATGGTGAAAAGAGGTGCTTGTGGTGGTTGCTTCAACACGGTTCCACCACAACGTCAGGCGGATATCCGTGAAAAGAAAAAATTGATCGTTTGCGAGCACTGCGGAAGAATCCTTGCTGGTGTTGAAGACGAAAACGAAGAAGAGGCAACAAAAGCAAAAAGAAGAACTGCGAAAGCCTAATTCTTACTCCAATAATTTAAATCTCCGAGCTCCTCGGAGATTTTTTTTGTCCAATAATTGCGGAGGGCTTTTTTGTCAACGGTCCACAGTCGACTGTCCACAGCAATCTCTAGTCCTTTGTCAAAATTTATTCCAAAATGGAATGCAAATTTGAATTTCACTAGAATTCGCTGTCGACTGTCGACCGTTAGCCGTGGACGAAAAAATTTGTTAACAGTCCACTGTCAACCGTTAACAGCGGATTGTAGGTCGAAGCACAACCTGCTGTGGACTGTCGACCGTTAGCCGTTGACGAATATATTCTTCCCAAACTTGATTTTACTGCCTTATTGCACCTATATTGGGGTAATGAAAAAGTTAGTCTTGATCTTCCTTTTCGTTTGTACCTACAGCTGGGGCTTTGCAAAAGAGCCCGATTCGAAGACTTTTTTGGTGCTTTTTAATGAGGAAGAACTTGAATTGCTTCAAACCGATATGGGAAGTATTGCAGCGCAACTCAACCCCTTTTTTCCGACCAAAATCTACGGAGGCAATTCTGAGCTAGCGCTATTGGTCGAGATCCCTACTTCGGCATTTAACGAATGCCTTCTAGGAGAATATTGGATTAGTTTCTCCGACGGGAGACGATTTCAATTGCAGCAACTTGCTTTTCGGGTATTTGATCTGAGTGAAAACAAGGCCCTATACCAGCGCTACATCAGCACCTATGAAGTAAATTTGGAACTGAAAAAGAAGGCCCTCAAGACCGCTAAACCTGCTACAAATCCCTAAGGTGCTTCTGATCGTTTTCTTTGAGTAGCGTAAATCCCCCCTTTTCCTCCTGCTGCAAAAGATACAAACACAAATTTCCGTGTTCGTACTGATCCATTTCTTTCAAGGGAGTTTGACAGATCAAACTTAGAAAAATACGCATGGCTCTTCCGTGCATGCACACCAAGATAGTTTCCCCAGGTCCGTTGAGAATGATTTGAATGGCTCGATGCAGTCGTTCGGCTACTAAATTTGGGCTTTCCCCGCCAGCAATCGCATAATCCAAGTTGCCCTGCTGCCACTGATCCAGCATCATGCGGTAGTACTCCCCCTCCTCGGGCGTCATGGGTGTACCCTCGTAATTGCCCCAGGAAATTTCATTTAACTCTGCAAGGGAGGTCACTGGAATCCCCAAGTCAATAAAGCCTTGAATGGATTGTCTGGTACGGATCAGCGCTGAATGGTACAACTGGTCAAAGGGAATATCTTGATAGGTGCGAAAAAATGCTTCTGCTTGCGCCCTGCCCGTGGCATTGATAGGCGCATCAATCCCGCTTCCTTGAACTACCCCTTGTAAATTGTAGTCCGTTTGCCCATGACGGAGCAGGTAAATTTTTTTTAGGTTCAACTTTCTTTAATTTTGTCCAGCACCCAAAGAAACTGGTTTTAACCCAAATATTCATGGTTTTTATTTCCCAACCCACCCTTGAGCAATTGAATACGGTTCGCGTGCATACGATGGTGGACCATATCGGCTTAGAATTCACCGGAATAGGGGAAGATTTTTTGGAGGCAACGTTACCCGTAGATCATCGAACCATACAGCCCATGGGCTTGTTACACGGAGGCGCCAATGTGGTGCTTGCCGAAACCTTGGGTTCCGTGGCTGCGTCCTTGACCCTAGATCGAAGCAAACAGGATTGTGTCGGACTTGAAATCAATGCCAACCACATTCGGGGGGTCAAATCCGGAAAAGTAAAAGGAACCGCAAGACCCGTACATTTGGGAAAATCAACCCAGGTATGGGAAATAAAAATTGTCAACGAGGCCGATCAACTCTGCTGTATCAGCAGAATTACGATGGCCATCTTGGATAAAAAATGAATGTAACGGAAGTAGGTAAGGCGATTTCATTGGAGGAGGTACTGGATGTTTTCCTGATGGAAGGATTGGCTTCTGGTGGGTCCTTTGCGCTTTGGCGGAAGCCAAATTCTTCCCAGCTGGCATACATCCAAGATTTTAGTCAAAGTCCAAGACGCGTTTCCTTGCAACTCGAGGATCTTCCTGCTGGATTCATCGTCCACCCTTTTGCCGACCAAGCCGATAAAAAAGCATTTTTTATTCAAGGCGATCGTTACGAGAAACTTTCCCTTAATAGCCCACTGAATCAAGAGGATTTACCCCAATGGATGCAGGCAAGCCGTGATTTCCTGCCCGCTCCTGAACTCAAAAAACGAATTTTTACCCAATTAGATAAGCTCCCTCGGCAAGCAAATGCAGCAGCTGGTCAAGAGAAGGCCCATTTTTTACAATTGGTTTCAAAAGGGATTCAAGCTATCGAGGCTGGAACGCTAGAAAAAATTGTTGCTGCCCGCACCAAGATGATTCCACTCCCGACTGAATTCGATTTGGGCAAAACTTTGGCCAAGCTCCTTTCCAGCTACCCCCATTCCTTTGTCAACTTTTTTCACCTCCCTGGCATAGGCACCTGGATGGGTGCCAGTCCAGAAGTGCTAATTGAAACCAAAGGAGATTACTTCTATACCATGTCACTGGCGGGAACGCAGCCAGCACAGGGAGATAATCCCCAGAAATCTGCTGCCTGGACCCAAAAAGAAATTGAAGAGCAGGCTTTGGTCAGTCGATACATCGTAGATTGCTTCAAAACCATCCGCCTGCGTGAATACGAAGAGCATGGTCCCAAAACCGTTCTAGCCGGCAACTTGCTCCACCTCCGTTCCGACTTCAGCGTGAATACCCAAACTACGGGATTTTCTAATTTAGGCACAGTGATGCTCGGACTACTCCACCCTACTTCGGCTGTTTGTGGGATGCCTCGAAAAGAGGCCTTAAACTTCTTAAAGACAGAGGAAGGATGGGATCGCAATTTCTATGCAGGCTTTCTAGGACCAGTGGGTATCGAACAAGAAACCTCCATTTACGTCAATCTCCGGACGGCAAGTCTCGGTAAGGAGCATGCCCTACTCTATGCTGGGGCGGGAGTGACCGAGGATTCGGTACCCGAAAAAGAATGGGAGGAAACCGAACTGAAATGCCAAATCATAGGTAAGTTTATCCAAAATCCAGACGCTTGATCCTCCAACCCATCCTCGATTTAGTCGCCATTTGTGCAGCACAGGGCATTCGGCAGGTAGTGCTTTCGCCTGGTTCTCGATGTGCTCCCCTGACGCTGGCTTTTGCACGGCATCCTGATATGGAGGTCCGAACGATTTCCGACGAGCGCTCGGCCGCATTTATTGCCTTAGGTATGGCCCAGCAGCTGAAGCAACCCGTAGTGCTGGTCTGCACCTCAGGATCTGCAGCGCTTAACTACTATCCAGCGATTGCAGAGGCATTTTTTCAACAAATCCCTTTGCTAGTTTTGACCGCCGATCGACCGCCTGAATGGGTGGACCAATGGGATGGGCAAACGATCTTTCAAGAGGAGGTCTATGGAAAGCATGTGAAAAAAAGTTTCCGCTTTCCGGATACATTTGCTCACCAAGATCAGGTTCGGTATGCTCACCGAATCAGCAACGAAGCCATCCTACTCAGCCGGCAGTTCCCTGCAGGACCCGTACACCTCAACATTCCTTTACGGGAACCTTTTTATCCGGAGGAAGGAGAAACCTTTCATTTTCCAACGCATCCTCCAGTAGTTAGCCTGGAATCTTCAGAGGCACAACTTAGCGATGGGGCATTGGAAAAGTTGAAATCAGAACTTGCCAGTTTCCGACGCATCCTGCTCGTTCCTGGACAACAAGAGCCGAATTCTGCCCTTCTTACGGTAATCGAGCGCTTGGCGCAAAATCAGCAGGTCGTCGTCGTGGCGGATAGCCTTTCCAACCTGCAAGGAAAGGGAACCATTACCTTGCATGACCATTGGTTGGGACGGGAAGAACTTCATGCCGCGCTAGCACCCGACCTGGTGATCAGTTTTGGCAAATCCATTATTTCCAAGTCCCTCAAGCTCTTCCTTCGTAAGCAAGACATACAACATTGGCACATTCAGCCCGATGGGCAGGCCAAGGATACCTACGTAGGCCTTA
>JBJOOF010000225.1:0-4739 GCA_046051425.1 Bacteroidota bacterium
CGATTTTATAGCGCTATTGGGTTACAGGCTTCCCTTGAATTTTCTATCTTTGTCATCTAGTTTTAGAAAAAGGACTTATTTTTTCTAGACGCGATACGATACCCCCATGAGCGACACCAAATTTAAACGCTATACCGTTACTTCAGCATTGCCCTATGCGAATGGACCACTTCACATTGGTCACCTGGCCGGCTGCTATATTCCTTCAGATATTTATGTTCGATACTTGCGGTCCCAAGGAAGGGATGTCGCCTACATCTGTGGCTCCGATGAGCATGGCGTAGCGATTACGATTAAGGCAGCGAAAGAAGGAAAGACGCCGCAGCAGGTAGTGGATCATTACCATGAGATGATGAAGGGGAGCTTTGAGCAATTTGGGATAAGTTTCAACCATTACTCCCGTACTTCTGCGCCTATCCATCACGAGACGGCTCAGGAATTTTTCACGAATTTGTACCAGAAAGGGGAGTTTTTAGAGCAGACCACCGCTCAATACTACGATGAGGAGGCAGATCAGTTTCTTGCTGACCGCTACATCGAAGGCACTTGTCCTAAATGTGGCAACGAGCACGCCTATGGAGACCAGTGTGAAAAGTGTGGAACCTCTCTCAGCCCCACCGACTTGATCAATCCTAAGTCCAAGTTGAGCGGCAGAACTCCCATTTTGAAGGATACTACTCACTGGTTTTTGGATTTGGCTCGCTACCAGGATTTCTTGAAGAAATGGGTTTTGGAGGAGCATGGAGACGATTGGAAAAACAATGTCTTGGGTCAATGCCGCTCCTGGCTAGAAGCGGGAGATGGACTCCAAGCAAGATCCATGACACGAGATTTGGATTGGGGAATACCCGTACCTCTTCCTAATGCCAAAGGGAAGGCGCTATATGTTTGGTTTGATGCTCCGATTGGCTATATCTCTGCTACCAAGGAATGGGCAAAAGAAAAAGGAATTGATTGGGAGCCTTATTGGAAAGACAAGGATACCAAACTAGTTCACTTTATTGGTAAAGATAACATTGTATTCCACTGCATCATTTTTCCGGCAATCTTAAAAACCCATGGAGGATATATTCTCCCGGATAATGTGCCTGCAAATGAGTTTTTAAATTTGGAGGGAGACAAGATCTCTACTTCCCGAAATTGGGCCGTGTGGCTCCATGAGTATTTGGAAGAGTTTCCAGGGCAGCAGGATTTACTTCGGTACGTGCTGACCGCCAATGCACCCGAGACCAAGGACAATGATTTTACTTGGAAGGATTTTCAAACGAGAACCAATTCGGAATTGGTGGCGATCTATGGCAATTTTGTCAACCGTGCTGTGGTGCTTACGCAAAAGTTTTTTGACGGAATAGTGCCTGCTCGAGGAGAATTGAGAGGAATTGACGAGGATTTGCTTCGGGAGTTGGAAGGATTTCCAGAAAAAATCGCCGCCTCCATTGAACGCTTCCGTTTCCGGGAAGCGCAGGGCTTGATGATGGATTTGGCTCGCCTGGGAAATAAGTACTTGGCGGATACGGAGCCTTGGAAAGAAGTTAAAACAGATGTGGCCCGTACCCAGACCATTCTAAATATTGCCTTGAATGTGGCGGCCAATCTGGCGATTCTATCTGAGCCATTCTTGCCATTTACCGCCCAAAAATTGTACCGCACCTTTGGGATGACCGCTACTTCCTGGTCCGATGCTGGGAACGGAAACCTGCTCCAAGCCAATCGGGCTTTGGGTGAAATCGGACTCCTATTTATGAAGATTGAGGATGAGGTAGTGGAGAAACAAATTCAAAAACTAGAAAACGCTAAAAAGATGAATGAAGCTGCAGACCTCCCGGTTACTCCGATGAAGGAGCTGATTACTTACGATGATTTTGCAAAGTTGGATATGCGAGTGGTCACGGTCTTGGAGGCCGAAGCAATGCCCAAATCCAAAAAGCTTTTGAAGTTGAAAGTAGATATTGGCTTAGGGCAACGCACTGTCTTGAGCGGTGTTGCCGAGCATTTCGATCCTGCGTTTTTGGTGGGCAAGCAAGTGACCATGTTGATTAACTTGGCTCCACGAAGTATGATGGGAATCGATAGTGAAGGGATGATTTTGATGGCAGCAGATAAGGATGGAAAACTCAAATTGCTCCAGCCGCATGTGGTGACTTCACCTGGATCAGTGATTTCCTAAAGAGACAATAAGCAACAAAAAAGGAGACAAATTATTTGTCTCCTTTTTTGTATGCGTCAAGTTGAGGTTGCTGTCCTTTTTCAGTATCAATTGGATTTTATGGCGGTTTTAGGCATTTCAAATAGATCAGAATCGAGTTCATCTTTGACTAAAAACACATCTGAAAAGCTAGTTTGGTATCGGATTCGGGTGCTTGAATCATTTTCAATTTGGTAACCAGTAATCACTCTTGGGAAAATCAAGCCGCCTGCGTCTCGGTAGTCTTCGTATTTCAAGGCTTCCTGTACCTGATTGCCTTTGTCGTAAAAAGTAACCGCAAATAGCACCCATGCCAACTGCCCCGTAGTCGGGTCGATCAAAAGTTCATAGCGGTTGGAGGGTCCCAAGAGTTGTCCATCTTTCACTTTTGCTTCCAGTGTAGGATAGCTGATCCCATTGAATACTCTGTTATCTAGTGGAGTGATTGTTACCAAGGTATCGGTAAGCGTGTAGGGGATACTGAGGAATGTCGAATACAAATTGTGGTAGAAGCGAACTGAATTTCCAGGAAAGGCTTGCCGGTTGGGGCTTATCCAAACTTTTTCCCCATCATTTCCAGCTTGAAAAAGATCTGCATCGATACGCGCCCTGCCATCTCGAAGGTCGATGTAGTGATTTTCCCATTCCAAAGTGGTTTCATGGACCATCGCAAAGGATAAGGACTTGGCGTCCACCCATTGTACCCAATCTCCATGTGCTTCCAAAAGTTTTTTAAATTGTTCTGGCTGCTGTAGTCGTGGATCAGGCCCTTGATTTTTTTCTTCACAGGAAACTAAGAGCACTAGAAGTAGGAGTGGTAAAATCAGTCTGGAAAAATGCATACGAATCAAATTTTTCTAAATATACCAAATCAAAGAAATGTTCGGATAGTAGGGGTTGGTAAAGTCTATCGGTTTTCAATTTTTTCAAAAAAAAATGAGTAGCCTTCTCAAAGAATAAAAATCCTTGTTTAGATTTGTTCCAAATAAAAATAAGGCCTTATGTGGAAGCCCATTCGCCAATTTCTCAATGACATTCACCTGTATGCAGGTTTGACTTGCGGTTTGATTGTTATCGCCGTTTGCTTGACAGGAACCATCTATGTCTACAATACAGAAATCCGTGAATTTTTTGATTCTGAGCGTTATTTTGTTGAAAAGGAGGGGAAGGCCATTCCTTTGGATGAACTTAAATCCACTCTAGAAACGCAATTGGGTGGTCAGGTAGTTGGTTTCCAGGTTTTCGGCCTGGAGGGGAGAACCCACCAATTTTCCCTCAAAAAGTCTGGGGAAGAAAACTCAATCACCTACTTTGTCAATCCTTATTCTGGTGAAGTTCTTGCAGATAATGCCCAAAAGACAACTACTGAGACGTTTATGGGCTACCTTTTTTCGACACACCGCTGGTTGCTTTTGGATAAAGTTGAAACTCCCATTCTTGATTCCATGTCCAATCAGGACTTGGGTCGCTTGATCAACGGCATAGCCACTAGTTTATTTCTGTTAGGCGTATTGACAGGCATCTTTTTATGGCTTCCTAAAAAAGCAATAAATTGGAAGCAAGGGTTGACCGTGAAATGGTCTGGTAATTGGAAACGAATCAACCATGACTTACACAATACCCTGGCCTTTTACTCACTCATTGCCCTATTTATCATGGCCGTGACTGGACCTTTTTGGTCCTTTGGCTGGTACAAGACTGGCTGGCAAAAGACCTGGGATACCTACCAAGCGCCTAAAGAAGAACCCAAGGCTAACTCCGTCCAGGAAGCGGAACCCATCCAAGATTCCCTCCCTCAGCCTGCTGCTCCGGTAGTTTCTCTAGATGAATTACTCGCCTTGTCCAAGCAGCAACTTCCTTACGAAGGGAATGTACGCTTTACCTTGCCAGAGGATGCCGAAGGGGAGATAGGTGTGAGTAAGTCACGCATAGGATTCTTTGCCCGAGCTGGGGCAGACCAACTGAAGGTCATTCCAGCAACGCTAGAAGTTAAGGAAACCGTCCTTTTTGGGAACTTGCCTGTTCGGCAGCAGATTGGAAAATCCGTCAAGGCGCTACACACTGGGGAGATTTTTGGTCAGTTCACTAAGTTTTTATGGTTCATTGCCTGTGCTGTGGCTACTTCACTTCCGATCACAGGCACTTTGATTTGGTGGAACAAGCGTGGTAAGAAGGGGAAGAAAAAAACAGCGCCTGATGCGGATTGAGTTAGTGAAATTTGCTAGCCTAAACTGATTTTTTAAACCCGCTGGCAGGTATCTTTTTTCTTCCAAAAAGTATTGGATAGGGGAAAAGTGGCATAGATTTTTTCAGCCCCATCGCGTGAATTTTCCAAAAAAATAGGGAAAATTTACAGCATGAGAATTCTCGTGGTAGAAGATGAGCAAGGCATATCCAATTTTCTCAAGCAAGGCTTGGAGGAGGAATCCTTTGCTGTCGACGTGGCGGACAATGGGAAAGTAGGTTTGGAATTGGCCCTTTCCGGGAATTACGATTTGCTCTTGCTGGATTGGATGGTGCCAGGAATAAGTGGGATTGAACTCACCCGACAGTT
>JBJOOF010000226.1:0-13544 GCA_046051425.1 Bacteroidota bacterium
AAGGAGTAGATCTTTTGGCCTTGGGAGCCTTAAAAAAAGAAGGCTTGCTTACCTATTATGTGGGTTCGGTCGCCAGAAAAGTGATCCGCAAATCCAAATGTTCCGTATTGACTTTGATTGATCCCAAAATTGAAACCACCCATTTTTCAAAGGTGGTCATCAACGGGACTGAATTGGAAATTACGCCACGCGTGATTGCAAGAGGACTAAAATTCTGTCAAGCCGAACAATCCAGCCAGGTACATATTCTGAATGAAATCAAGATGTATGGTTTCCAGATGGCTACGGCGGCAGAAGGTACAGAAACAGAGGTAGCCACTACCCGACGTAAATTGGTACAGGATGAAATCCAGTACGTACAAGGAATCTTGGACAACTTAGAACCAAACGATCTCAAGATCAACATCAAGGTGACTGCAGGAAAATGGGCTGTAGAGTTGGTCCGTTTTTGTGAATCCATTGAGTCAGACCTCTTGATCATGGGCGTCGACCAAGGATTTTCATTTATTGACCGGATATTTCCTCATGACATCGAGGACGTGTTGATCGAGTTGCCTTGTAATTTATTAATCGTCAAATAAGCAAGCGATGGAAAAACTAACCCACAATGAGGTAGTCATGCTATTGCTTCAACTTGCTACCATGCTCGTTTTGGCACGAGTTTTTGCCGAAATCGCACGGAAATTCAATCAGCCCGCTGTCGTAGGAGAAATTATGGCTGGAATTTTAATTGGTCCCACCATTCTGGGGACCTTTTTTCCCGAAGGCTTTGAATTTCTATTTCGATCCTACCCCATGAGCAATATTGCTTTGGCAGGATATTCTCAGGTTGCAGTAGTCTTGCTTCTTTTCATTGCGGGACTTGAAGTCGACTTAAAATTGGTTTTTTCCCAAGGAAAAAAAGCGCTCAACATTAGTTTCTATGGGCTAGTCATTCCTTTTGCTTTTGGCTTTACAGCTCCCTTTTTCTTTGCCGAATTTTTTGGCTTTTCCGAAGGGGACAAGCTCCTCTTTTCCCTGTTTATGGGTACTGCCATGGCGATCAGTGCCTTGCCCGTCATCGTCCGAACCTTGATGGATTTGAATCTATTTAAGAGTAGAATGGGGATGATGATTGTGTCTGCCGCCATGGTGGATGACATCATTGGCTGGATGATCTTCTCGGTTATTTTGAGTTTTATGGGAAAGGAAGCCGGGGGAATAGGTATTGGCTATACCGTTCTACTCACCATTGGATTTACCGCATTCATGGTGACGGTGGGCAAGTCGCTGATCAATCGGGTGCTGCCTTGGATCAACAAACGCTTGGCTTGGCCCGGTGGAATTATTTCACTTTCACTAGCGGCTTGCTTTTTTGCTGCAGCATTTACTGAATTCATTGGCTTACATGCCATTTTTGGTGCCTTTGTCATCGGGATTGCCATCGGTGATTCGGAGCACATGACCGAAAGAGCAAAGGAAATCATCCATCAATTTGTGAATAACATTTTCGCTCCTGTGTTTTTTGTGGCTATTGGATTGAAGGTAAACTTCATTGCCAATTTTGACCCTTGGTTGGTGCTCGTCGTTATTTTAGTGGCCTATGCGGGCAAGGTAATCGGCTGTGGCTTCGGTGCCCTTCAAGGTAAACTGGACAAATATGAAGCCTTGGCCATCGGTTTTGGAATGAACGCACGTGGAGCCATGGAGATTATTTTAGGCTTGATTGCACTCGAAAATGGACTGATTACCGAAAAGCTATTTGTGGCCTTGGTGGTCATGGCTTTGGTCACTTCCATGACTTCGGGACCTTTGATGCGATGGGCCATGAACAAGCGAAAAGGACAAGAAGTCGAAGTTTAGAATTAGTTGTTCCTTGGGTTTTTCTTTCTGCTCTAAAAAACTTCCCTCAAAATAATTGAACAAAGGGCCTATTTTTGGGCTTTCTAGGGAAATACATCGCTTTATGTCTACGAGTCAAGCAAAAATAGGAGTCTTATTGGTCAATTTGGGCACCCCTGACAGCACCAAAACAGGGGATGTGCGCAAGTACTTGCGGGAATTTTTGATGGATGGACGCGTGATCGACTTTCCATTTATCCCGCGATGGATGCTGGTAAACCTGATTATTGCTCCCTTCCGTGCTCCCAAATCCGCTGGGGAATACAGGAAACTCTGGACCGATCGGGGCTCCCCACTACTTTTTCATACTCAGGACTTGAAGGACAAGCTCGTTCAAAAGCTAGACCCAAAAAAATACCTCGTGGCAATGGCCATGCGCTACCAAAACCCCAGCATAAAAAAGGCCTTAAATGAGCTAAATAAGGCAAACGTAAAGAAAATTATTGTGCTCCCATTATTCCCGCAATACGCCTCCGCTACCAACGGATCCGTGATCGATCGGGTGATGGAAATTGCCCGTGGCTGGCAGATTATCCCTGAGATGACCTTTGTGAGTAATTACGTAGACCACCCCTTGTTTCTTGAGGCTTGGGCTGAACTCGGACGCGAGGCCATGCAAAAACACGAGTATGACCGATTTCTTTTTTCTTACCATGGCCTACCCGAACGGCAAATTCGCAAGGGAAGTGTGGATGGACACTGCAAGCTAGGCACCTGCTGCGCGGCCTATGGGCTCAAAAATCAGTTTTGCTACCGAGCGCAATGCTTCCAGACCACCCGACTGGTGGCTGAGAAACTAGGCCTTCCCGAGGACAAAGTGATGACTTGCTTCCAATCTCGACTGGGAAAAGATCCTTGGATCAAACCCTATACGGAGGATACCATCAAGGAACTGGCAAAAGAAGGAGTAAAAAAAGTACTCGTTTTCTCCCCGGCCTTTGTGGCAGACTGCTTGGAAACTACCGTGGAAGTAGGCGAAGAATACAAAGAGCAGTTTGAGGAACTCGGCGGCGAGCATTGGGACTTGGTACCCAGCCTCAACTCCAGTGATGCCTGGGTAAGGTGTGTGGAGGATCTGATTCTTTCGAGAAGCGAGAGCCAAGAAGCAAGAAACAAGAGCCGAGAGCCAAGAAAATAGACTAAAGTCTGCTGGGCTAAAAAGCCTGCTCCTGACCTAAAGTTAGTTTTCCCCACTTCAACATTCAGAGTTGGGCGTTCAGCGTTCGACATTAATGAGTATCAAGAGGTAAGATATCCTGCTCCTTTGCTAGGATTTTTATGACGGCAGGACCTAGTCTAATCTCTTGCTTCTTGTATCTTGTCTCTAGTATCTCGTATTTCGCCTGCCTGCCGCAGGCAGGTATTTCATAAATCGTATTTCTCATTGTCCAAATCCTCTTCCCGCGCCTTACTTATCCTCGGCGTGATCCTGATCTCCATCAACCTACGCACTTCCATTGCTTCGGTAGGGCCACTCATCCCGTTTATTCGGGAAGATCTGGGAATATCCAATGGGGAGGCTGGATTTTTGACCACGCTTAGCCTGATAACTTTTGCCATTTTTTCCTTGTTTGCTCCTAGCATTGGGAAGAAGCTCGGCCTAGGAAAAGCCATATTTCTTGGAATCCTCCTGCTCGCCATTGGCGTAGTCATTCGGGTGCAGGGGGGGATAACCTTACTTTACCTAGGTACCGCCTTGACAGGAATAGGGATTGTAACTGCCAATGTGCTGATGATTCCATTTTTTAAAGCCAGAATCCCAGAAAAAATTGGATTGATGACTGCGCTACTCTCCACGGGCATGTCCTTATTTGCTGCCATCGCTTCGGGAATAAGTGTGCCCCTAGCAGAAGGCCTTGGATGGGGATGGAGAGGGGCACTCCTTTCCTGGGTGGGCTTGATGGCCCTTGCGCTTATCGCCTGGATTCCACAGCTATCTCCTCCCAAATCCGAGGGCAATGCCGAGCAGCTGGCAGGAAAAAATGTATGGAAATCCCGACTCGCCTGGCAGGTAACTGGATTTATGGGGGCCCAATCCGTCATGTACTTCACGATGATCACCTGGCTGCCCGACCTATTGATCGCTCGGGGGATGACTCCTGTAAATGCGGGAATGGCGCTTTTCTACATGCAATTGATCTCTTTGATCGGAACTTTCTTTGCCCCCAACCTGCTACTTCGCCTGAAGCAGCAATCCGGTGTTATTATCGCAGTAGGAATTGGGTACCTCATCGGCTATGGCGCACTTTTTATCCATCAGGAATGGGTGACCTTCGCTGCACTTACCATCATTGGGATTGGAAGCGGGGCCAGTTTAAGCATCGCCTACACTTTGATTTCTATGCGTACGGCAGAGGCCTTGACCACCTCTAGACTTTCTGGAATGGTACAGTCCGCAGGGTATATTTTAGCCGCCTTAGGACCCCTGGTTTTTGGCATTTGTTTGGATGTATTTGGCAACTGGAACCTGCTGATTTGGATTCTCTTGGCCATGACCTTGCAATTTTTGATTTTGGGTATCCCTGCAGGCAGAGACCAAAAAATCTAAATTCTACCTTCATTTATTGGTTGGCTCCGCCAATAAAACGGTATTTTTGCATGACTTTATTCTATTCCCATGCAAGACTTCCTTCAATCTTTGGGCATATCCAACGAGCTGCTCAACTACCTCTTGATGCCTTTGTTGATTTTTGTAGCTCGGGTATCCGATGTTTCCATCAATACGCTGCGCTTCATGTTTATGATGAATGGCAAGAAAAACATTGTTCCTATCCTGGGATTTTTTGAGGCCTTAATCTGGCTTTTGGCCATCGGGCAAATCTTTCAAAATGTAGATAATCCACTTTCCTACTTGGCGTATGCGGGCGGTTTTGCCACAGGAACTTATGTAGGCATGACCTTGGATGAAAAATTGGCTTTGGGCCGGGTTTTGGTGCGGGTGATCACGCCCAAACCCCTGCCTGTCCTGATGGAGTTTATGAAGGAAAACAACTACCGTTTTACCAATGTGGGTGGGGAAGGACGTTATGGGAAGGTCAATCTTTTGTTTACCGTGATGAAACGGGACCAACTCCAGGAGTTTATCGCCAAGGTAAAAGCAACGGATGAAAAGGCATTCTACACCATCGAAAGTGTGAAACGCGTCTCGGAAGAGGAGTTGAACATCATGGAAGACAAGCCTCGTTTCCGCTCTAAACTATTCAGCCGAGCCCGTACCTAATGGCAAACAGCTGGTTTCAATTTCAACAGTTTCGCGTACAGCAAGACCGCTGTGCCATGAAAATAAGTACCGATGCGGTTTTGCTAGGAAGCCTGGCACAATGCCCTTCTCCCAAGCAGATTCTGGACATTGGGACAGGGACCGGAGTGATCGCCCTGATGCTGGCCCAACGCTTCCCCGAAGCCCAGGTTACTGCGCTAGAAATTGATGCGGAGGCGGCTGCACAGGCTGCTGAAAATTTTAAGGAAAGCCCATTTGCTGACCGATTGGAACTCATCCCAACTGCCCTCCAAGATTTTTCGGCAGACGCCTCCTTTGATTTGATTGTCAGCAATCCTCCCTATTTTCCAGATCACCTCAAGTCCAGTGACCCCAAACGGAACCTAGCCCTACATACGGATGGTTTGCCTTTTGAAACTTTGCTCAGCCAAGCATGCCAACTCCTTGCGCCATCTGGGCAATTTTGGGTGATCCTGCCTCCACGACAGATGGGTGATTTCTGCAAGTTGGCAGAAGAAGTTTTGCTCTTCCCAAATTTCAAAACCCAGGTTCAAGACGCAGCTTCCAAGCCTGTGCATCGAGAAATTGTATCCTTTTCAAAACCCAAGAATCTTCCTCCAATCCAGACTCGAGGATACTCTTTGAAAAATGAGGACGGAACCTATACGGAGGACTACAGGCAACTGATCTCCGGATTTTTATTGGGGTTTTAAAAGAAAAAGCATAAGATTCTCCTTTAGCGGGCAAATAGTCAATTCAGCGGAATTGTATTCTCTGGGTATTGCTGTATTTTTGTTATTCGACCATTCCCAATTTCGATGCAACTGCTACGAACTTCAATCCTCTTTTTCATTCTTTTGGCATTTTGGTCCTGCACACAGGAGGACGAAACTCCTATCCTCGTCGCCACAGAAGAAGTCTTGTTTGTGGGGGGTGATAAAATCCGAATTTCTGGACGTCTCCTTGCCAATCGAGAAGTGTTGGCCGAAGACCATGGATTTGAGTTTTCTACCCAAGCCTCCTTCGCTAATCCCATCATCATTTCCCTAGGAGAAAAAAACCAACCGGGTCGATTTATTGGTGAAAAAAGCGGATTCAAACTGACCCAAACCTATTTTGTAAAAGCCTTTGCTACGATCAATGGTGCGCGTATCGAAGGAAAAGTCATCGAATTGAGCACCTTGAGCACGGCAGTAACCAGTTTTGCTCCCAACTATGGAGTGGCAGGACAAGAGTTGGTGATTCAAGGGAAAAATTTTCCAGAAGGAACCAAGGTATTTTTTGGCAACCAGGAAGCACCAGTACTTCAAAATGTATTTGAATCCAAGCTAACTGTAAAAATTCCTGCTCCCACGGGACAGATTCTGGTGCCCATCAAGTTGAGGATTCAAGACAAAGAAATTACCCTTTCGACCCCTTTTGAGTACCAAGCGGGTAAGTACACCAAAGTATCTGATTTTCCGGGCAACGTTCGGATCTACGACAACAGTTACTTTACGAATTCAGCTGGCTTTCATGTAGGACTTGGCAAAATCAAACTGGGAGATAACTATGCTGGATTTCAGCGATTCAATCCAGCCACGGGCACTTGGACGGAAGTTAATTTTCCGGGAAATAGACGTCGATTTGCATTCGCAACCGGTAATTACCTAGGAGGAGGAGCCCTAGAGCCATCTAGAGACCAGTTTGTCTACGACCGCAGTTTATGGAAGATCAATGGAAGCAATTTCGAGCGATTGGGAGATCTTCCTTTCAACTCACGAGATGCCTTGGCCGTGGACTGGCAAGGTGGCCTGCTTTTGTTTGGAGGACTGGACGGCGCCTCTCTTTTGGTACGTGCTTACGACCCAGTGCAACGGACCTGGTCAACCAAGGGAAATGCCCCAATTGCGTTGGGACGCAACGCCGCCGCCTTTGCTATAGCTACTCGGGTGATTGTCCTGGGAAGCAATGGGCAAGTATGGGAGTACAATCCCCCTCTCGACAGCTGGCAGCTCCTGACTACCTATCCGGGCAACAAAGGACAAGGGTACCCCATCGTGGAAGTTATCGGATCAAAAGCCTATTTGGGGCTATTCAGAGCTACTCAAGAACTCTGGGAACTAAACCTAGAGACACTTACCTGGAAAGCAAAGAATCAAATCATTGGCCTGCCTCAAAGCATCACGAGCGGGTATTTCCAGTACAATGGATCCATTTATTTTCTCCGAGCCCCTGAAGAATCCGTGAGTGGAACCCTGACCATGGAATTGTACAAATTTGACCCAGACGCGATCTAAGCACCCCACTATGAAAAGAATTTTTCTAATTGCCTGTTTTATTCTAGGGCTTTCCTCAGCTTGGGCTCAAACTCCCGCTGTAAAGCGAGATGTGATTGGCCGAGATATCGGCCAACTGAAAGGGATCAAACTTTCAGGCCGGATCACAGATGAAATTACCGGAGAGGCACTAGTAGGTGCCACCGTACGGATTCCGGAGCTGGAGCTAACCCGCATCACCGACGATAATGGAAGCTTTGAACTCGAAGTCTCCAGAGCAGAATACACGCTGGAGTTTCGCTATGTGGGATACGAAACCAAGATTTACCCCATCACGGCGGTAGGAGATGGAAGGCTTACGATCAAAATGCTCCAAGAGGATTTCACGCTTGATGACGTAGTGATCTATGGTAGTGATCCGGAGAAAAATATCCGTTCCACCAACATGGGTGCCGTCACGCTTAGTGTAAATACCATGAAGGAACTTCCTCCATTTATGGGGGAAATCGACATTGTCCGCTCCTTAGCTACGCTACCAGGAGTGAGCCAGGTAGGAGAAGCTTCCTCTGGTCTCAATGTCCGAGGGGGTGGCGTAGATCAAAACCTCATCCAATTTGCGGGAGCACCGATCTACAATCCTTCGCACATGTTCGGCTTGTTCACTGCCTTCAACCCCGACATGGTCAATGATGTGACGCTCTACAAGGCCGTAGTTCCTGCCCGATTTGGCGGTAGAAGTTCGGCCATCCTAGATATTCTTCCCAAAGCAGGTAGCGTAGAAAAGTTTGGAGGAGACCTCATGCTGAGCAATTTCTCCGGAAAGCTTTCGCTAAATGGCCCACTGATCAAGGACAAGGTATCTATCCTCGGAGGATTTCGAATCTCCTACATCAACTGGCTACTCCAGTCGCTAAGCAATACCACACTCAATAATTCCAACGCCAATTTTTATGATGGAAACCTGGTGATTAGTGCCCCAATTTCTGAGAACAACGAGTTTACCTACAGCTACTACACCAGCTACGATGACTTTGCTTTTGCCTCTGACACCACGATCTCCTGGCAAAACAATGCACACTCCCTGCAATGGAAAAGTAAGCTGAGTGAAAAACTCAAAATGGAGACCGTTGGCTTTTATTCACTCTATGACTATGGGATTTTTAACCAGTCAGGGCTCAACAACTTTGAAATCAATTCGGATATCAAGGATGTAGGGGGAAAAACATTTTTCAACTATACGGTAAGCCCTACCCAGTCTTTTACCATGGGAGCTGAATACAAGCAAGTGGCGATCCAACCGGGAGAGCTAATTCCTACCGGAACTTCAGAAGATGTGCTCCCCAAAAAGGTCCAAAATGAAGCAGGTCGGGAAATGGCGGCCCACTTCCAGCATGAGTTAGAAATCGGGGAAAAAATTGGGGTATCCTATGGACTCCGATACGATCTTTACCAATACCTGGGCGCTCGCACCGTACGTACCTACCAGGAAGGAACTCCCGTTTCAGATGGTTCTGCCATCGGGGAAACCAATTATGGAGCAAACGAACTGATCCAAACCTACGATGGGCTTGCACCACGAGCATCTTTTAGATATTCCTTCAGCAAATCCAGTTCGGTGAAGTTGGGATACAACAAAATGTATCAGTTTATCCACCTTATCTCCAACACGGCAACCATTGCTCCTTCGGATGTATGGAAGCTCAGTGATGGATTTTTGAAGCCACAAATTGCAGATCAATTCTCCCTTGGCTACTACAACAATTTCAAAGGAAACATCTTTGAGACCTCGGTGGAGGTTTACTACAAAGACCTTCAAAATGTTGTGGAATACAAGGATGGAGCAAATTTGATTTTACAAAATCACCTCGAAACCGAGCTCATCCCTGCCCAAGGGCAGACTTATGGAATGGAACTCTACGTGAAGAAAAACCTAGGTACACTTACCGGTTGGATTTCCTACACCTATTCCAGGTCTCTGAGACGTGTGATTACTCCATTTGAGGAGGAAAACATCAACAATGGCGCCTGGTATGCCTCCAACTTTGATAAGCCCCATGACCTGACCCTGATTGGAAATTACAAAGTGAGTACCAATGCCTCCCTATCAGCCACCTTTGCCTACAGCACGGGTAGACCTATCACCTTTCCAGATGCAAAGTTTGATTTTTCAGGAAACAACCTGGCCTACTTCAAGGATCGAAACCAGCAACGGCTTCCGGACTTCCACCGACTCGATTTTTCAGTCAATTTCAAGTTAAAGGGAGAGGGAAAGTTTTTTGATGGGGACTGGACCTTCTCCGTGCTCAATGTGTATGGACGAAAAAATCCATTTTCCATCTTCTTTGACGATGCTCCACAGCAACCTCCGCAGGCCTTCCGTTTGGCCTTGTTGGGTATCCCTCTTCCAAGTTTAAGTTACGCCATTAGCTTCTAAAGCCATGTTGAAAAGACTAGTATACCTACTCCTACTCCTTCCGATGGCCTGTGTAGACCCCTACGAGGTCGAAGTGCCTGATGGCGAGCAACTCTTGACTGTGGAAGGCATCATTTCCACAGGGCCAGGTCCTCATGCAATCACACTCACGCGAAGTGCTACTTACGGAAGTATTTTCGAAGGACTCATTCGTCCCGTGTCCTTGGCTACGGTAGTCGTACGGGATAACGATGGAAATGTCACCTTCCTCACCGAAGGAACAGATGCAAAAGGCACCTACTACACTCCTGCTAGCTTTAGTGCACAAGTAGGCAAGTCCTATACGCTTCAGATTCGTACTGCAGAAGGAAAAGTGTACACCTCCACCCCAGAGAAAGTAGCTTCGGTACCTGCCATTCAATCGCTAGAGATCCGCACCGTAACTGTTCCTACTGAAGGAAGTGATGTTCCGAAATCGGGAATTCAACTGATTGTGGGAGTAAAAGATCCTGCGGACCAGAATAATTTTTACTATTGGAAAAATGGCCCAGCAGTATACATCTTGGAGACCCGTCCAGATTTATATACGCCACGACCTTCACCTGCAAATCCAAACCGTACCCCGCAACCGAAAGATTGCTGTGTGCAATGTTTTCGATACGAAGTAAGTAATAACCAGAGCTTATTCGTGGTCAATGACGACAGTTTCAATGGACTGACTACCAAAATCCCTGCTTCTTTCATCGCGGATGATGGGTACCGATTTGTCAACAAATTCCGAATGGACCTAAAGCAATACAGTGTCTCCCAGGAAGCGTATCGTTACTTACGTTTGGTGAAGCAACAAGCAGAAATCTCGGGTTCCATTTTTGATCCCCCGCCAGCAACCCTTCGTGGAAACATGCTCAGCCTGGACAATCCAGATGAGGTGGTGCTAGGTTACTTTATGGCAGGAGGAGAAACCTCCCGTCGAATCTATGTGGATAAAAATGACTTGACTTTCAAGCAAAATCGAGCGATCATTCCAGACGATTGCCGCGTCATATCGGGGGCATATATTGATCCACCTGCGGATTGGAGGCCCTAAAAACGAAAAAAGACCAACTGGCAAGTTGGTCTTTTTTCGTTTTATAATTATCCATTTAATTCCCCGTAGGATATAAGGTTTGAAGTTAAAGTAAGTGGGCCGTGGGCCTTGGACAGTCGTCTGCCTGTAGACCGTGGTCTGTGGACAATTTTCAATCCACCACCCGCTCCTCAAATCGAATTCCTTCTTTTTCCAAGGCATCCAAAATCGGGAGGTACAATTCCGGAACCACAGGCAGCTGCAGCCCCCGAAGGGAAATTTCCCCTTTCAAAAAGAGGTCCACTGCAATGGCCAATGGAAGTCCTACGGTCTTAGCCATGGCGGTGTACACTGCATCTTGACCGACATCGACCAAACTAGAAATGACCTTTTTGATTCCCGTTTGGGTTTGAATCTCAAACTGATGCTGCATCACAATCAGGTCTCGGTCGGCTGGCTGAAGTGCCCACTGTTCCTCAAGGATTGCCTGAAGCAGTTGCGCTGGGCTACCCTCCGTTTTTGGAAGAAGCTTCTGCTCAAAAAATCTAAGCCACTGGAACTTTTCAAAGGTGGGAAAATCCAGGTCTGGAATGAGTTCAGCCAATTTCTCCTCTACGGAAAGTTGATCAGACCAAGGAAGAAAGGTATTGAAAAACTGCCGGTAAGTGCTGCCAGATGGAAGTTGCACTGATGCAGTATCGTCTGTCATCCCTAGCTGCACAAATACATCCCAGGCCTTACAGAAACCTGCCCGCCGAAGTGTCCCACGAAGAAGCGTATCGACCTCTTCCAATCCGTAAATAGCTTGGTAATTCAAAGAATCTCGGTTGGGATAGCCGTCAAAATCTCCTAAGCCTGGAAAGTGGATGGTTTCAACGCGTTTAAACAACTGCTGGTAAGGCACCAATTTCACTTCCCCATGTTCTAGAAACTTAGACATCCCTTGACCTGCAAGTACCACATTGCGGGGATTCCAGGTAAACTTGTATTTCCAGGGGTTGTCCTCACTTTCAGGGGCCAGCAAGCCTCCGCAATAGGATTTGAAGGAGCGGACTACTTCTCCTCTAGATTGGGCCTCGTGGATAATCTTCAAGGCCGATAGGTGATCGATGCCAGGATCCAGCCCACATTCGTTCAGAAACAACAAGCCTTTCGCCTCAATCTCCTGCCTCATCGCCCTTAGGGCCTCACTTTCGTAAGAAGCAGTAAAAAAATGAACTCCCAACTTCAAGCAATCGGCAGCCAAAATAGGATGCAATCCTGCCGGGAGCATGGAAATAACCACATCAGCTTGGCGGATCAATTGTTGCCGGGAATCTTCCTGCTCCAAATCTACCGCTACCGTCTCCGTATGCACACGCCCTTTGAGTTTGGCCGCTGCCAAGGCAGTGTCTATGTCGGCTACCAAAAGCTTTCGCGATCCATCCCCACAAGAGTCGGCCAGGTAATCAATGAGGGATGTGGCAGATTTTCCTGCTCCAAAAAGCAAAATGGTAGGCATGGGATGGGCTTTATTGCCTTAAAAATGGGCCTTTTTTTTGGTGAGAAAAAGTGAAGATTCAAGAATTAGGGAACATTTGCGTACTTTAATCGTTGGTTCCTTTCCAAACCAATACTGCTTGTGAAAAAAATTACCGATACGATTGAGCTGGAAGAACTCGCCTTTTCAGAATTGAATCACCTTGAGGCCACCTTGGTTCAGCGAGCCCAAGAAATTTCCAAAAATGCCTACGCCCCTTATTCAAGTTTTAATGTAGGAGCGGCAGTGGCGCTTGATAACGGTGAAATCTACCAATCCTCCAACCAAGAGAATGTAAGTTTCCCGGTAGGCACCTGTGCCGAACGATTGCTTCTCGGCTATGTGGGCGCCAACTATCCCGAGCAAGTCCCACAAATGCTCGCCATCGTGGCCCAGCGAGCAGGGGAAGACACCTGGGCGGGGGTATCCCCCTGCGGGATGTGCCGACAGGCGATCAATGAAGTAGAGAATAGGTACCAAAGCCCGATCACTATTTTGCTCTTGCAAGCCGATGGAACCGTACTACGCTTCCGAGGTATTCGCCATTTGCTTCCGCTCAAATTTGACGATCTCAACAGCTAAGCGTGAAAAAGTCCCTTCAGTTTTCTTACGAAGCTCCCTATTTCCTATCCCATGAACCGACAGGAAAGGAACAAGAAGTTTGGATTGTGCTGCATGGCTATGGGCAACTGGCAGAGTTTTTTATCCGGAAGTTTATTCCCTTCTCTTCTGAAAATCGACTTTTCATTGCCCCTGAGGGGACCAATCACTCCTATTTACAAGAATTCCAGGGGCGAGTAGGCGCCAACTGGATGACCAGTTACAATCGGGAAACCGCCATAGCCAACAACCATCGCTTCCTCAATCGGATGATGGATGAGCTCCTCCTGCAATTTTCTAGTTCACCAAGGATTCACCTCCTGGGCTTTTCCCAAGGGGCGGCTACAGGCACACGCTGGGCCAGTCAATGGAGCGGCAGGCTCGATTCCCTGGTCCTTTGGGGAGGAGGCTTCGCACACGACTTGGTACTGAATTTGGCAAAAGAAAAGTTTGCCTCCACGGAGGTACTTCTGGTGCATGGAGCCCAGGATGTGCTGATTACCGAAGAGAGTAAGCAGCGGCAAGAAGAGCTGCTTTTTGAACTTGGCAAGCCGATGAATCTGCTGACCTTCGAGGGAGGGCATGAA
>JBJOOF010000227.1:0-6399 GCA_046051425.1 Bacteroidota bacterium
ACCAATGTCTACTTCAGCGATTACCTCACCCAAGAAACCGAATTGGGCTACCAATACAGTACGGAGAAATTGAAATTCCAAACTGAACTTCAGTACCAATCTGCCAAACTCGACAACCGACAAGAATTTCCAAAATCCTTTCAGTTGGAACGGAATTTTTCAGCTTGGCTCCCTACCCTTCGCTTGGAGTACAAGTTTAGCCCCAACACCAACCTGCAACTTGATTACGATACCCAAACCGCAGAACCCGATATTCGCCAACTCCAGCCGGTCATCAACAATACGAATCCCCTTCAGGTGCGCGTAGGGAATCCAGACTTGGATCAATCCTACAACCAGGAAGTTCGACTTCGCTTCCGGAGCCAAAATCCAGACAAGGATACCAACTGGTTTTTGTTTACGAGTTCTTCCCTTACCAACCGATTTATCAGCAACAGTACCTTGATCGCTAGTGCACCCCTGGAACTTCAGGAAGGAATAACCCTACAAAAAGGTGCCCAATTGCTCAAGCCAGTCAACCTGGATGGCTTCTGGGAGATGCGCTCCTGGGCCAATTACGGGATGCCACTGGGATTCATCAAATCCAAATTGAACATCAGTGCAGGAGGAGGAATGACCCGTAGACCCGGTCAGGTCAATGACCGCATTGGCTTTACCAACTCCCAGCGCTTGAGTACTGGCCTCTCCATCGCGAGTAGCATCAGTGAAAATTTGGACTTCAACCTCTCTTCCCGGTCCTCATTCAATCGCTCAGAGAACACGCTCAACTCCAACCTCAACACGAATTTCTTCCAGCAACGCTTCCGCCTCAATTTCAATTGGATCTTTTGGAAAGGAATCATCTACCGACTGGATTTAAACCACCAGATCAACTCGGGATTGAACGCAGGATTCAACACGAACTTCTCGCTAGTGAATATGAGCTTGGGTAAAAAAGTATTCAAAAATCAGCGCGGAGAGGTGAGCATCATGGTCTATGACCTACTCAATCAAAACGCCAACGTGCGTCGCAATATCTCCGACACCTTTATCGAAGATATCCAAACCAACGTCTTACAGCAGTATTTTATGCTTTCCTTCACCTACAATATCCGACGCTTCAGCAAGGGAATGGATGAAGACAAATACAAGGAAATGTACCAAGACGAGGAACGTGACTAACCTAGGTGGCTAAGTATGCCTTGCCTTAATTCTTGAAATGCCCTTTAAGTTGCGCCAATTTATCTGCCATGGATCCTTCCTGTGCAGGTGCAGCAACTTTCACTTCCGGCTTAACTGGTTTTTTGACTGCTTGCGTACCAAAGGGATCTGCTTTTCGACTCAAGGCAATTCGCTTGCGTGCACTATCTACTTCCAAGACAGTGACCTCCACCTGCTGCGCCACTTTGACCACCTCGTTGGCATCTTTGATAAATCGATCTGCCAAGTGGCTCAGGTGAATCAATCCATCCTGATGCACCCCAATATCTACAAAGGCACCGAAGGCGGTGATGTTGGTGATGATTCCGGGAAGTTTCATCCCGACTTTCAGATCCGCCATGGAGTTGACCCCTTCTTGAAATTCAAAAACCTCAAATCCAGCACGGGGATCGCGCCCAGGCTTGGCCAGTTCCTCAACGATGTCTTGAAGTGTAGGGATACCAACCGTCTCCGAAACATAGTTTTGAAGCACAATTTTGGCGCGTAATTCCTCCGAACTCATCAAATCCTGAACGGAAGCATTGAGGTCCTTCGCCATTTTTTCCACCAATTCGTAGCGCTCGGGATGCACGGCTGATTGATCCAAGGGATGTTTCGCATCGCGAATTCGCAAAAAGCCCGCCGCCTGCTCGAATGCTTTGTCCCCCAAGCGAGGAACTTTCTTCAGTTGCGCCCGGCTCTTGAAAGGCCCAAACTCCTGACGGAAAGCAATGATGTTTTGCGCCAATTGAGGTCCAAGTCCAGATACATAGGTGAGCAATTCTTTGGAGGCGGTATTGACCTCCACGCCTACCTTATTTACTGCCGAAATCACCGTGTCGTCCAAGGAATTCTTCAAGGCCTGTTGATCCACGTCGTGTTGGTACTGCCCTACCCCGATGGATTTGGGGTCAATCTTGACCAACTCAGCCAAGGGATCCATGAGTCTACGCCCAATGGATACCGCCCCACGGACAGTTAGGTCTAGGTCTGGAAACTCGTTACGTGCCACTTCAGAAGCCGAATAAATGGAGGCTCCAGACTCGTTGACGAGAAGGATAGGGATCGATTTTTGGAGACCTAGATTTTTGACGAAGGCTTCTGTTTCCCGACCGGCAGTGCCGTTACCTACGGCGATTGCCTGCACGGAAAACTTGTCCACCAAGGCCTTGACTATTGCTCCTGCTGCAGCGGTCTGTCGCTGCGGCTCGTGGGGATATATGTTTTCGTAATGGAGGAGTTGCCCCTGTGCACCTAAGCAAACCAACTTGCAGCCGGTTCGGAAACCTGGATCGATGGCCATCACCACTTTTTCTCCCAGTGGGGCTCCAAGCAAGAGTTGGCGAAGATTCTCGGCAAAGACACGAATCGCTTCTTCATCTGCTTTCTTTTTCGTTTGCAGGCGAATCTCCGTTTCAATACTCGGCTTGAGTAGGCGCTTGTAGGCGTCTTTGATGGCTATTTTGACTTGCTCTACGCAAGCATTGCTCCCACCGGTCAGGATTTCTCGTTCCAATACCGCAACTGCTGCTCCCTCTTCCGGAAGTGCATCCAAGAGCAAAAATCCTTCTTTTTCCCCTCGACGCATGGCCAATACCCGGTGAGACGGGGCAGTTTTGATAGGTTCAGACCAGTCAAAGTAGTCCTTGTACTTGGCCGCTTCCGCTTCTTTGCCTGCAATCACGCGGGTTGCAAATACCCCGTCTTTTAAAAATAAGGTGCGGAGGTTGCCACGCACTGCAGCATTTTCACTGACCCATTCCGCAATGATATCCCGGGCCCCTTGGAGTGCATCTTCTTGCGTTGCTACCTCCTTTTCGGCATCGAGGTACTTGGAGGCTTCGCTATGGATATCCAAGGGATGCTGCGCAAAAATACGGGTTGCCAGAGGCTCCAAACCCTTTTCTTTGGCCACAGAGGCCTTGGTCTTGCGCTTGGGTTTGTAAGGTAGGTAGATGTCTTCCAGCCTCGCCATCGTTTCGGCTTGATCGATGGCTTTTTTCAGTTCGGGAGTCAATTTCCCCTGTTCCTCAATCGACTTGAGGATCGCCTCCCGACGCTTATCCAATTCCTTCAACTGCTCCAATCGATCCCGAATGGCTGCTACCTGCACCTCATCCAAACTCCCCGTGGCTTCCTTGCGGTAGCGGGAGATGAAGGGAACAGTGGCACCCTCTTCGAGTAAGGCGGTTGTGGCACGAACTTGCTGTGCGGTAATTCCAAGTTCGGCGGAAATCTTGATTTCGTAATTCATGGGAGGGTACTGGGATTTTCTAGGTACAAGATACAGTTGGAAATCAAGAGAACCAGCTAAAATGTGCGCTAGGTCACTAAGCAACTGAGATTCTGTGCGTAATTTTATCTATTGATTTGTACGGTGGACGGGAAAGGGCCACGATTTTAACAAGAAGGTAAATGGATTGGAAAAAAGAGATTAAATCTTGGGGTGCAATTTTGGCTGTCTTTGCGGTTCTCTATTTCTCAGGACTGCTTCCCGTGATTCAAGGGGCCTTGCAATCGGTCTTGCTGGCAACGGGTCTGATGAAGCCCAGCATCGAGGTGCCCGACCTGACCGACCAAAAGTTTGACTACCGCGGACAGTTTACTGATTTTAAAGGAAATACTATTGACCTTCAGGATTACCGAGGCAAAACCGTATTTATCAACCTTTGGGCTTCCTGGTGTGGGCCGTGCCGCGCGGAGATGCCCCACATTTCCGACCTCTACGATGCGGTTAAGGATACCCCAGACCTTGAATTTTTGATGATTGGCTTAGACGAAAACAAGCAGAAGAGTCAAGATTTTATGGAAGGAAAAAGTTGGGCCTTCCCAGTAGTCCATGCCAGTTATGGATTGAACGAGAGTTTGCAAAGCGAATCCATCCCCACCACCCTAGTGGTCAATAAGGAAGGGAAAATCGTCTTTTACCAGCAAGGGATGAGCAATTTCAATACGGACGAGTTCAAGGCTTTTTTACGGGGGCAATAAATCCCTGCAAATCAGGTATTCACCTTCCACTGGGTGGCCGAAGAATCTAGGATTTCTTTGCCCCAGATCGGCAGTTCGGCTTTGATTCGCTCCACCAGTTCGTCGCAGGCCTGCATGGCTGCTTTCCTGTGTTTGGAGGAGGTAAAGACGAACAGGCAAATCTCTCCAACCTTGATCTCCCCAAGGCTGTGGTAAATGTGCATGCAAGTCAAGGGGTACTTCGCAAAGATCTCTTCTCGGATTTCAAAAGCCTTTTCTAGGGCCATTTCCTCGTAGCAGGTGTACTCGATGGCGATCACTTTGCCTTCTGGCTTTTCATCGGCACGAATTTGACCTAAAAAAATAGAGTGTCCTCCAATGTCTGTTTTGCTGGAATGATTGGCAATGGACTGAGCGATCTTCTCAGGTAAGATGGGACCTTGCACGAATATATTCTTGGGGCTGCGTACCTTTTCCATGGCCATTAGGACTTTAGTGCATTGATGCCTCCACGAATGGAGAAAATCTTCTTGTCGGGATAGGTTTGCTGGAGGAGTTGAGCCGCTTTTTGACTCCGTGCCCCACTTTGACAGAAAAACAAAACCTCCTCCGCCTCCTCAAATCGATCCAGTTCATTGGATAGGGTGGAAAAAGGCACCTTGACCAAACCGGTACATACCAGTGGGGGCTCTTCCCCTGGTTCGCGCACATCTACAAAGGCCACCTCCTGCCCCATCAATTTCATCGCCTCGTTCCAGGTGAGCTGCTGCACTCCTTCAACCCCTAAGGCGTAATCTCGCTGGTGGAACTCATTCCAAGAAGTGGGAATGGCGGATTGGCTTGCCGGATTGGGCTGGATTTCCAGTTCCTGAAACTGGGTATTGAGGCTATTAAACAGGAGTAATTTATTACTGAGTGGCTTCCCAAGTCCTGACAACACCTTGATTGCTTCCAGGGCCATCAGGTTTCCAATAATTCCAGGCAACACCCCAAGCACGCCTGTTTCTGCACAGTTGGGGATTTCCTGAGGAGCGGGAGGATTGGGAAATACATCCCGGTAATTGCAGGGATGGGTACCTGCATTAAATACCGAAACTTGCCCTTCGTGCTGGTAAATGGAACCATAGACGAGCGGCTTTTTGAGAAGCACACAGGCATCGTTGACGAGGTAGCGGGTGGGAAAATTGTCCGAGCCATCGATGACTAGGTCGTAGTGAAAAATATGGGCTTGGGCATTGTCTACCGTGATAAATTCTGGGATTGCTGTCCACTGGATGTCACTGTACTTCTCTTGAAAGTAGCGAATGGCTGTTTCGGCTTTATTTTTCCCTAGGTCCTTTTCTCCGTAGAGTACTTGGCGATTGAGATTGGATTGGGAAATGACATCCCCATCGACCACGGCGATTCTTCCTACCCCTGCAGCGGCGAGGTACAGTAAAACTGGGCAACCCAGTCCACCAGCGCCGATAACGAGCACGGAAGCCTGCTTGAGCTTGGCTTGGCCTTCTTGACCAAAGCCTGGCAAAATTACTTGCCTTTCAAATCTATTTACGATCATCCTCCGGAAAAAGGGGGTAAAAGAGCTATTTCTTGTCCTGCAGAAATATCGGTTTCTGCTTGTATGAGTTTACGGTCCACCGCCATGCGAAAAGTTAGGGATTGGAGCGCAGGAAACTGTTGCAGCAACTGCCGTCTAAGCGCCTCCGAAGAACCAGGGTTCTCGATTTCAAGGGAATCTGCGCCTATTTTTTCAGCGAGCATTCCAAAGGCTTTGAGGCGAATTCGATCCGGCATGGGGCTTAAACTTTTTTTAAAGATAGAAAACTAGTGCCAAGTACAAAGTACAAAGTACCAAGATGAAGTAGTCTTGAAATGAAATACTGTTGAAATACGATAGAAATAAACCGAGCAAGCTCGGTGAAATAGGAAGTCCAGATGGAAGTTCACTTATTTCATGGAGTCTGCCTTCCGCAGGTAGACGAAGCGAAGTCTATTTCTACTCTATTTCGATCTTATTTCTCTTTATTATTTCACGGAGCTGCCCGCCGCGGCGGGTATTTCTACTCTATTTCAATCGTATTTCTACTTGGCCATCTTCTACCCAAAAATCAACTTAATCGCTGCAAAGGCCAAGACAAAAGCCAAGAGGTAGGTCAGGAATTTGGGACTCCATTTTTTGGCACCAAAATAGGCACCAAGCGCACCACCTGCCACGGTGAGCGGAAGTATCATCCACAGTTGGGGGCTCAACTC